>NZ_CADFEH010000012.1:0-182939 GCF_902833155.1 Burkholderia sp. BCC1047 | reverse complement strand
GGTTCGTCTCAATGCGCCACGCCAAGCGGCTGATTGAGGAATGGCGTATCGAGTACAACACCGAGCGGCCTCATAGTTCGCTCGGCTATCTGACGCCTGTGCAGTTCGCCCGGGCGCACGACGCGAAGCAGCAGTTTTTAACCTCGGACTCTAACTGCAGTCCGGACTAAAACCGGGGGCAGGTCACTGTCGCACAAGAGATTGTGAAGAACAAGAAATTTCGATCCTTATGGGATGTGCTACTTCGATGTCTGCGCCGGCTACCTGACATCGAAGACTTTCGCGTCAAACAGCTTATTGTGCGGTTAGCCAACGCACAGCTAGATCCTCCTCTTCCAACACGTCAGCGCAATGTCTCGGACCTTCTCTTCGCGGGACGCGTGGCAGCAGCGCGCCGAGCTTATCGCCGACGCCCGAAGTCGTTAAGCGCCATTGATCCATGGGATTTAATCTATGACGGATTGGCTTGCGCACACGGCATAAAGCCTTCTAGTGCTGCTACGCGAATTGACGAGTACTCTGAGCTTATTGGTGCTGTTTTTAGCCGACAGCACGATTTCGCCGAGAGCTACGCGCGGATCGTCAAGCTTTCGCTGAATCTTCGGGGCCTCAGTGCCGCGTCAGGGCTGCTGGAAATGCTTTCCCAGTTGAAACGAAGTAACCCAGATGAAGAGTGGCGACCATGGCTCATATCGCTAAATAGTCCGTCGCGAGGCATCGAAGATCTTGAGCCTTCAGCGGACGGCGTGAGTTCCATGCTTGGTAGCTACGGCCAAGCCGGCAAAACGGAAGCTGCGTGGACCTGCTTGCATAATCCGGACGGTTGGGCTGATGGGCTTAGTAGCCCCGGAGCGGCCATCCTAGCCGCCGTTGGATATCTACGAAAAGGTGCATTTTCGTTTGCTATCAGCACCTTGGCTGCGAGACCTCCGAATTTTCACCGTGCGTTGCGGTCGATCTACGCGCCGGTCTTGCTACACGGGTACTATGCAAACGGGGACAAGCAGAGTGTGGTATCTCTGCTTGCTGCTGAGGGAGCGATCGACGACGGTTACGCAGAGGCTCTTCCAATTGTTAGCAGTATAGGCGCCTTGAAGTGGCCCGACTTTTCTCTTGTCGAAAACCCATTGGCGCCTTCAATCGCATTGCATCAACTGTGGCTTGTGGATGGATCCGATGTCACTGCATCACTGCTCAGGTTCGCTACGGGGCGAGCGTTAAAAAAGCTCGATGTTAGCCGACCTTCTGAATTGATTGAGTTCGAGCGGCAGTTCAATAGGCATGAACTAATATATTTTATGCAGAAGGTATGCATGCCAAACATTCTAGATGTGGCACGCATTCTGAAGGGCTCTCGGGCAATAATGGAAGAGCGTCAAGCCATTTGCGCCTCTCTCCGAATTCTTGACCCCGAGAATTCTAGTCTCTACGAAGACGAGGTGATGTCGATATCAAACCAACTAGCGCTTGACGAAGGGCAGTGGCTGGTTGATCGCACTCGGCTTCATGTCGATACAGATGCATTCACCCGATGGGCGGTAAAGGAACTGGCGGAGGACTTCGCTCGCTATCAGGATTTGCTGGGCATTGACGTGACTGAGGAAGGAGACTTTGACGACGTATTAAGCGAAATTGAGAGCGCGGCATTAGCACCAAACGAACCTCTTTTGGCGCAAGGCGAAGCGGACGCCGTTCTATATACGCTTTTACGTCGAGCCGCTACGGAATTTGCAAATAATCCGATATTCGGCCTTGATTTTTATCTAAGCAAGCGCATCCGGCACCAATCCTTCATAGGTCTGATAAGAGGGCCATTGGAATTTTCTCAGTTGATAACAACGCGAAAATCCGAGTCATCGGAATATCATCGCAATGATTATTGGTTAGAAAAATTCCACGAAAGCAACGATATCGAAAAAAATACTCTCGATGACGCCCTTAAAAAATTTGCCACCAAATTCGATGACGTTCTCCTGACAGCTAAAGAAACGCGTTTTCACGTCCGCTCGCACGAAAAACCCGATGGACTCTTGTCCCTCGATCTACCTGCCCACATGGTGGCGATAGCAAGAACGATTAGCAGGCACGACGCTGGAATATCAGGTTTTGTAGTAACGCTGATTGCACTACTGTGGGCGTCGCTGGAGAAATCACTCGCTAACACACGCCGCTTTATTTCGGAAGATCTAAAAACACAAATAGTGGAAGCGTCCGACGAGTTGAGGGTGGCGGCTCGACGGTGTGTGGAAGGAGATCAGGCGTTCCTAGAACTCGATATGGCGATTGGCAGATGTTCTGCTGAAGTCCAGAGAAAGCTGGATGAAGCCGCCGCCTGGTTCTCTCGGGCGGACCTGAGCGCCCACATGCGTCTGTTTACGCTCGACCAGGTCGTCCGTGTAGCCACGGATTCGGCTCTTCGATGTCAGCGCGCTTTCGAACCTATAATTGAAACCGAGGTTGAAAATAGCGATCACTTGATGATGGCATCGACGCTGATATTTGTTCACGATGTGATTTTTGTCGCGCTAGACAATGCAAGAGCACACTCCGGATTAAAGTCTCCGAAAGTAAAAATCTGCGTCGGCCTAGACATAGTAGGCGGCTCGCTCACCATAAATGTCCAGAGCGAAAGCAAGATGCAAAACCGACATGTTCGCGAGCGAAAGCTCTCGGAGACGAGGAACCTGATAGCGCTCGGGAAAATCGAGCCTAGAACAAGAAAAGAAGGCGAGAGCGGCTTCTTCAAGCTCGCTGCTGTTGTTCGTCAGACAGCTAAAGGGGCCATTGATTTCGGATTTACACCGGACGGGCAGTTTTTCCTGAATATTGTGTACGCTATGTCAATTCGCCAGATCACTCCCGAGTTGGAGCCGGCATGAGACGGCCCCACGTACTCATTGTGGAAGATGAAGCGCCTAAACTTCTCCACATTGAAAGATTCCTCCATAGTGTGGCAAATGATCTGCAAATTGTTGCAGCACGTTCCGTGAACTCGGCATTAGATGAACTTGAAGATATGTTGCCCGATCTCCTGCTACTCGATATGTCGTTGCCGACATTTGACATCGGCGAACGCGAAAATGGTGGTCGGCCACAAGGTTTCGGGGGTATCGAAATTCTCCGATACATGGCCTTGGCCGATTTGAAATGTCCAACCATCGTGATCACCGGCTACGAGGCTTTTCTTCGGGAAACTGGCAAGCACATGGATTTATCACAGATGAGATCTGAACTTATGACTGAGTTTCCGGATTTTTTAAAAGGTGTTTTGCATTACAATTCATCATATGATGAATGGAAAGATTCCCTCTCGACCGTTCTACGGGAAATCAGAATCGATAAGGATGACAAGAATTGAAAATTCTGATTGTTGACGATGAGCCGAGGCGTTATGGGCGATTAATTTCGTCTTTTAAGGATATCGGGATAAATCATGATCAGGTAGATATAGTCCCCAGTGCGTCTGACGCTCGTAACAAGATGGAGGTCGTGAAGTATGATCTGATGATTCTAGACATCATGCTACCAATGTGGCCCCATTCCGACCCAGATGTACAACATTCTCTGAATTTGCTTTTTGACCTACGCGAGGGAGACGACTATCAAAAGCCTGCCACAATCCTGGGCATAACTGCAGATTTGTCGATTGCGGCTGAATCTGCAAGGCAGTTCGAAGACTGGACTTGGCATCTCCTACACTACTCAGCAACTGATGACGAGTGGGTAAGTAAGGCGGTGAATTGTGCGCGATACTTGCTTGAGCAAGGGCGACAGTCGCATCTCACGTCTCCAACATATGGATTGGATCTGGCTATCGTCTGCGCGCTTGAGAAACCTGAGCTCGAACAAGTCCTGAAGCTGCCCTGGAACTGGCAGGCCTCAAGACCAATAGACGATCTGACGTTTGTGCGGGACGGGAGTTTCGAGATCGATGGGAAATCGATTACCGTAGCCGCGGCGTTTGCGCCACGCATGGGCATGGTCTCGACCGCACTCTTGAGCGCCAATGTGATTTCACTTATGCGGCCGAGGATAATCGTTATGTGTGGGATATGCGCCGGAGTGCGTCAGAAGACAGGCATCGGCGATGTATTACTCGCGGATCCGGCATGGGACTTTCAAAGTGGGAAGCACGTCATCGGCAAAGAAGGTCCGCGCTTTGCAGTCGCTCCGCACCATTTACCTGCACCGTCAATTATTCGACGGCATCTCGAGCAGTTGCGTTCGGATTCGACTGCGATGACAAATATTGCTGCAGGATTCGAAGACGCTCCGCGCATTCCTAAAATCCTCATAGGACCAGTCGCGTCAGGCTCTGCGGTTTTAGCTGATGGGCGCGTGATTGAGGAGATCAAGGAGCAACATAGGGACTTGATAGGGGTAGAGATGGAGATTTATGGTCTCTATGCGGCGGCAGCAATTGCGTCGAAGCCGCAGCCGTTGGCGTTTGCATTGAAAGGAGTATGTGATTTCGCGGACCCCACCAAAGCTGACGACGCTCAACGTTACGCCTCTTATGCAAGCGCGCAAGTGCTAAAGCTTCTTATGGAGAGATTCGGTCTGCGTTTGCTTGGAAAGTGACCAACCCTCAACTCACGATTCGATAAAATATGTGATATAGCAACAAATACATCACATGAGTCACCGCCCGAAGCAAACGCAGGCGGTGGCTATGCTATTTTATTTTCCACTTAATATCCCCTCAAAACAAATTTATAAATTTGCTTGTCAGAATATATCGCAATGCGCATGCAAAACCACCAAACCCAAATACTCCAAATATAATATTAAAGCATTTTGAATAACTTAAATTTATATTCCATATGTTTTTGACAGATGAATTATCCACACCATCAATTTGAAAGAGAAAAACAGGATGGGGTTGAGCATTTATGTTTGGCAAGTCGTGCTGGCCGTCGAGAAATCTAAGTGCAGATTCCGCGTTTTTTATGAGCACACGTGTTCGACCATCGAGCTTCCAGAATGTGAAGCTTAGAAGAGAAACCATCGCACTCAGCAATGCCATCCAGTGCTGATGCTCGCCATCTGATTTTGCAATAACAATTGCACCCCCTATCAATGCAGTCTCTAGCGTAATGTAAAACTGAAAACTCTGCATCCGTTGCGCGGAATGAAGTGAAAAGTACGACCACGATTGTGCACGAAATGTTTTCTCTTGATCTTCACTTAAATACGGGGTTGAATTTTTGGGCCGCATTTTAATCTTCTCAAATTACCTATTTCGATATCTGGGCGATCCACAGTTCTTGCAAGGTAGATGAAGCCTGCCCACCTATGCAATTGTACTTGCATCTCCAGGTATTCGCGAAAAATCTGCGAACGCTCTGGCCAGTATGTATCTGAATGACGCACATTTGCGATAACCGAGAAGGAAGCGCGATTAACTGCCGCCGCACTGGAGGCGCAGTATGCACATGTCGGCTTCCCGATCACACGTCGGTGTCTCGGAAAATTACCAACGATCCTCGGTGTCTGGTCGAATGTACCAAGTGGGTCGGATCCAGTCATCCAGACATCGCTTTCACGTAATGCAAATCAATTCCAAACCAAAAACCAACCCTTACTCATCCACCTTAAAAGCCGAAACCAGCTTGGTCAATTCCGCCGCCTGCCGCTTCAAACTCTCCGCGGCCGCCGCGCTTTCTTCGACCAAAGCCGCATTCTGCTGCGTCATCTGATCGAGCGACTGCACCGCATCCCCAATCTGATCGATCCCCGCACTCTGCTCCAGGCTAGCCTCGGCAATCTCGCTCATCATCGCGCTAACGCCCTGCACCTGCGAGACAACATCACTCATCACCTTCCCCGCCTCACTAACGAGCCGCGACCCGGCACCCACCGTCCCCGCGCTATGCTCGATCAGCGATTTAATCTCCTTCGCCGCCTGCGCACTACGCTGCGCCAGATTCCGCACTTCCGAAGCGACAACAGCAAACCCACGCCCCTGCTCCCCCGCCCGCGCCGCTTCCACCGCGGCATTCAACGCCAGAATATTCGTCTGAAACGAAATACTGTCGATCATCACGATGATCTCGGAGATCCGCTGCGACGCGTCGCTGATCTGCTCCATCGTCGTCACGACTTCCCCCACAACCTGCCCGCCACGCGCCGCCGTATCCGCCGCGCCATTGATCATCTTCGCGGCCGTCGTCGCCGTCTCGGTGTTGTTGCGCACCACGGCCGTGATCTCTTCCATTGACGAAGCCGTCCGCTCCAGGTTGCTCGATTGTCCTTCGGTGCGTTCGCTGAGATCCGCATTCCCCGAAGCAATCTGCGCCGACCCGGTCGCAATCGACGCCGAAGCCGCCCGAATCCGATGAACCAGCGTCGATAACGACGACACGAACCGATTGAACGCGTCCGACAGTTGCCCGATCTCGTCCTGGCTCTCCACCGTCATCCGGCGCGTCAAATCGCCCTGACCGCTGGCAATCTCCGACAGCAGCGTAGCAGCCCGACGAATCGGCGCAGCAATCGCGCGCCCCACCAGCCAGATCACGAGCAGCGCAACCCCAAGCCCCACCACCGCCGCGACCAGCGCCGCGCTGCGGATCGCGCGCGTCACCGGCCCGAGCAGTTCGGCCTGCGGCACCTGAACGACCACATACGCATTCAGCTCCGGAATGAACGACGTCGCGATGAAGCGCGCGCCGCCATCACCCTCGTAGCTGAGGTACGCATACGGCTTACCGGCAAGCAACGTCGACGACGCATCGCCCGGCAACCCCGGCTCGTCCTTCAGAAAATGCTTGCCGTCGATCAGCGACGTATCGCGATGCATCATGATCGCGCCGTCGGGTCGCACGAGGTACGCAAACCCGGTCTCGCCGATCCGGTAAGCCGAGATGCCCTTCGCGAGCGCATCGACGGACAAGCTCATGCTCGCCGCGCCGATCGGCACGCCGTCGAGTTCCACGCGGCTGTTGATGAACATCATGTAGCCGCCGACGGTCACCTCGCGATCCATGTTCACGTCGTACGCCTTGCCCGACGACAGGAAGCTGGTCAGCCACTGATCCTTGTCGGTCACCTTCCGCTGCAGGCCGGCTTCGTTGTAGTAGTTGCCGCTCTTCACCGACACCCACTGCACGGACGCGGCCTTCTGCTCGTCCTTCACGTTCTTCGCGAGCTGGATCCAGTTGCGCGTGCCCGCGTCGGGTTCACCGTCGGCTTCCCATTGCAGCAGGAACGCATCGCGCGCCAGAATGCGTGACGCGGCGATCGGTCCGGCCATCTGGCGCTGCACGTCGGCGCGGATGCCGTTGACGGCGGTCGGCAGTTCTTCGTGGACGACGCGCTCCCGCACCGCGTTGCCGATCAAACGAACGCTGAGCCCGCTCGAAATCGCGACGAACACGAGCAGGCAACTCGTCATGCTGAGAATCAGCTTGTTCTGAATGGAAAGCTTGCGCCAGAAATGCATGGGGAACCCTCGATAACCGCTCGGTCTGAGCCAGATCGGGTTATCGGCAGGCGGGCGCAGAATCGCATCGCTGATTTCAGATAGCGATCATTCGAGATTCGTTATGTTGTTAAAGAGCGGGCATATGCGGCCGCCTATATGCACAAGGAACAACACAAATACGAGGCGTTGATCAATACGCAACGAAGATCGTGACGCGCCGATTTCGCGCCCTTGAAGCCGCATCGTCCCCCGCGACGAGCGGTTGCGTATCGGCCCGCCCGATCGCCGCCAGCCGATGCGGCGCGACACCGCGCTCGGTCAGGTAGCGCACCACACTCCCCGCGCGCGCCGACGAAAGCTCCCAGTTCGATTCGTATTTCGCGTTCGCGATTGGCACGCTGTCCGTGTGGCCTTCGACGAGGATGTCGGCGGTTGCATGCGCACTCAATGCCTGCGCGATCTGGTTCAGCACCGGCGACGAATCGGGCAGCAAACGCGCATCGCCGACGTTGAACAGAATCTTCGCGTCGATACCGATCTCGACGCCATGCGTCGCCTTCACCAATGAAATGCGTCCATTCGACTTCAACGAATCAAGCAACGCGAGCCATGGCGGCGCTGGCTCGGACTTGGCGGCATCAACAACAGCAGTCACAGCACCTCCAGCCTGCCGCGCAAGCGTCTGATACCGCGCATCGAGCGCGTTGTATTTCGCGAGCTGCAGCACATACAGCGCGAGAAACAGCACCATCAGCGTCGTGATGAGATCCGCGTACGAAATCAGCCAGCGTCCGGACTGCGCGCCTTCGAGTTCGTGATCGTCGCGATCGGCAGCGGATGCGCCGTCAGTTCGAGCAGTCATGCTGTCGGAAATCCGGGTTCGTCAAACGGTACAGATACAGGCCCAGGCGTAAGCACTAAGCACACGAACATCACGCCAGCGATTCCGCCGCGCGCCCACGCACATCACCGGTCAACCGCGTCTCGATCGTATGCGGCGACTCCTTGCGCGAGATCGCGAGCAAGCCGTCGAGATACAGCTTGCGAAACCGCATCTCGCTATCGATCTGCGCGCGCAGCTTGCCGTACAGCGGCAGGAACACGAGGTTCGCAAACGCGAGCCCGTACAGCGTCGCGACGAACGCCATCGCGATACCCGGCCCGAGCTGCGCCGGCTCCAGAATATGGCTCGTCACCTGCACGAGCCCGAGCACCGAGCCGAGAATGCCGAAGGTCGGCGCATAGCCGCCGGCCTGCTGCCACACGCGCACGGCGGCGAGGCGGCTGCGTTCGTACGCATCGAGTTCGCGCTGCAACGCATCTTCGAGCACCGCGGTCGACACGCCGTTCGCCAGCAGTTCGAGCCCGCGCCGCGCGAACGGATGAATCCCGCTCACGTCCATCGATTCGAACGCGAGCAGCCCGTCGAGCTTCGCGCGGTCGCCCCATTCGAGCAGGTCGGACAGGTTCTTGCGATCGACCTCGCGCGCCCTCACGAACGCGAGCCGCAACTGCTTCACCGCGTCGAAGAAGCGCGCCCACGTGTTCTGGATCATCACCGCGCCGAGCGTGCCGCCGAGCACGATCACGAGCGCCTCGAACTGGAACAGCATCGAGAAATGCCCGCCTTCCAGCGCGAAGCCGAACACGATCGCCGCGCCGCCCAGCACCACACCGACCAGGGTCAACAGATCCATACGCGCCTCCGTATCACGCATCCGACGACAGTGTCGCCGCGACGGACGCCGCACCCGCCGCAGGCGCCTTCGCCGCGCGCACGGCATCCAGCACGCGCTGTTCGATGTCCTCGATCTCGACCGGATCGAGCTTGAGTTCGCGGCGCATCACCCACGACACCTCGTTGCGGCGCGCCTCGGTCATCACGGAAAACAGCTTGTCGGCCACCGCGCGATCGTCGAGGTTCGCGATCAGCTTCGCGAGATCGTACGTATCGAACGCGCTGATCACGTCGAACAGCGTGCGCTGGTCGATCCACACGAGATCCTCGAGCGCGCGCACGTCGCCGCCTCGACGCCCGTTGCGGCGCGAGAAATACGCAACGCCCTTTTGTTCGACGTAGTTGAGCACCTTCGATTTGCGGAACGCGAACACTTCTTCCGCGATCTCGCCGTTCGACAGCTTGTTGAGCAGCAGCGTCTTGTCGACACCGATCAGCGATTCGAGATCGGCCAGTTCGATGAGTTCGAGTTCGCTGTTGATCGACACGTCGAGATCGTGATCGGCAACCTGCTGCGCGCGGTCGATCACGCGGGCGGCGTCGAACGTGACGACCTGGCGCGCATCCGACGACGTCGCGTGATCAGTCGCGCCACCAGCGTCGCCCTGCGCCGCTTCGATCGTGACGAGGTTGAGCTTCTCCATGCGTCGCAGCATCGCGAGCACATGCGGCCGCGAATGGCCCGCAATCGCGCGGCATTTGCGGATCACTTCGGCGAGCGGCACGGACGTCTCGGCCGCATGCGCCTGCATCGCCCGGCGCGCCCACGTGTCGCCCGATTCGCGCGCATCGGCGCCGGCCATCAGCGACAGCACGTGCGCATACGACAGCACGCCCGGCATGAAGTCGGCATGCGTATAGGTCGCGAGTTGGTCGTCCTTGCGCTTCACGCGGCGGATCATCGTTCGCACGATATGACGCAGCAGCGCGGACACGCGCTCGATTTCTTCATCGAGGATGCCGGCCGGCACGACCGTGAGCTGACAGAACGACAGCGCCTTCGCGGTATGCGCTCGCGGTTCGGCGGCGAGCAGCGCCGATTCGCCGAAGAACTCGCCGCGGCCGAGCGTCGCGACGATCACGCGCTTGTCGTCGCAGCGCGTGGACAACTCGACCTTGCCGTCGGTAATGAGGAAGATGACGGGCTCGCCCGCGAAGCCCTCCGAGTAAATGATTTCCCCGGGCGCGGCGGTACGCGTCCACGATTGCTGACGATTCACAAGTCGATCCCCCTGCTGCGCTGGTTATTGCGGACTGCGCGTCGCACGTCTGAAGCACGCGATCGCGAGTCATCCCCGTGACTTGTTTACGTCATCGGGCGCAACGCCCTTTAGGGCATTCGTGCTCGTTTTGAACCGAAATCAAGGTGAAACGTTTGCGAGTTGCGCAGGTCCGTCGATCGTTCGTTTCGTCGCGTGCGTCTGTAGTGAAATTGAAAGCGCGCCGCGATCGCGCGCGTCAGAACTCCATGTCGAGTTCGTCGATGTCTTCGTGCTCGGCCTTCGCCGCGTCGATCCACTCGGCGACGAACGGATGCGCAAGCACGCGCATGCAGTACTCGGCGACATCCGGCTCGAGCTTCACGTCGTAGGTCAAAAAGCGCGTGACGACCGGCGCGTACATCGCATCGGCGATGCCGATCTCCGCGCCGAACAGCCAGGGGCCACCGTACTCGGCCAGGCACTCGCGCCAGATCGTCACGATCCGCTCGATGTCGTGCTGCGCGCGCGACCAGATCCGGAAGCCGGGGAAATGTCCGCGCAGGTTCATCGGCAGCGCGGATCGCAATGCGCTGAAGCCGGAATGCATCTCGCCGCAGATCGACCGGCAATGCGCGCGTGCGTGGCGCTCGTCGGGCAGCAGCCGCGCCTGCGGGCGGATCTCGTTCAGGTACTCGGCAATCGCGAGCGTGTCCCACACCGCGTTGCCGTCGTGCGTCAGGCACGGCACGAGAATCGATGGCGACAGCAGCAGCAGCTCGGCGCGCGACGTGGCATCGATCGGCACGCTGATCGTCTCGAACGCGAGGCCGCTCAGCTTCGCGAGCAACCAGCCGCGCATCGACCACGACGAGTAATTGCGACTGCTGATGGTCAGCGTCGTCCGTGCGTTGGATTCCATATCACTCCCCTGCAGAATATCGTTCGTGCCCCTGCACCGTAAACGGACGCGCCGTCGGACCGCGCACCACGCCGGTGCGGTCCGTACGCCGAACTGACGCAACGTCGCACGGCATCGCCGCACGTGTCGCGCACCCGACCAGCAAGGCAACGCATCGCCTTCGCCCTGCTCACCACGTACCGCGCGCATCGCCGCGCTCCCGAACTGCTGCAACGCGCGTGCCAGCCGCAAGCTGGCATACGGCTTGCCTCGTTCATTGCAATGCGGCGTCACGAGCGAAGGTCATGAATCTGCTTGCCTATCCGTTTTATCAATGGTCTGCGGAATGCCTGCGCCCGGCGCGTGCATGGGCGGCCGCGACGCGCGCAACGATGTCGCTGTGGCCACCGGCGACATCGTCGCCGACGGGCCGCATGGTCGACGCGCTGTGCGAACTGCTCGAATGCTGCGCGTTCTCGCACCGGCGGCCGCCGTTCGGGATCGCATCGGTCGTCGTCGACGGTGAAACGGTGCCGATCGTTGAGGAAGCGGCGGCGGCCACGCCGTTCGCGACGCTGCTGCATTTCCGCAAGGCGCGGCCAGTCGGGCGCCAGCCGCGCGTGCTGATCGTCGCGCCGATGTCCGGGCACTTCGCGACGCTGCTGCGCGGCACGGTGCGCACGATGCTGGCCGATCACGACGTGTACATCACCGACTGGCACAACCCGCGCGACATCCCGCTGACGGCCGGGCGTTTCGGTTTCGACGAATACGTCACGCACGTGATCGACTTCATTCGCCACATCGGCCCGGACGCGCACGTGCTCGCGATCTGCCAGCCGACCGTCGCGTCGCTCGCGGCAGTCGCGCTGATGGCGGCCGGCGGCGATCCCGCTCAGCCGGCGAGCCTCACGCTGATGGCCGGCCCGATCGACTGCCGCGTGAATCCGACGAAGGTCAACGAACTCGCGACGAGCCAGCCGATCGAGTGGTTCGCGCACAACCTGATCAGCGTGGTGCCGACGGGCTTCGTCGGCGCGCAGCGATGCGTGTATCCGGGCTTCGTGCAGGTCGGCGCGTTCATGTCGATGAACCCGGACCGGCATGCGGCGTCGTTCGCCGATCTGTACTACGAACGCGCGAAAGGCGACCCCGCGAAAGCCGATACGTTGCGGCATTTCTACGACGAATATTTCGCGACGGCCGATCTCACCGCGGAGTTCTATCTGGAAACGGTCGAGAAGGTGTTCCAGCAGTACGCGCTCGCGCGCGGCGAACTGACGGTGGGCGACAGGCTCGTCGAACCGGCGGCGATTCATCGCACCGCGCTGTTGACGGTCGAAGGCGAGAAGGACGATATCTGCGCGGTAGGCCAGACGGTGGCCGCGCAGGAACTGTGTTCGGGATTACCGTCGTACCTGAAGACGCACCATGTCCAGACGGGCGTGGGGCACTACGGCGTGTTCAACGGCAGCCGCTGGGAAACGCAGATCTATCCGATCGTGCGGGCGACGATCCACGACAACGAGCCGTACGATCGCACCGCGGATGCGGAAGGTGACACGAGCGGCACCCATTACGTCACGCTGCGCGCGCTGCTCGATGCGCGCACGGCCGGGATCGATGCGGCGACCGAAGCGCAATCGGATCACGCGCACTGAACGCGGGTAGCGACACAGTGAATCGCCCCGCCGGAAAGGCGGGGCGACGTTTGCTGCAGTATCCGGACGACGCGCGAGCGGACCACTCACGCGCCGGGCCGGCTCGCTACGAGCAAGCCTTGCCGTGCGACGCGTGGTAGCCCTTCGCCTTCGCGTCGGCTTCCGACATGTAGCTGCCGTGCTTCGTCTTGCCGTAGTACTTGTCGGTCGCGCAGTGATAGACCTTCGACGCGTCGTTCGCCCACACCTTGCCCGCGCCGCCGCCCGGCGCGGCGGCCGCGGTCGTCGCGGCGGCGCTCTTCGCGGGGTCGGTGGCCGATGCCGGCGCAGCGGAAGCCGCCGTTGCCGGCGCGGCGGCCGGTGCGCTCGCCGCGGCAGCGGCCGATGCGCCGTACCACGTCTTCACGCCCTTGTGGCCGGCACACGCGCCCTTCTTCGATGCGCCCGAGTAGAACGAGCCGTCCTTGCACAGCCCGGTCGTGCCAGCCGGCGCGCTGGCCGGCACCTGCGCGAACGCACCGATCGACACACCCATGCCGGCGACCAGCGCGGCGATCAACATTGTTTTTTTCATGGTCCTCTCCTGATTTGCCTGAATGATGAAAGCGTCCGGGATATCCCCGGGAACCGCGACGGTTACCGCACCCAGCGGCACACGCGGTGGTGGTGGTGATGATCGAAGTGGCACACGCGGTGCGAATACGCTTCGGCCAGTGCCGGCACGAGCGCGGCGCAAGCCAGTGCGGTGGCCGTCAGGATCTTCGCGACGCGGTTCATGGTGAAACTCTCCCGGATAGGTCAGCCGGTGGTCCGGCTGGTACCTCCTTAACGCTGGGCATCGACAGGCCGTGCACCGCATCGGCGTGCAATTGACGATCTTTGACATCGCGTCGCCAATCGGCGGTCGAAGCTGACGAATGTCTTTCTTTTCTTTCCGGTTCTTCAGCTTCGGGGTCGTTTGGAATTCGAATCAATACGCGGAAGCGGAAGGTAAGTCGCGGACGTCGGCGCACCAATAAAAAACCGCCTGAATGCAGGCGGTTCGTCGAAAACGCACACCGAGCCGGCACGCTACGCACCGACCTCGCCCCACGGCGTCGGCTCCGGCACCGCGCACGGCCCGTCGACGTCGATCGATTTGAAGTCGGCAGGCCCGACGATCTCCAGGTATTCCATGTCCGGCGAGTAGTCGAACAGGTAGTGGACGATCCCCGGCGCCTGGTGCACGCAGTCACCGGCCGCCACCAGCGTTTCCTGTTCGCCGTACATGAAGCGCGCCCAGCCCTTCAGCATGATCACGATATGGAATTCGGCCTCGTGACGGTGCCAGCCGGTGCCCGCCTCCGGTGCATGATTGGCCCTGACGAGTTGCGCGACGACCTTGCCGTTCGTCGCGGCGGCGATGCCGAGATCGCGGTACAGGAAGAAGTCGCGCAGGCCCTCGCCTTGATAGGCGGTGTCCTGCGGCTTCACGTGGGAAAAAGCGGTGGTGGTCGGCGTGCTCATCGCGGTGCTCCTTCATCGAAAGGATCACGCGAGACAAGCATTAAGCGTTCCAGTTTTGCGGCGGCGAGAAACCGTGCGCGTCCTTACTTCAACCGCCCCGACAGAAACTGCCCGAGCCGCTCGCTCTTCGGATTCACGAGAATCTGCTGCGGATCGCCCTCTTCCTCGATCTTCCCCTGATGCAGGAAGATCACGTGGTTCGACACGTTGCGCGCGAAACCCATCTCGTGCGTGACGACGACCATCGTCCGGCCTTCCTCGGCCAGCTTCTGCATCACCTTCAGCACTTCGCCCACCAGTTCCGGATCGAGCGCCGACGTCGGTTCGTCGAACAGCATCACTTCCGGCTCCATCGCGAGCGCACGCGCGATCGCGACGCGCTGCTGCTGGCCGCCCGACAGGTGCGACGGATACATGCCCTCGACGCGCGGCGCGAGCCCGACCTTCTCCAGATACTGGCGCGCCCGCGCGATCGCCTCGTCCTTACCGACGCCGAGCACGGCCATCGGCGCCTCGATCACGTTCTCGAGCACCGTCATGTGCGCCCACAGGTTGAAGTGCTGGAACACCATCGACAGCTTCGTGCGCATGCGCTGCAGTTGCTTCTGGTCGGCTACGCGCAGCGAGCCGTTGCGATCGCGCAGGGTCTGGATCGGCTCGCTGCCGATCGTGATCTGCCCCGAGCACGGCTGTTCGAGGAAGTTGATGCAGCGCAGGAACGTGCTCTTGCCGGAGCCGCTCGAGCCGATGATGCTGATCACGTCGCCGGCCTTCGCCTTCATCGACACGCCCTTCAACACCTCGTTGTCGCCGAATTTCTTGTGCAGGTTGTCAACGGTAAGCTTGTACATGCGGGGTCCTTCGTTGCGGATCTTGCGAATGCGTCAATGGCCGCGCGGCGCGAGGTACGCGAGCCAGCGCGTCTCGAGCTTGCGGAACGCCCAGATGAGCGCGAACACGACGACCGCGTACAGCACGGCCGCGATGCCGTACGCCTGGAACGACATGTACGTCGCCGAATTGACGTCGCGCGTGACCTTCAGGATGTCGGGGACGGTCGCGGTGAACGCGAGCGTCGTCGCGTGCAGCATCAGGATCACTTCGTTGCTGTAGCTCGGCAGCGAGCGGCGCAGCGCGGACGGCAGGACGATGCGCGTATAGAGCTTGAAGCGCGACATTCCGTACGCCATCCCGGCCTCGATCTCGCCGGCCGACGTCGCCTTGATCGCACCCGCGAAGATCTCGGTCGCATACGCGCATTCGTTCAGCACGAACGCGAGCAGCGTGCAGTTCATCGCGTTGCGGAAGAACGTGTCGAGCAGCACGTGGTCGTGCACGACCTGCAGGCTGTAGATGCCCGTGTAGCACATCAGCAGCTGCACGTAGAGCGGCGTGCCGCGGAACACGTACGTATAGAGCCACACGGGGCCGGAGATCCAGCGGTTCGACGACGCACGCGCGATCGCGAGCGGCACGGCGAGCGCGAAACCGAGCGCGATCGACACGACCAGCAGCCACAGCGTGATCGCGAGGCCGCTGAAGCGGTAGCCGTCGGAATAGAGATAGTTTTGCCAGTACTGGCCGACGAGTTCGATCACAGTGCGAGCCTCCGGACACCGACGGAATAACGCTTCTCGAGGTGGTGCAGCACGACGTTGGACACCGTCGTGATCGCGAGGTAGATCGCGCCTGCCGCGAGCGTGAAAAAGAAGAAATCGAGCGTGCTCTTGCCCGCGTCCTGCGACGCCTTCACGACGTCGGCGAGGCCGATGATCGACACGAGCGCGGTGGCTTTCACGAGCACCTGCCAGTTATTGCCGATGCCCGGCAGCGCGAAGCGCATCATCTGCGGGAACAGGATGCGGTAAAACACGCGCCAGCCGCTCATCCCGTACGCGAAGCCCGCTTCGAGCTGGCCGCGCGGCACCGCGAGGAACGCACCGCGGAACGTCTCGGTGAAGTACGCGCCGTAGATGAAGCCGAGCGTCACGACGCCGGCCACGAACGGGTCGATGTCTATCTGGTCCCAGCCGAGCACGTCGGTCACGTCATTCAGCAGGATCTGGATCCCGTAGAACAGCAACAGCATCAGCACGAGATCGGGCACCGCGCGGATCAGCGTCGTGTAGAACGTGCCGACCGACTTGAGCGCGCGGTTGGCCGACAGTTTCGCGGCCGCGCCGGCGAGGCCCAGTATGAGCGACGCGGCGAGCGACAGCACCGCGAGCTTCACGGTCTCGACCGTGCCGGCCCACAGCAGCGGGCCAAATCCTTGGAAGATCATATTAGGGATCCAGAACGATGTGGCTGGATTGTCAATAGCCATTAAGCGCGTATCAAACGAGTTCTGCGCACGACGTGATGCGGCCTGCTCATCAAGCCGGACGCGTCACGCGAAGGGCGTGGCGAGGGCAATACTGAGCGCGAGTTTCTTCATGGCGTTCCTTGTCAGAGACGAACCGGGGCGGATGTTGGTCAAGCTGCGCGCGGTGAACCCTTTTCCAACTGGGAAATCGCTCGTTCCGGCGATGCTCCAAGTTGTACAGACAACTTTGCCTTTTCAGGGAAGGGCCAGCAATCCGTGTTTATCTCTAATTGTCGGCTGATTGGAGGCGCTGGCCAGATTTTCCTTAATTTTCAATTAATTATGGATTACACGAGGCGGAATGATGGTGCTCTCGCGGCGTACGGGCGGGCCGCGGTAGCTGTCTAGACTTCGTCGGTTGAGCCGCTGATCCAACGACAACTAGGCCAGCGCGCGCTCATCATGCGTTGGGCCGTTGGCCGGCGCGGCACGGTGCGTTTACGCGTCCTTTGCACGCGCGCGGCGACTCTATACACCGTATCGCCATGGCGATTTTTAGAATGGGGGCCATGTCCAAGACGAGATCTCCGCGGTGCGGAGCTCGCTGCGACCGGGGATGAGCCCATGAAACCGACCAGAACCGATTCCGCTGCTTCACGCACTCTGCCGCCCGATCGTTCGCGGCGCCGCTCCCCCACGGACGCACTCGTGCTGCTGTCGATTCGCGTCGAATCGGACAACCTCGCGCTCGTGCGGCGCCAGCTGCATCAGGCCGTCGGCGCCGCGCTCAACGGCTACACGGCCGCGATCGACAGCCGCACCGGATGCGCGTGCATCGAGCTCGAAGTCGCGCGATCGCAAGCGTCACCCGCAATCCTGTCGATCTTGCGCGTACTGCCGGCCGCCGAGTTCGGCGCGATCCGCCTGTTCCTGCACTAGCCGGCGTTTGCCGCCGCCGCGCGTGACACGCGTCACGCGCCCTCCTTTCATCGATTCGCACGCGCGTGTCCGCACGGACCCGCGCGGCGGATCGCCGTTCCCGTCGCAACGGGCCTTTCCAGGAAGCACACTCAATGAAAAAAGCAGTCGTCGGTACCCTGTCGTTCGCATTCATCGGCGCCGCCGCGCATGCGCAAAGCAGCGTCACGCTCTACGGGATGCTGGATGCCGGTATCGCCTATACGAACAACCAGTCGGGCAAAAGCGCATGGCAGCAAGGCAGCGGGCTGCTGTCGAATACGGTCTTCGGGCTGAACGGCAACGAGGATCTCGGCGGTGGCCTGCATGCGCTGTTTCGACTCGAAAGCGGCTTCAACCTGAACAACGGCACGCAGTCCTATCGAAACACGATGTTCGGCCGCCGTGCGTACGTCGGCCTGCAGAGCGACCGATACGGCACGCTGACGCTCGGCCGCCAGTACGACGCCGTGGTCGACTATCTCGGCCCGCTCGCGATGGCGAACAACGGCGACGGCAACAACCTCGCATCGCATCCGTTCGACAACGACAACCTCGACGATTCGTTCTACATCGACAACGCGGTGAAATACGCGAGCCCGACGCTCGCCGGCTGGCAGTTCGGCGGCCTGTACGGGTTCGGCAACGCGGCCGGCGGCTTCGCGAACAACCGCGCATACAGCGCGGGCGTGTCGTATGCGAACGGGCCGGTCAATCTCGGCGCCGCGTACCTGCAACTCAACCGCGGCGGCCTGACGGCCGGCGGCGCACTGTCGACGAACGACGCGCCGAACTTCCCGGCCGTCCGGCAGCGCGTGATGGGCGCCGGCGGCAGCTACGCGTTCGACCGGCTGACGATCGGCGCGTTGTGGACGCATACGATGTTCGACGAGACGGCCGCGTCATCGCTGCCCGGCGCGCTGAATGCGCTGCGCTTCGACAACTACGAACTCAACGCGCGCTATGCCTTGACGCCGGCCGTCTCGTTCGCGGGCGCCTATACGTTCACCGACGGCCGCTACGACGACGCCACCGGCAGCCACCGGCCGAAGTGGCACCAGGTGACGCTGATGGCCGACTACGCGCTGAGCAAGCGCACCGACGTGTATGCGGAAACCGTGTACCAGCACCAGTTCGGCGTGCCGTCGGACGCGACGCTCGGGTTCGCGAACGTGACGGGGGTCGCGGCTTCGTCGACCCATACGCAGGTGGTCGCGACGGTCGGCATCCGGCATCGGTTCTGACCGCGCGCGGGCCGTCGAAGGCCGGCCGCTCTGTGCAATCCCGCATGGACGCGCGCCGGCCGAACAGGGATCATTCGGGGAATCCGGGCCGGCGCGCCCGCGAAACCGGTACACTCGGCGCCGGGCGCGCGCCGGATCGGCATTCGGCGGCGGCCCGCTGCCGACTCTGAATCGTGATCCCTTGACGTCCTCCCCTCCCTAAAGGGAGAGGATTCCCACACCTGGCGATGCACGTCCGCATCGGAGAATGTTCAACGCAGCGTTGGTATCTCGATCATGTTCGACACCACATCTACTGCAGGCCCACTCTCTTATTCTCAGTCCCGCGATACCTTTCGGCCGCGTCGTGCTGTCTTTCGACCCGCACGACGAACAGGACTGGGTCGAACCGCTTTCGTCGACTTCCTCGAACGTGGCCCCGTGCGCGATCGCTTTGTAGCGGAGCTTGTTTCGGAAGGACGACCAGGATGCGTCGTAGACGCTCTTCGCCATCCTGGTTCTGGCGAGTTTGACAGCCGACACGTTGCCGACCGCGATGTAATCGAAGCGCCGCACGAGATCGAGCGCGAGCTTGTGCTGGAAGTCGGCGCGGGCATTGGCGATCTTTGCGTGCAGCTTCGCGATATGTCGCTTGTGCTTTCGTGCTCGCTGCGCTTTCGCCAGCCTTTCCGCCGCTCGTCGACCGAACTGGTCATTGGGCAGCTTCTCGCCGGTCGAAAGTGTGGCGAAGTCTTTCAGGCCAAGATCGATGCCGACACCGGAACGGATCGGGCGGGCCTGCACATCAGGCATCTCGATCACGATGTTGAGAAACCAGTTACCGCGTGCATCCTGAGCAAAGTTGGTCCCGTCCTTGATCTTGCCTTCGGGAAGCGGTCGGCTGTTGAACACGCGAAACGTGTTGCCGGCGAAACGGAACGCATCGCCTTCGCGCTTCAGGTCTCGGCCCTTCAGCGGCACCCAACCGAGCGACTTCCTGCCGCGATAACGCAGGTACGGGCGACGGTGCTGACTGCGCGACTTCGCATATTGCTCGCACGTCGCGTTGACTGTGCCGGAATGGATCCCGAGTTCCTTGCTGCTGCCGGTCGTCAGCACGTTCAGATCAAAACCCGTCGGCCATTTCTTGCCCCACTTGAGCGCGTGCTTCTGCGTGTCGTTGCAGAAGTTCCAGACGTAGTTCACCGCGCGGCTCTGCTTGTTGAGCAGTCCGTTGAGCGATTTCACGCGGTAGCGGTAGACAAGGATCATGCCGGTGATCCTAACCCGCGGAAGAAGCTGTCTGTCAACAGCAATCCTTTCCTCCCCGTCCTGAAGGACGGGGTTTCTCGGAGCAACCGATGACCACACCGATCTATCAGGAAATCAAGGACTTCATCCTCGCCCGCATTCATGCCGGCGAATGGGCGGAAGGCGACCAGGTGCCGTCGGAGAACGAGCTCGCGCGCGAATTCAACGTCGCGCGGATGACCGTCAACCGCGCGCTGCGCGAGCTGACGGCCGAACAGGTGCTCACGCGCACGCGCGGCTCCGGCACCTATGTCGCGTCGCCGAAATACGAATCGACGCTCGTCGCGATCCGCAGCATCTCCGACGAGGTCGCCGCACGCGGCCACGGCTATCGCGCGCAGGTGCTGCAGGTCGGCGCGGCCGTGGCCGATGCGAAGCTCGCCGACGAACTGCAGCTCGACACCGGCAGCCCGATCTTCCATTCGCGCGTGCTGCACTTCGAGAATGACACGCCCGTGCAGCTCGAGGAACGCTGGGTCAATCCGGCCTGCGCGCCCGAATACGCGTTGCAGGACTTCACGGCGACGACGCCGAACCAGTACCTGACGCGCGTCGCGCCGCTGCAGCGCGTCGAATACCGGATCGAGGCCGCGATGCCCGATGCCGACACGCGCCGCCACCTGACGATGGACGATCGCGAGCCGTGCCTGCTGCTGCATCGGCGCACATGGTCGCAGGGGCTGGTCGCATCGGTCGCCAATCTGTGGCACCCGGGCAGCCGCTATCGGTTCACCGGGCATTTCTGATGCCGACGCGCGGGCTTACCGCGCGCGCGGTTGCGCCCATCGTTCGATCGCACTGACCGCCCGCTTCAAGCCGTCTTCTTGCGCGATGCGCGTACCGAGTTCCGTCGCGCGCGCCTTCGTCTCGCTCTGTTCGGCAAACACGATGGCCCGCGCCAGCGCCGCAGCCTCCATGCGCCGGCCCGGCACCGGCGCATCCGCGACGCCGAGTCGTTGCAGCCGGTTCGCCCAGAAGAACTGATCGCCCGCGAACGGCACGACCACCGACGGAATGCCGGCCCGCGCGGCCGAATGCGTGGTGCCCGAGCCGCCGTGATGGATCGCCATCGCGACGCGCGGAAACAGCCAGTCGTGCGGCGTGTCGCCGATCACGCGAACGTGCGCCGGCAGCACCGACGCATCGATGCCGCTCCAGCCCGGATAAAACAGTGCGCGCCGGCCGGCCAGCCCCTGCGTCAGCGCCGCGGCCATCGCCGCGCGATCGAAGCCGGCCATGCTGCCGAAACCGACGTACACGGGCGGCTCGCCCGCGTCGAGAAACGCCGCGAGTTCGGGCGGCGGCGCCCACGCACGCGCATCGATCCGCCACTGGCCGCAGGCTTGCGCGTTCGCCGGCCAGTCGGCCGGACCGGACAGCAGCGCGGGCGACACGCCATACAGCATCGGATGATCGGTCCACACGCGCTTGCGCGGCGGCAATCCGCATACGCTGGCGCGCGCGGCGTTGGTCGACTTCCTGAACGCCTGCCACAGCAGCGCGTTCACGAGCCGATGGCTCGCGCGATTCAGCCCGCGCGGCAACTTGCCCGGCGGCAGGAACGGCGACGCGAATTCGGCGGTCGGCGTGATCGGGATCATGCCCGTCCCGATCGCCGGGATGCGGCGATATTCGGCGACCGACAACCCGACGAACGACGCGAGTCCCGACACGAGTAGCGCGTCGCAGCCGGCCGACGCGTCCGCCACTTCGCGCATCCACGCGCCCGTGTTCGCATTCGCGATCGCCGCGAGCGCCTTCGACGTATCGGTGAAGCCGCCCCGCCCACGCACCGCATCGGCCAACACGCCTTCTGGCGCAATCGCGCGACGGATATCGCCGGACAGCGGCGCCGACGGCACGCCGAGCGCGGCAGCCGACCCGAGCGTCGCCGCGTCGGCGAGCAACCGGACGTCATGGCCGGCATCCATCAATGCGCGACCGAGCGCCGCGAGCGGGCGCGTGTCGCCTTCGGTGCCGTAGGTGGCGATGACGAGTTTCATGCGGGGCTCCCCGTGCATGGCGGAAAAGGTTGGATTCAAAAAATGCACGTCGTATACTAATGTAATCCGTACACTTTCAGTCAATCCCCTGCCATGACGATTCCGACCGACGATCCGGGCCGCCGCGCGCGCAAGCGCATCCAGATGCTCGCGCATCTTGCCGCGACCGGCGCGCGCCTGTTCGACGCGCACGGCTACGATGCCGTCACGATGGAGCAGATCGCCGCGCAGGCCGATGTCGCGAAACGCACGCTGTACAACCACTTTCCGACGAAGGAAGCCGTGCTCGCGCACTGGCTCGAAGGCGAACTCGCGCGCGATCTCGCGCATCTACAGCAGGACGTCGCGCGGCGCAAGACCTTTGCGTCGCGCATCGGCTGCGTGCTCGACGCGTCGGCCGCGTGGTGCGAACAACATCCGGTGTATCTGCTCGCGTACCTGCGGCACCGCTTCTTGAGTATCGGCGCAGCCGAACCGGAGCGCGCGGGAGAGAATGGCAGCGACATCGCACTGGTGTGGCAGCAACTGATCGCAGCCGGCCAGCAGGCCGGCGAACTGAACCGCACGCTGCAGGCCGATCAGCTCGCGACCTGGTTCCATCATCTGTATCTCGCGGCGATGCTGCGCTGGCTGACCGTGCCGGGGCTGTCGCTGAAACGGGAGTTTCAGTCGGTCGCGAAGCTGTTTATCGAAGGCGCGGAAGCGAAGCGGTGACGCACGCACAAGCGCCCGGAAGGACGTCGCGGAGCCGGGCAACGCAGCGCAACGGGCACGCGGGACGCAGCCAACGCGTCGCGCATCGCACACACATTGTTACAACGAACGCACACTTCGCATGCCAAATTTCCCGCGCAGCAGTATGCTGATGCGGTACGGCTGCGCACTGTGCATCGGGCAATCCCCTAGTTTGCACGCGACACGCGCCGCCGTCGCGACCGCAATCATGCGTTGCAAGGAGGGTTGTGATGGCTACCACGCATCAGCACTTCCACCTCGAACTACGGCACGCCAGCGCGCCGACCTACTTCATCAGTTACCTGTTCCCTGCGTTGCTGTTCGTCTACGAACTGCTGCGCGTCGGCCAGTGGATCCGCGATCACGGGATGCAATTCGTCGCATTCAAGCAGATGGGCTACGAGTATCTGCTGATGCTGCTGTTCGTCGGGCTGCAGATCGTCGTCGAGGCGATCTTCCTGCTCGGCGCCGCGATGCGCAAGGATCATCGCGATTTCGAACACCGGTTGCCGAACGTGATTCTCGGCATCGGTCTGTCGATCGTATTGCTGGCGATCGATCTCGCGATCCAGCTTTCGTTCTGATGGCCGGCGGGCATACGCCCGGTGGCGATGGCGAGCGCTCAGGGGCGCGCGTCGCGCAGCAACGTCGCGACGGCGGCCAGCACGTCGTCCGTTCGCTCGCGATGCGGCATGTGTCCGCAGCGGGCGAGCAACAGGAACGACGACGGCCCTGCGACGCGCGCGGCGATCCGCTTCGGATGCACGTCCGAACCGTATTCGTCGTCCTCGCCGTGAATCGCGAGCGTCGCGCACTGCACGCGCGGCAGGTCGTCGTCGAGAGTCCAGTCGCGAAACGCCGGCGACAGCCACGTGTCGACCCACGCGCGCAGCACCCATTCGGCCTTGTCGCCGTGATAGCGCGCGAGCCGGTCGAGCTGCCCCGGCTCGTCGAACTGCCGCCCGGCGTCGCGAATGCCGGCCAGCGTGCGATCCTCGACGAACGCCTGCGCGGCGACCGTCACGAGCGCGCGGCAACGCGCCGGATGCGCGGCTGCGCAGCCGACCGCCATCCCGCCGCCGACGCTGTGTCCGAACGCGACGAACGTATCGACGCCGAGTTGATCCAGCACCGCGACGAACGCATGATCGGCCTCGTCGCGCACGAACGTCGTGGCGAGTACCCCAGGATGACGGGCCGAACGGCCGAAACCAAGACGGTCGTATGCGATCACGTCGCGTTGTGTCGCGCTGGCGAGCTGCGCGGGGAAGTCACGCCACAGATCGACGCAGCCGAGCGAATCGTGCAGCAGCACGATCGGCGCGGCCTGCAAAGGCGCAGCCTGCAAAGGTGCGGCCTGCACAAGCGTGGCCGGCTCAGGTGCGGCCGGCTCATGGGCAGCCGATTCAGCCGGCGCACCGCGCCAACGCTTCGCGAAGAGCCGCCCTTGCGGCGTCTCGACCCAGGTCTCCTCGGTCACGATTTCAGTCATGTGTGTGTCGTCATCTACATGAAGGCAGCGCGCACGGGGGCGCGCCGCATCGAATGCCGTCGATGGTGGCCCGGCCGCGCGCACAGCGTCAAGCAAGCCCCTATCGGCCACGCGCTCATTCGGGCTGCGGCGGCAGATACTCCATCTGCGCTTCGTCGTACAGCCGGTAGATCAGCGCCTGCATCGCGCGAATGTCCTCCGACTCGTCCAGCATCCGCATGCTCATGATGATCGGCGACACGAGGTTCGGATCGTCGAGCGGCTTGTAGCTGATGTCGTCGCGCTTGAGCCCGTACACGCTGTGCGGCACGACCGACACGCCCTCGCCCATCGCGACGAGGCCGAGCGCGATCTGCAGTTCACGCGTCTCGTAGATCCTGCGCGGTTGCAGCGCGCGATCGTGGAAGGCCGCGAGCACCTGGTCCGCGTAGCTCGGGCGCGGCGCCTTCGGAAAGATGATCAGCGTGTCGTTGACGAGATCGTGCAGCGACAGCACGGGCTTCGCGCTGTCGAGCACGTGGCCGACCGGCAGCGCGACGATCATCCGCTCCTCGCGCAGCACGACGCGCCGCACGCTCGGATCCTCGTGGCGGATGCGCCCGAACCCGACGTCGATGCGCCCTTCCTTCAGCGCCTTGATCTGGTCCATCGTCGACATCTCGTGCAGGCTCAATTCGACGGCCGGATATTCGCTACGAAAGCGTCGGATGATCTTCGGCAGCATCCCGTACAGCGTCGAGCCGACGAAACCGACCGACATGCTGCGCTCGATCTTGCCGACCCGCTTCGTCATCGATTCGAGTTCGGTGGTCTGCGCGAGCAACTGCACGGCGTGCGAATAGAAGAAGCGTCCGGCATCGGTCAGCTTCAGCGGCCGCGCGGTGCGCTCGAACAGCGGCACGCCGAGCGCTTCCTCGAGCTGCTGGATCTGCCGGCTCAGCGGCGGCTGCGCGATATGCAGCCGTTCCGCCGCCCGCGTGAAATTCCGCTCTTCGGCCACCGCGACGAAGTAGCGGAGGTGTCTCAACTCCATGTTCGAATCCTCCCGGGACAGGCGACGGACGCTCATCCGGCACCGCGCGGGCAGCGCCCGCACCGGTCACCCTTGCCGGCTATCCGTACCGGCCTCCTCGATCGCCTGCTTCCCGATCCCGTCACGATACCTCAGCCGGCGCCGATCCCGGCTCGAGCAGCGTCGTGCTGGCGGCGACGTCCGGGGCCGCGCAAAGCAAAACGGGAAGCCGCGAGGCTTCCCGTTCGTTCACCGACGCCGCGCCGCGGCATCGTGCCGACCGCATCACACCTCGGTCGCATACAGCGCGTCGCGCTGCTCGTTACTCAGCGTGTCGAGCGGCACGTCCGGCAACTGATAGCAGATCATCGTGCCGTACAGCTCGGCCAGGCAGTTGCTGCCGGCGTCGAGCGCGTAGCCGTCCTCGCCGTCCGGCGCCGGCGGGTACACTTCGCGCCACGCATTGATCGCGGCTTCGATTCGCACGATGGAAACGGGTCCGGCCTTCCGCTCGGCGGGTGATGCGCTCATGAATTCCTCTGGGTTGCGCGCTCCGCGGGCCATGCCGGCCCGGACGGAACGATGAAAACGCCTGGCGTCTCGCCGGCCGCCGCGCGTCGCGCGCGCCGGATGCCGATCCGCGCCGCGCCTGTCGCGCCGGCCGGGCCGTGGCCCGGTAGGGTCGGGCAATATAACCGGCTTTGACCCCGCGCAGGCAAAAGCCGGGCAAAAAAAACGGGAAGCGCGCGGCTTCCCGTTTCGTCGTCCGTTGCGCGGCTGCCTGCCGCGCCGGCGTCAGCCCGCGGTTTCGCGGTTCGCCACCGGCTGCCGCTGCGCGCCGCGATTCGCGGCGATCCACGGCGCGATCTCCATGTCCTCGTAGCGCACGAACCGGCTCTTCTTCAGGAACCGGAAGCCGAGCCACACGACGACGAACAGCGGAATGCCGACATAGGTCGCGGTCACGCCGGCCCAGTCGATCCGGTTCGCGAGGAACGCCTGGTAATCCTGGCCGAGCGCGATCACGAGGCACAGCACGAACGCGAACAGCGGGCCGAACGGGAACCACTTCGACTGGTACGGCAACTGGTCGAGCGAATAACCCTGCTTCACGTAGCCCTTGCGGAACCGGTAGTGGCTGACCGCGATGCCGAGCCACGCGATGAAGCCCGTCATCCCCGACGTGTTCAGCAGCCACAGGTACACGGTCTTGTCGCCGTACAGCGACGTGAAGAAGCACAGCGCGCCGACAGCAGTGGTCGCGTACAGCGCGTTGCGCGGCACACCGCCCGGCGACAGCTTCGCGAACACCTTCGGCGCACGGCCTTCGGTGGCGAGGTTGTAGAGCATCCGCGTGGACGCGTACATGCCCGAGTTGCCGGCCGACAGCACGGCCGTCAGGATCACCGCGTTCATCACGCCGGCCGCGAACGCGAGGCCCGCGTGGCGGAACACGAGCGTGAACGGACTCACGCCGATGTCGGTCACGTCCGTCTTCAGCAGGTTCGGGTCGGTATACGGAATCAGCACGCCGATCACGAAGATCGCGAATACGTAGAACAGCAGGATCCGCCAGAACACCTGGCGCACCGCGCGCGGAATCGTCGTGCGCGGGTGCTCCGATTCGCCGGCCGCGACGCCGATCAGCTCGGTGCCCTGGAACGAGAAGCCCGCGATCATCGCGACGCCCATCAGCGCCGGCAGGCCGCCCGCGAACGGCGCGTCGCCGATCGTCAGGTTGCCCCAGCCGTTCGCCGGCGCGCCCTTCAGAATGCCGAAGATCATCAGCAGGCCAACGCCGATGAACGCGACCACCGTGACGACCTTGATCAGCGCGAACCAGTATTCGGCCTCGCCGAAGCCGCGCACGGTGAGCGCATTGAGCAGGAACATCACGGCGAGGAACGCCGCGCTCCACCACACGCCCGGCACGTCCGGAAACCAGTAGTGCATCACGAGCTGCGCGGCGACGAGCTCCACCGCGATCGTCACCGCCCAGTTGTACCAGTAGTTCCAGCCGAGCGCGAAGCCGAAGCCTTCGTCCACGTATTTCGCGCCGTAGGTCGCGAACGAACCCGACACCGGCATGAACGCGGCCATCTCGCCGAGGCTCGTCATCAGGAAGTAGACCATCAGGCCGATCAGCATGTACGCGACCATCGCGCCGCCGGGGCCGGCCTGCGAGATCGACGCGCCGGACGCGACGAACAGGCCCGTGCCGATCGAGCCGCCGATGGCGATCATCGTCAGGTGGCGCGCCTTCAGCGCGCGATGAAGCTTGGGTGGGTTCGCGGACGAACCGGGTGGGTCGGAATTCGGAATGGCGGACATAAACGACACGAACGTTGAGCGGGCCGGCATCCGTAGCCGGCGCATGCGGAATTGGAGCGCGGTGCGCGTCCTGCGATGCATTCGATGCGGCCCCGATACGCGTTGCGCGGCGGGCGCCTGCGGCGAAGCGCGGATTCTACCTGATTCGATAGGGGGACAGCTGAGGTCGCGCCGCCCGCCGCCGTGCCGGAGACTTCGCGGAATCAACGGGTTGGCCGCGCCGGCCGTCGCCCTTTCCCACACGTCGCAAAAACCACGACTACGATCGGGTCATTCGATTTTCGATTCTTCGGAGACCCTGTAATCCTGTCCCGATCCGCCAAATGCCGCGGCAATAGGCAAAATCGACTGATGATTATGCGATTAATCAGACAAAAAGGTCGACACTGCCAATTGATTCAAATCAGTCGCCCGCACGCCATGAGGTAATGATGCGTAACCGTTTCGAATCGCCGCCTCCGCATGCATGTTTTGCATGTGCGGGCGAAATGCACGAATTCGCGGGATAATGACGCCTAATTCGAAATAATCCGCGCGCGGAACCGCCAACGACGCGAGTAGCCGCCGCCCGTGCCCCCCGAGGATGAAGTCATTCCCGCTGCCCGCCACGCTGCGCCGCCATACCGCGTCGATCGTGGCACGCATTCTGTCGCCCCGCGGCGTACTCGTGGCGGGCATCGTCCTGCTGATGTTCAGTTGGGGACTTTCCACGTCGCTATTAATCGAGGCACGGCGCGACGCGTATGGCCATGCGGTCGAAAATGCGCGCAACCTGATGCTGCTGATCGAACGCGATATCGCGCGCAATATCGAACTCTACGATTTGTCGCTGCAAAACGTCGTCGACGGCATGGCCGATCCGGAACTGATGACCTTGCCGCCGCGCCAGCGCCACCGGCTGCTGTTCGACCGCGCGGCCACCGGCGCCTATCTCGGCTCGATTTTCGTGATGGATGCGCATGGCAATATCGCGATCGATTCGAGCGTGTCGCCCGCGCGGCAAGGCAATTTCGCCGACCGCGACTATTTCGCCGTGCATCGCGACCGGCTCGCCCCCGGCCTCTACATCAGCCGGCCGTACGCGTCGCGGCTGCGCGGCGGCGCGCTGACGATCGCGCTGAGCCGCCGGATCAACCGGCCCGACGGCACGTTCGGCGGGATCGTCGTCGGTACGCTCAGCATCGACTACTTCCGCGCGCTGCTCGACGGTCTCGCGGTCGGCCGGCACGGCAGCGCGGCGATCGTCGAGGACAACGGCACGCTCGTGTCGCGCCTGCCTTACGACACGCGGGTGGTCGGCCTCGACCTGCACGATTCGCCGCTGTTCATCGACGCGCAGCGCGGCCGCGCCGGCGAGCTGACCGGTGTCGGCGCCATCGACGGCGTGCGGCGCATCTATGTTTACAAGCATCTCGCCGGGCTGCCGCTGATCGTCGACGTCGCGCCCGCCGAGATCGACGTCTACGCGGCGTGGCGCCACCGCGCGATCTGGACCGTCGTGCTGATGAGCCTGTTCACGGCGTTCATCGCGTGGGGCTCGCTCGCGCTGTCGCGCGAGCTGAAGCGCCGGCAGGACGCCGAATCGAAGCTGTACCGGCTCGCGCACACCGATTCGCTGACGGGCCTCGACAACCGCGGCACGTTCGACACGGTGCTCGCGAAAGAAGCGCAGCGCGCGTCGCGCAGCGGCCGCCCGTTGTCCGTGCTGTTCGTCGACGTCGACCACTTCAAGGCGTTCAACGACTACTACGGCCACCCGGCCGGCGACGACGTGCTGCGCCAGGTCGCGCAATCGCTGACGCGCAGCCTGCGCCGCGACAGCGACCACGTCGCGCGCTACGGCGGCGAGGAGTTCGTCGTCACGCTGCCCGACACCGACGCGCCGGGCGCGGCGATCGTCGCCGAAGGCATCCGGCGCGCGATCGCGGGGCTCGACATCGAACACGTGAAGAGCCCGTACGGGCGCGTCACGGCCAGCATCGGCACCGCAACCGCCGCCGACGGCCGGATGAACGCCGCGACGCTGCTGCGACGCGCCGACGAAGCGCTGTACCGCGCGAAATCCGGCGGCCGCAACCGCGTGCTGGACGCGCAATCGAGTGCGGCCGACGCTTGACGCGATGTGATCCGGCGGGCCGCGTGACACGAGGCGGCCGCCTGCCGCCCAGCCACGGCCTGGCGGCCCCGCCGTGGACAGCCCGCGCGCGTTCGGCTAGCGTTACGTCAGCTGCGCATGCGGCGCGGCGCCGGCCCGCGCACGCCGCCGTGCGCGTTCCCGCCACTCCCGCTCCGTCATGACCGCCCCGCTCCCGACCCGACTGCCGCCGCTCGTGCGCCACGCGCTCCGCCCGCTGCTCGACCCGTACCGCCGCTACCGGCACGCGAAGCTGATCCATGCGGCGCGCGTCGCGCTCGCGATTCTCGTGTCGATCGCGCTGTCCACGGGGCTGAACGTGCCGCATGGCGAATGGTCGACGATCACCGTGCTGATCGTCGTCGGCGGGCTGCAGCATCACGGCAACATCCGCAAGAAGGCGGCCGAGCGCGCGCTCGGCACGTCGATCGGCGCGCTGGCGGGCCTGGGGCTGATCCTCCTCTACTCGTTCCTGCACGCGCCGTTCGCGATCTACCTGCTGATGGCCGTCGGGTGCGGTATCTGCGCGTATCACGCGATCGGCAAGGCCGGCTACATCGCGCTGCTGTCGGCGATCACGATGGTGATCGTCGCCGGGCACGGCGACAACGAGATCGTCGACGGCCTGTGGCGCGCAGTGAACGTGCTGGTCGGCATCGCGATCGCGCTGGCGTTCTCGTTCGCGCTGCCGCTCTACGCGACCTATTCGTGGCGCTACAAGCTCGCCGACGCGCTGCGCGCGTGCGCGGCCGTGCATGCGCGGCTCGCGGGCGACCGCCACGTGAGCGACGACGCGCACCTGAAGGAAATGGCCGCGCTGAGCACGCTGCTCGTGCAGTTGCGCTCGCTGATGCCGTCGGTGTCGAAGGAATGCGAGACGTCGATGGCGCAGCTCGAGGCGATCCAGCGCAGCCTGCGCCTGTGCATCGGGTATCTGGAGATCCTGTCGAGCGCGCTGCCCGCCGCCGACGACGTGGCGGCCCGCGAATACGTGCGCGTCGAGATGAAGGGCATGAACCGGCGCATCCGCGACACGCTGGTCGGCGCGAGCCGCGCGCTCAAGTTCGGCACGCCGAGCCGGCTTGCCCCGCGCCGCCGGCCGGTCGACCCGCTGCACGACGCGCCGCCGCAGTTGTCCGGCTACGTGTCGATCACGGCCAAGCTGGCCGGCGAAGTCGACCAGTTGCGCGAGCGGCTGCTCGATACCGCGCGGTCGTGGAATATCTGAGGCTTCGGTTTCACGCGCCGGTCTTTCATATGCCTTTCTGTGCAACAAGACGGCGCATTGGCGACGGCGCCCCCTGCTTGACCGCCGATCCGGCCCCGGAATTCGGCCGCGGCCCGGCCCTTCAGCGCGCGTTTCGGCGGCGATGCAACGCCGTCCCGCACGGCGTTCTCCAGCCGGTTAACCGCCCGTCAGGCCCGCCGCAACAGGCGCGACGACGGTTCCGCACCAAAATCAGCCCTTGCCCCAACTTCCCGGACAGCCGATACTCGCATATTCCGCGAAATACGATCCCACCGGCTTCAATCCACGGTAATTCCTATGAGCACGATTCTCGAAAGCCTCCCGACCGGCCAGAAGGTCGGTATCGCCTTCTCCGGCGGCCTGGACACCAGCGCCGCGCTGCACTGGATGAAACTGAAGGGCGCCGTCCCGTACGCATACACGGCGAACCTCGGCCAGCCCGACGAAGACGATTACGACGCGATCCCGAAACGCGCGATCGAATACGGCGCAGCCGGCGCCCGCCTGATCGACTGCCGCGCGCAGCTCGTCGCCGAAGGCATCGCGGCGCTGCAAAGCGGCGCGTTCCACATCACGACCGCCGGCGTCACGTACTTCAACACCACGCCGATCGGCCGCGCCGTGACGGGCACGATGCTCGTCGCCGCGATGAAGGAAGACGGCGTCAACATCTGGGGCGACGGCAGCACGTACAAGGGCAACGACATCGAGCGCTTCTACCGCTACGGCCTGCTCGTGAACCCGGATCTGAAGATCTACAAGCCGTGGCTCGACCAGACGTTCATCGACGAGCTCGGCGGTCGCGCCGAAATGTCCGAATTCATGAACCAGGCCGGCTTCGCGTACAAGATGTCGGCCGAGAAGGCGTATTCGACCGACTCGAACCTGCTCGGCGCGACGCACGAAGCGAAGGATCTGGAAAGCCTCGAAAGCGGCATCAAGATCGTGAACCCGATCATGGGCGTCGCGTTCTGGCGCGACGACGTGAAGATCGCCGCCGAGGAAGTGACGGTGCGCTTCGAAGCCGGCCAGCCGGTCGCGCTGAACGGCGTCGAGTTCAAGGATCAGGTCGAGCTGCTGCTCGAAGCGAACCGCATCGGCGGCCGCCACGGCCTCGGCATGAGCGACCAGATCGAGAACCGCATCATCGAGGCGAAGAGCCGCGGCATCTACGAAGCCCCGGGCCTCGCGCTGCTGTACATCGCGTACGAGCGTCTCGTCACCGGCATCCACAACGAAGACACGATCGAGCAGTACCGCGAGAACGGTCGCCGCCTCGGCCGCCTGCTGTATCAAGGCCGCTGGTTCGACCCGCAGGCGATCATGCTGCGCGAAACGGCACAACGCTGGGTCGCACGCGCGATCACCGGCGAAGTGAAGATCGAACTGCGCCGCGGCAACGACTACTCGATCCTGAGCACGAAGTCGCCGAACCTCACGTATCAGCCGGAACGCCTGTCGATGGAGAAGGTGGCGTCGACGTTCTCGCCGCGCGATCGTATCGGCCAGCTGACGATGCGCAATCTCGACATCACCGATACGCGCGACAAGCTGCGCGTGTATTCGCAAGTCGGGCTGCTGACGCCGGGTGAAGCGTCGGCGCTGCCGCAGATCAAGGGCGATAGCGACAAGTAAGCCCGTCGCTTTCGCGAGCGGCCGGGCGGCGTGACAACCGCCCGGCTGCATGCAGTCCTTCCCTTCCCGCTTTTTCTTCAAGCACTGCCGGATTCGCCACGCTTATCGCGACGATCCTGCAGGCGCGTCAAAGTTTTTTCGACGCAGTGGCAGCGGCGGTCGCAGTGGCTGCAGGCGTCGTCATCGTCGTCGACGCAGTGGCCGGCGCCGGCGTACGCGCCAGATCCCGACCGATCAGGTCCGCGACCAACTTCTCGCACGACTTGATCCCTTCCACCGACTTGTCGAAATTCTTCTCGAGATCGCTGAAGCTCCCGTACTTGTAGGCAAAATCGCTGTCGACGTGGACGCTGTTCGCCTTGATGTCGTAGCCGCACGCGAACGTCTTGTAATAGAGGTCCTGCTTCGTCTTCGCGTCGAGAATGCGCGCGCGGATGACGACCCACGGGACGTAGTCGAGCTGGTTGGGCGGCGAGATATAACCGAACGACGTGAACCACACGTTCATGATCGCGTCCGCGTCGGTCTGGATCGCCGAGTAGTCGTCCGACTTGCCGTCATCGGCAAGCTTCACCTTCTGGCCGTCCAGCTTCACGACCTGATAGCCGTTGCCGGTGAGGCGGCCCGCCACGCCTTCTGCAATGTCCGGCGCGAACACGATCTTGCCGGCCGCGACGTGATCCGTATAGGTGCTCGTATGGCTTGCGTTGACGGCGCCTTGCGCGAGCGCGCCGATCAGCCCGAACCCGCCCGCCGCGCCGCCGAAATTGACGACCGCGACACGCTTCGGCTCGATGACGTCGAGCATCGCGATCGAATGCAGATTCTGACGCGCTTCGGGTTTCATGTCGGTATTCGGCACCGTGGCGCAGCCGGACAGCAGCGTCACGAGTAGGCCGCAACCGAACAGGGCGGCTTTGGAAGAGTTCTTCATTGGATGCGTGGCTTTCGTTGTTGACGGAACGTATTGATCGGGCCGTCGCACGCGGCGCGCCGACGCGCCGTGTGCGGTGCGACCGTGCGTTTATTGTTTGACCACCTGACCGTACGCGATGAAGCTGTAATCAGCCGCGCGCAGCACGTAGAGGATCGATCGCTTGAAGCCGTTGGTGCCCGTTATCGGCACGCTCAAGCGGATGTTCAACATGCCTCAGCAATTCGACGATGCACGGCAATTCACGCAAATAGAATTTTCCGGGGACGTAGCTCGGAAGTCCGTCAACTGCAGCTGTCAGCCTTTCGGCCACCACGCTGCTCTCCCATGATTCAATCATTATTCCTGCGGCATGCGCACTGTCATTGGCGTAGAAAACGTCGACAATTAAAATCACATTACCTCGCGCCCTTCCACAAAAACCTTAATGGATAACCTTCGTTGTTTCGCAAATGACTCGACATCAAGGCACTCGCCACTTCCGCACTTGATTCCTCTTAACTCGACCCCATCCACATACAACTCCCTCAAATTCGGAAGATCAATCAAATTCAAAAAATTCACCCCTACATTTATCAACTTCAGCACATCAATTTTTTTCAACACACCGCTATCCGTCAAATAGCGAAAGAACTCACCTTCAATATCCCCTCCGAATAAAGTCAGACCACTCGATATCTTAAGTCTCTCGATATCATGAATATCAGAAATAGGAAAAAATCGAGCCTTTCTTGCTATCCGCGGAACAGCTTCCAAAAAACCATTGCAAGCACTCAAAATTACGAGCTCCCCGTCCTCGGAAAAGCGCATCCCGCCATGAAACTCGGAATTGGTCGTTACATCTACACCCCTCAACTCACCGGACGAGTACCACTCATAAACCTCGCCAAACTCATCATTAGGAACATCAAAATAAACCATCTGACCGGCCCCGGTCCACCTGGCCTCTGAATACATGATGCCATTCCGCATAAAGACTTCCCGCGTACACACCCCATCATCAAATTCGTATCCGATTCCACTGAATGAATGCCCCTGATACAACGGCACCTCGTAATCAGACAGCATTCCGGTGAGATCAACCTGATCAAGTTGATCACCGGGGCTAGCGCAAAATGGATGATACCCCCCCGCCTCGATACCATTCACCAGCTCTATCGCATGCACCCTTTTATCCAGCCCGATTTCGAAGCCAACTCCAGAAAACTCCCTTCCCAAGAGGAAATACCGCCCACCCTTCCGTTCCATCAGCTCGATCTTTACCCGATTCAATTCGATTTCCTCCCGGTGAGGCGGCCTCTTCGAAGATTCTCGCGCTCTCCCACTCGGCACTGTTCCAGCCGGTATCCATCCACTCAGCGATCGCTTTCGCCCAATGCAACGTAACTCGATGAAGATCTCTGTTCACCCCGAAGTCCTCATCCGACGCAATTGCCTTTTCAATCCAACTAAGCGAGCGAGAGATTACTGGGGTAGCCTCCTCAGCCAACCCCACCAGCCATGCCCGAACCACGTCGGACATGTTGTGCGCAGCAATGTTTCCCATTGGCTGCCCGTCCACATAGGGTGTGCGCATAACCCGGGGAAGGGCACCGTCAATGACTACCTCTCTTGTACGAACTGGATCAAACAACATACGTTCCTCAACATGGTTTTCCATTGCAGAATCGAATATGAACGGAGTTCTTCAACTCTGGTCTACCTCCGTGACATGCTGTAAAGCGTGGCCGATCGATCTACAGAGTTTGCGCGTACTGTTCGCAATAGAACGGTACGTTGATCGGTTGCAGATTCCCGACAGAATAGGTGCTCGCATTCTTTTTTGTTGTGGGTGGAACGTTTTCGCCAGGATCGTCACACGCAGTTTTTGAAAAATGCCACATACCAGTACGCCGCACGGTTCTATTTTGATGACTTGACCGCATGCGGCGCCACCACCTTACGCGTCATTATTTTTAAATAATCTTCCTTTAGCGAGAATCTTTCTCAGGAAGCCACCCCTCCTCAATGCGCTTAATAAGCATAGTATCGTTCCATGCACCGCGAATTGGCAGCTTTCTTTGATCCTCTGTAATCGCACCAACTCGCCACTCTTTCTCACCGTCCCAAAACCACCAATCCACCACCTTACCAGTCGATGGATCGCGATTCCCCGCTCTAAATAGAGGAGGCGTTTTTGAATGATCGGGCAAGGCGAAATGCCCGATTTTCTCAACAACACCCTGCTTTTCAGCAGTCGATATAGGGAAAAATATCCAGAAATTTGTCCATTCAGCAACCAGATCGCCCATGACCTGCGGCGGCGCACTATGGATTCCTGGCAGAACGCGGATCAACGCCCCCATAGGAGGCATCTTGCATACATACTGCAGATATGCCTTTCCGCGAGACGTATTGATCGAATATACATCACCATATCGGGCCATTATTTAAACCCCGGAAAATTGACGGACTTCAGCAAATAAAAACCTCTCCGAAGAGAATCAGAATATACTGGATTACGTGCAGCGATACTGTTTATCTTGTTCATGAGCGTTCCCCCGTCTTTCCCGAGCCCATTATATTCGATAAGCACCTGCTCAACTGCTTTAGCATCCGATCGAGAGATATTCTGTAGACCCGTTATCGGTTCAATTTCGATTCCTTTCGCGCGCATATGCGCACCCGCGCGCGCAGCCAAATCATCGGTAATTCCTACATACTGCGTTGCACCGTCTTCACCGATTGATACGTATACCGTCGTCTTACCCGGATTCGGTGTAATACCTCCATTGCCGTCCCCTGCAATACCATTCCCGCTGTCGGACCCGCTTGATAATATTGCCTGACTCGGCGCGCTCAGCGCTCCGGCAGCCCCGACAGGCGTCAAAACTATACATCCGCCGCCCGGCATGCACATCAACAACGGAGGTGTGACAACGGCTCCAGCTGTCCCGCTCGGGTTGTTATTGTTGTCTCCATCGGAAAGCTGCTTATTCGCATCGGCGGGCGGTTGAGACTGATTCTTGTAGTTCTCTTGGGCAAGCGTGCCGACACCCTTTATCGTCGACGTAACGGGCTCCAGGTAAGCTTGAACGGTTTGGCTTCTCCACGGCATAACCATCGTGAGAACGGTGTCCCAAGCTGCGCTCACCAGCCCCCCGCGACTAGCTGCGCTAGCAACGTGGCCGGGACTCGCTGTGTCGTTGTTGAGTACCTCGTTCTGAGCCGCAGCGACCGCGCCGAGCACATTTTGACCAGCCAAGTCGGCCAAACCACCGCCCACAACGGTTCCCATCGCGGCCAGCGTTGCCTGTTGCGCAGGATTAAGCGGAGCCCCCGTCGGGTCGATCAGTTTGAGAACGTCAGGTGAAAGCACCGCACTGGCCGCCGCGCCAATCGCCCCTCCGCCACATCCTTGTCCGTTAGCGGCACCCGAAACGCATCCAAGCGCGGCATGCGACGCCACATAAGCCAGCTCGGCCGTCGTCCCGTCGCCAAATGCTCCTGCTTCTTTTGCGTTTCCGACCGCATAAGCAGCAGCGGCGGCTGCATCCCTGACGAGGCTGTCACGCAGACTATCGAGGAAACTTCCCCCACCAATCAGCGTTTGTACGCCCGCCTGAATCGTTGCGTTTGCAGATATCGCAAGCATTGCCGTGGGAAGCGATCCTGCCGCCGCTCCAGCCTGTGGCACCAACGCGTTACCAGTCGTCTGCACACCGGCCAGCGCCGAAAGAGACGGCGCACTTCCCTCGAATGCAGCATTCGCGCTGAACCCGAACGAGCCCGAACCGCTGTCAAACGTGATGCCGTTCGTCAGCCCGGCAGTCACGGCTCCGATCAGGCCATTCTTCAGGCTCGCGCCGAAATCGATCTTGCCGCTAGCGACCACCTGGCCGAGCGCGCTCGATGCAAACGAACTCAGCCCGACTGCAATCATCGTGTTGGCCAACCCACCAACGGCCAGCGAACCGCCTGCCGCACTTGCCGCCGCTGTAATAGCAGCACCTGTCAGCCCCTGCTGAGCCGCCATGAATGCCGCCGTGGTCGCCGCTTCGGCAGCCCCCGACATCGACGCGATCGCAGCGGATATTTCCGGCTGCATCATGATTGCCGCGGCAACAGCAACGACCATCGAGAAGATCTGCGTCATCCCGAACGAGCCGCCTTCCTTCACGAAATCCTGATGAAGGTTGTCGCTCAGTGCCGTCTGCGTGAAATTGCCGCCGAGTTGGTGTTGAAGCGCCGCAAGCGCTTGCTGGGTCCCACTTTGATCAATCGTTCCGTCGGCCGCGAGCTTCTGCAGCGCCCCACCAATCTGGTTGAGCGTCTGCACGTTCAGGTCCATATTCGCCGCGCTCATGAACCCACCGGGCTGCACCACCGTCCCGGTCGTCTTCAGATACCCGCCATCGACCTTCTGCCAGATCTCGCCGACATCAACCTGATTCGCCTGATTCGTCAGCGTGTGCGTGTCGACGCTCAGCGTCCCCGACGCGGTGATGCTCCCCGTATTGAGGATGCTGCCGTTACCGTCCTGATTGAACTTCAGCGTGACGTCGTGGCCGGAGATGTTGCCGCCCGCCGACAGCGCCTGCGTGTCCTGCGGCAGATACACCTGCGGCATCAGCGCGGTAATCGTCGGGCACGACACCGCTCCCGTCGCATGACACGACGGGTCCGGCACCGTCTGCTCGACGTACCACAGCATCGGCTTGTCGAGCGTGTTGATCTGCTCCTGCGTCAGCGCGGCGCCCAGTTGCAGGTCGTGCGCCTTCGAGTAATCGATCGCGTTCTGGTACAGGTACATCTTTTCCTGCGCCGTCACCGACAGGTTTTTCTCGTTGTCGTACGTCAGCCCGTCGACGAAGCTCGACTTGCCGGTCTGTTTCAGCGCCGCCTGCTGCAACAGCAGGTCCTCTTCCTGCGGGTTGTAATAGAACAGCGTCGACGACGGTTGCAGCGCCGACGGCAGATTGTTCAGCAAGTCCTGCGGACCGAGCGAGCCCAGCACGGAACCGCCGAGCGACGCGTCGACGTACGACGCAGCGCCCGCGACCGGTGTCGGCAGCTTGCCGGTGCCGACGGCACGAGGCACCGACAGGTTCAGCCCCGGCAAGTCCACCGGGCTCAGCGAAATGACCTGCGACGGCGCATTGACACGCGGCGTGTAGGTGTTAGCGGTCGTGATCCCGTTGATCAGCTTCTGGCCCGTCAGCGACACGTACGTGCCGATCACGTTGCCGACGTTCTGGATCTGCCCGCCCGACGAGATCGACAGGTTCGGCGCCTGGATCGTCGCCGCGATGTTGCCGACCGGCGTCGGCGGATCGATGGTGCCGCCCGTGCTCGTGTATGCGCTCCCGTACAACGCCTTGCATTGCTCCGGCGTGCCGCACGCCCAGATGTCGTGACGCTTGTCGCTGCTGAACATGCCGGTTTCCTGCACCCAATGCGAGTGCCAGTAGGCGTTCAGCACCTGCGCCTCGTTCACGACAGGGCCTGCGACGGCGATCGTCGCGTTGTTGCCGGCCGCGATCAGGCTGCCGATGTTCGTCAGGCTGCCCGCGTTGATCTGCAGGTTGTTGCCCGCGCTGATCACCGACGAGCTGCCCGACTGCTGGTCGACATAGCCCTCGCAGTAGCTTTCCTTGTAGCCGCCCGCTGTCATGCAGCCCGAGTATTGCTCGTGCTTGCCGTAGTTCTCGTGTACCGGCACGGGCGGCGGCAGATTGTTGGTGATCGCACCCGATACGTTGAGCTTGATGTCGTTGCCCGCGACGATGTTGCCGGACGTGTTGTTCAAGCTCTGTGCGGGCGTGGTCGAGCTTGCGGTCGTGCCGACACCGCCGATGACGATGTCGTGGCCCGCGAGCAGGTTGCCGTAAGTATTGTTGATCTGGCCGGCTGCGATCACGAGATCGTGGCCCGCATAGATCGTCGCGTCGTTCTGGCTGTAGCCGAACGTCGTCGTGGTCGGGTTGTTGCCGCGCGGTTGGCCCGCGTTGCCGCAGGCGGAGTTCGGCACGCCGGATGCGCAGCCGACCTGACTCGCGTAGTTCTGCTGGTTGCCACCCTGATTGGTCAGCGAGCCGGACGTGATGGCGACGTTGTTGCCGGCATACAGCAGCCCCTCGTTGGTCAGATTGCCGCCGCCGACCGTGAGGTTGCTGCCCGCCGCGATCATGCCGGTCGGCGTCGTGAAGGTCACCGTGCCGGTCGCCGCAGGCGCGGCTGCCCCCTTGTTGATCTGGAACGTCGTCGGCAGGTAAGGCGAACCCACCTGGCAATAGTTGCCGCCGTCGCAATTGAAAGCGCCGGTCGGATTGCCGGTGCCCTGGACCCCGATCGTTCCGAGCGCCGCAAGCTGCGCCAGAAAGTTCGCGTACTGGGCCTGATCGACATAAGTCGAGTTGTTGACCGTCATGGTCGGCGCAACTGCGCCGTTGCTCAGCGACTGGACGTTGAGTGCGATGTCGCCTTGCGCCGCGATCTGCCCGCCCTTATTTGACAAGGTACCGGCAGTCAGCGAGATCGAGCCGCCGGCGGAAATCACGCCCGACGTTCCGGCTTGCTGGGTAGTCGTCGTTTGATAGACGGTCGGCAACGTGAACGTCGCCGATTTGAGTGCACCGGCCCCGGGCCCGGTTCCAATGAACCAGTAGTTTGAAGACTGCGAAACACCGTGGTCATTGGTGCCGGTCTGTACGTTGTATTGATAGAACGTCACCGTGCCGGACGTCGCGACCGGATCGGAAGCCGACATCAAACCGGTGTTCGTGGTCGAGCCCGTCGGCGCCAGCAGGCCACCGACCGTCGCAGGCAGCGATTTGTACGCAGCCTGAACGTAGCCATGGTCTCCATTTTTGACATCTTCGTAGCCAACGACCACCCAGCCCACCGACCCTGACATCAGGAGCGCCGGGTCGCTGACCTGCGTGGTCGTCGTGACGGCCCCCTGCGGCGCAGTCTGATCGTTGATCACCTGCGCCGCAGAGATGCCAATGTTCCGGCCGGCAAATATCGAACCACCCGTATTGAGCAGCGAACCGCCGAGATTGAAATTCGCGTCGCCCTTCGACTGCGTCGTCGCACCCTGGTTGTCGTAATTCCCCCCGTTCACGGTCAGCACACCGCCTGCCTCAACCGTCCCTCGGTTCGTCGTATCGCCGTTCAGCGTCAACGCGTTATCCGCATGCACCACCGCCCCGGCCGCGTTATTCAGCGTGCCGTTGAACGTCACATCCGCCCCGGTGACCTGCCCGTGGTTCTCGAAGCTCCCGCCTGCGGTCAACGTCAACGGCGACGTCCCGGTGATCGTGCCGTTGTTCGTGATCCCGTTCAGCCCCGTCAGCGAAACGCTCTGCCCGCCGTAATTCCACGTGCCGCCGACATTCACGTACCCGGCCGTGATCGACAGGTTGCCGCCCTGGCTGATCGTCCCCTGCGACGGATCGAACGCCATGTTGACCGCGCTGATCCCCATGTTCCGTTGCGCGAGCAACTGTCCGCCCGCGTTGTAGAACGCGCCGTTGCCGCCATTGATCGTCAGCGACACGTCGCCGGTGGCACCGGTCGCGGCCTGCGGATTGCCGGCAAAAACGATCCCGTTCTGGTTGTTCAGCGTCCCGGTATTGACGTTGAGCGCGTTCACCGCCATCAGCGAGCCGCCCACGTTCGTCAGCGCGCCGCCGACGGTGACGTTGGTCGTCGTCCCGTTCACCAGCCCGGCGTTCGCGAAGCTCGATGCATTGATCGTCGTCGTGCCGATCGACGCGAGCGATGCACCGGCCGCATTCGTCAGGTTCGGCGCCGACACGTCGAGCGATCCGGCCAGCACGTTCGCGGCGTTATACAGCCCGTTCTGCGAAACCAACGTCGCGTTGCCGACGACGTTCACCGCCTTGCCACCCGCCAGCGTGAGCTGGTTCGATGCCTGCGCGGTGAGCGCGCCGCCGACCGTCGCATTGCCGAGCGTCACGTTCGCGCCGTTCACCTGCAGGTTCTGCGATGCGACGAGCGATGCATTGCCGGCATCGACCGTTCCCTGCGCGGAAACGGTCACGTTCTTCGATCCGACGGCCGAACCGATCAGCGTGACGTTGCCGCCCGACACGCCCAGTTGCCCCGCAACGATGCTGTTGCCGGTCAATGCGACGGTTTGTCCGGCATGCAGCGTCGCGTCGCCGTTCGCCGACACACCCGCGACCGACACGTTGCCGCCGATGCCGTTGACGTCGACCGTCCCCATCGAACCCACACCGCCCGCGAGCGACACGTTGTTCGCGGCCTGAACCGCGACATTGCCGCCAGACTGCAACAAGCCGCCGAACGACACGCTGCCGCCCGTTGACTTTGCCGACACGTCGCCGACCGCGGTGGTCGCACCGAGCGACATGTCGCCGCCGGACACCGCCGTCAGCTTGCCGGCGCCCTGAATCGCGCCGAGCGTGATGCTGTTTCCGGCATTGACGGCGATGTCCTTGCCGTACGTCAGTGCCGCGCCGCCGCCGAGCGCACCGCCCGCGTTGATACTGACGGCCCCGAGACCGAACAGCGCGCCGCCGAGCGTCATCGCACCGCCCGACGTCAACGTCGTATCGCCGTTCACGAGCCCGCCGGAAAGCAGCGCGAGTCCGCCGCCCGCATTGGCCCGCACATTCCCGGTCGACATGACCGCGCCACCGACACCGAGATTGCCCGCCGTCGCAGTCAGCGTCGCGTCGCCGGTCGCATTGATCGCGCCCGCGACACCGAGGTCGCGCCCCGCAGTCACGTTCAGCGCACCACCGCTGGATGCCGCGCCGCCGATGCCCGCATCACGCGCGGCCGCGATCGTCGTCACGTTGCCGGACGTCACCGCGCCGTTCACCATCACGTCGCCGGCGCCGTTATGGCCCTGCGCCCGCAATCCGATCGCGCCGCCCGCCTGCACCGAGCCGGCCGACAAGTCGTTGCCGGCGGTCATCGCGAGATCGCCGTTGGTCGCGACGTTACCCGTCACCGCGATATTGCCGCCCGCGGTGACGCTCGCCTGGTGCGCGAACGCGATCGCGTCGGCCGTCACCGAGCCACCCGCCGTCAACGTGCCGTTTTGCTGCGCGCCAATGCCTGCGAGCGTCATGTCGCGGCCCGCGTTCAGCGAAGCATTGCCGCCCGCGACACTCTGCCCGGTCACCGAGATGTCCTGTGCGGCGCCGACGTTCAGGTTGCCCTGCGTCGTCAGGCTCGTCGCACTTGCGCTGCCGCCCGAAGCGGTTACGGCGAGATCGCCCGCCGAATTGACCGCCGCAAGCGCGACACTGCGCGCCGCATTGATCGTCGTCGTGCCGCCGGTGTTGATTGCGCCCGCAACGGAAACGTCTCGTGCGGCTTGCAGTTGCATCGCGCCGAATGCGGTGGCCGCTCCGCCGAGCGTCACATCGCCGCCGCCGGCACCGCCCTTCGCGGTGACGTCGAGATTGCCGTTGACGGCCTGAACCGTGCCGAGCCCCGCATTGTTGCCGCCCGTCACGTTGACGGCCGCAGCTTGCAGCGCACCCGTCAGCGCGACGTCGTGCGCGGCATCGAACGTCGCCGACTGGGCGAATGCCGCCGAGCCCACACCGTTGATGTCGCGGCCCGCGCTCAGCGTGCCGTCGCGTTGACCCGCGAGCGTCCCCGTCAACGCGATATCGCGACCGGCCTGCACGTTCGTCGACTTCGCCGCGATCTGGCCGCCGAGTTGCGTATCGAGCCCGGACAGGCTGCTGAACGCACCCGCGGTCGTGGTCGCCCCCGTGAGCATGACGCTACCGTTCGTGGCGATTGCCTTCAGATCGCCGTTCGACTCCACGCCGCCGTTGACCGTCACGTTACGTTGCGCGGTCAATGCGAGCGCATCGCCGCTGCCGAGTGTGCCGCTGATCGACACATCCCGCGCCCCCGTCACGTTCGCCGCCCCCTGTGCGGACGCCGCACCCGTGATGCCCGCATCGCCTTCGCCGGCGTTGCCATTCGCCGTCAGCGTCAACGTGGTCGACGACGACGCATCGTGCAACGTCGCGTTGTTCCCCCCCGTCACCGCGATCGCGGCCGCCTGCATGCCGCCGGTCAGCGCGACGTCATGCTGCGCCGCATAGTTCGCGGTCGCGGCAAACGCCTGCTTGCCGCCGCCGTTGATGTCGTGTGCGGCCGTGACCGTGCCGTTCGCCTGTCCGACCATCGTGCCGTTCAGCGTGGCATCGCGGCCGGCCGTCAGCGTCGCGTCGCCGATCGCGCTGGTGCTCGCGCCGAGCGACAGGTCGAGGCCCGTCGCAATATCGAGCTTGCCGCCGCTGTTGATGCCGCCGGTCGCGTTGAGGCTGCCTTGCCGCGCAGCCAGCGCCGTATCGCCGACCGACTCGATCGCGCCGCTCACGGCGATGTTCCGCTGCGCGGTCACGCCGACCGTCGAACCGCTCGCGGCCTTGCCGCCGATCGCAACGTCGTTCTGCGCGAACGCCGTGATCGCGCCCGCGGCGGCGACCGAACCGTCGATGCGCAGATCGCCTGCGCCCGTTGCGGTGTTCGTACCGCTCGCGCGCAGCGCGATCGTGCCAGTCGATTCGACGTTGTTCACGGCCACATTGCCGGCTGCCGTCACGCTGACCGACTGTCCCTGGATCAGCCCTCGCTGCGCGACGTCGCGCCCGGCTTCGAGCGTGGCCTGCTGACCGAACGTCAATGTGCCTGCGCCGACGATGTCGCGCGCCGCATTGACGATGCCTTGTCCTTGCCCGGCCAGCGATCCGCTTACGTTAACGTCGCGTCCGGCCGCGAGCGTCGTGTCGTGCGACACGGTCGTGTTGCCGCCAAGATTGATGTCGCTGCCTGCCTGCGCGTCGAACGCACCATTGCTCGCGATCGCACCGGTCGATCCGATACTGCCGGTCGCCCGCAGCGACGTGTTGCCGGCCGACTGCAACGAACCGCTGATGCCGATATCGCGCGCGGCGGCCAGCACCACGTCCGCGCCGCCCGTCACCGCACCGGTCACGCTCAGGTCGTTCGCCGCGCCGAGCGCGAGTGTCGACGCAGCCTGCACGTCGTGCAGCGTGGCCGATCCGCCGGCCGTCGTCCGCACGTTGCCGCCGCGCAGCGAGCCGGTGAGATTCGTATCGCCGCCGGAACCGAGGTTCGCCGCAAGCCCGAACGCAACGGCGGCCGCACCGTCGATCGCGCCGCCGGCGTTCAGCGTGCCGTTGCCCTGCGCGACGACGGAGCCGTTCATCGTCAGGTCGCGCCCCGCGTTCACGGTCAGGTCGCCGAGCGACGACGTCGAATGCGTGCCCAGATCCACCGACTGCGCGGCGTTCACCGACAGATTGCCGCCCGACTGGATATTGCCGGTGCTCGTCAGCGAGCCGGCCGCATTCGTCAGCGCGACGTCGCCGTTCGACTGGACCGTCCCGCCGATCGACGTATTGCGGCCGCCGCCGATGACCAGGCCGCTTGCCGTGCGCAGCGTGCCATTGACGATCACGTCGCGCGCCGCATCGATCGTCCCGCTCGTCAGCGAATTCACGTCGCCGCCGATCGAAACGTCGCCCGTGCGCGTCGCGAGCCGAAGCCCCGCGTTGGCCTGCACGTCATTCAGCGCGATCGAGCCGGTTGCCGTCATCGAGACGGCGCGCCCCTGGAACGCACCGGTCACGCCGATATCGCGCCCCGCGCTCAACGTCGTGTCCTGCGCGAAGCCGCTGGTGCCGCCGGCGACGATGTCGCGCGCGGCCGTGAGCGTCGCGACGCCCTGCCCAGCCAACGCACCGCCGATCACGAGATCCCGGCCCGCCGTGGCGGTCACGTCGCCCGTAACGGTCGTCGCGCCGGTCAGCGCGACATCCTGCGCGCCTTGCACCGTCAGCGCACCCGCGCCGTTCAACGTGCCGGCCGACGCGACGCTGCCGCTGGCCGCCGTGATCGCCAGATCGCCGACTGCCTGTACGGTACCGTTGCCGCCGACGATCACGTCGCGCTGCGCGGCAAGCGCGACCTGCGCGCCACCGGCCAGCGTGCCGTTCACGACGACGTCGCGTGACGCGCGCACGTCGGCGGCGCCGAGTGCCGCCGCGTTGCCGTTGAATACGACGTCGCCGCCGCCAGCGTTGCCGTTTGCCGTCACACCGAATGCGCCACCCGCCTGGACCGTCCCGAGGTTCGCGCTGTTGCCCGCGTCGACCTGCAGACCATTGGCGAGCAGCTTGCCGGTCAGCGCGACGTCATGCGCGGCATTCAACGCGCCGTTCTGGCCGAACGCGATCGAACCGCTTCCCGTGATGTCGTTGCGTGCGCTCAGTAACCCGTTGCGCTGGACGATCGCGACACCGGACGTATCGACGTTGCGCCCCGCGTCCACACGTGCGTCGGTCCCGACCATCAGCGAGCCGGCGACCGACGCGTCGCGCGCGATATCGGCGGCGAACGTCGTTCCGCTCGCGAGCGACCCGCTCACGCTCAGGTCGCGCCCCGCCTGCACGCTGACCGCGTTCTGCGCGGTCGCCTGCGACGCGACGACGGTGTCCTGTCCGGACGTCAGCGCAAGATCGCCACCGCTCTTCACCGTCGCGTGCGTGACGACGTTGCCCTGCGTCGCCGTCAACGCCAGCGCGCCGGAGGTCTGCAGCGCCGCGTTGACCGTCGCATCGCGTTGCGCGGTCACGCGCAGCGTGTCGCTGTTGGTCTGCCCGTTCACGTTGACGTCGCGGGCCGCCTGCACGGTCGTCGCGCCGGTCACGACCGACGTGCCGTTCAGGTTCACGTCGCCCGTGCCGTCGGTGCCGCGCGCGGTAACGGACAACGTACCGCCGCCCTGTACGTCGCCGAGCGTGACGTTCGTTCCACCCGCGACCGTCATGTCGCCGTGCGCCTGTGCATTCGCGACGTTCACGTTGCCGCCTGCCGCCACGGCAAGCTTGCCGCCGGACTGGATCGATCCGGTCGACGTCACGTCGCCATTCGCGTCGATCGCGTAGCCGCCGACCCCGATGTGCGTACCGGTCATCGACACGTTGCCGGCACTATGGACCGTCGCCTGCTGCTGCGCGGCCGAGCCCGCGACCGATACGTCGCCGTTCGCCGACAGCAGCAAGTCGCCTGCGTTCGCGGCAAGTTGCGCGTCGGACCGCACCCCCATCCCCGCCGCGGTGCTGACCACCTGGATCTGCCCGGCCGTCATCGCGCCGAATGCGGTCGCATCGATCGCGAGCGAACGATTCGCGCCACCGTTCGCGGCATTGATCGCCGCGGCGGAGTTGTCCGAGCCGTTCGACGTCGTGCCGTACGTGGTGCCGTACGTATCGACGGCGGCCGGTGTCACGAACTGACGCCCGGCGATCACGTTGATGCGCGTGCCGGCGTAGAGCGGCGCGTTGATACCGATCGTCTCGCCGATCAGGTCGATCGTGCCCACGGTCCCCTCGATCCCCGCGCCGGGCCCGTTGACGCCGGCATTGCCTTCGATCTGCAGGTGACCGCCGGTCACGTTGTAGCCGAGCGCCTTCGCGTTCGCGAAGTCGGTCGCGCTGCCGCCGACGCCACTGAGGAACTGCGGCGCGCCGGTCGACAACGTCACGCCGATCGTGTTGGTGAAGCCGGTGCCGCGCGTCGTGATCCCGTTCGGATTCGCGATCACGACGGCCGCGGGTGCGCCGAACACTTCGAGCGGACCGTTCAGCAAGCTCGCGTATGCATTGCCGGTCGACGTGACCTGGTTGACGATCACGCTCGCCGTGCGGCCGTTCAGGTTCGGGTTGGCCTGCACGTTGCCGCCCGTCAGCGACGTGCCCGACATCAGGCTGTTGTTCAGAATCAGCCCGACCGGATCGATGTTGAATTGCTGATACTGGTTCAGCGAAATGCCGGCCGCGTTCGGCGCGGTGATATTGACGACCGGCACGCCGCCGCCTGCGCCGGTCGACTGCGTGATGGCAGGCTGAAACGAGATCGGCGCCGTGGGATCGACGATGGGCGCGGCAGCCGCGAGCTGCATCGAGAATCGGACGCGCAGCGACGCGAGATCGAGCAGCCGCTGCCATGCGTCGTCGTCGAGACGGCGATTGCCCGCGCCGAGCACGCCGGCTGCATCGCGGCCCTGCTCGACGGTAACCGTGATCGGTCCGATGAACATCGCCAGCGCGAGAAGCGCGCTCGTCGCACGCTGCCACCAGCGGTACGATCCCGCGACCTGCTCGACCGCGAAGAATCGCGGCGCACTTGCCGCCGACCGCGCACGTGCACCGATTCGCGCCGCACCGGCGGCGGCAAGCTGCTGCAAGGTCTTACGCTTGGACGTGTTCATCTTCTGTTGTTCGCTTCGTTTCATGGCCCCGCGCCGTACGCCATCGGCCGGCCGACCGTGGCGCCGAGCAATGCCGGGTTTCCCCGCCCGGCATCGCATGCGTGTTCGCCGGGTGGCTGCCCGACGCTGCTACTGGCGGCTTGCTGCTTGCCGCTTACTGCTGGATCCGCGCGTTGCGGATCAGATCCGCCACGACCTGCGCGGTCGCCTTCTCTATCGCGACCTGCTCGAGTTGTTGCCGCAGCGTGTCTTTCGCCTGGTCGAACGGCGGCACCTGCGTCGGGCGCTTGTCGTCGGCACGCACGATCCAGTACGCGTCGCCAACCTGCACGGGTTCGCGCGTCAGCCCGCCCTGCGGCAGTTTCACGAGCGCTTCGGCGAGCGGCTGCGGCCAGTTCTGCGTGTGGCCTGCTTCGATCGGCGTCTTGAACGAGATCCAGTTCAGCGCGCCACCTTGCGCCGCGGCCGGCCCCTTGCTGAACTGCCGCGCGAGCCCGCCGAAGTCCTCGCCTTTCTTGAGCCGCGAGAGAATCTGCTTCGCGGTGTCCGCATCGTTGACCGCGATCACGCTCGGCTTGTATTCGTTCTCGCCGAGCGTCGCGACAACCGCGTCGTAGCGCGCCTTGACGTCCGCGTCCGTGACGGGCGCCGGCTTGACCTGATCGCGCAGGTACGCCTGCGTCATCGCGAGCGCCTTCGCCTGCTCGACGGCGGCAACGACCTGCGGCTTCGTGTCGTAGTGCTGCTTGAGCGCCGCCTGTCGAAACAGCTCGCGCGCGATCAGCTGGTTCTTCAGCGCCGCGCGCAGCGCCGGCGTATCGGGCGCCTTCGACGCACGCACGGCTTCGTCGACCTGCGCTTGCAGGATCGGCACGCCGTTCACGCTCGCGATCGCATCGGCCGGCATCGCGGCGGTCGCATCGGCAGGCTTCTTCGCCGCCTTGGGGACCGCGTACGCGTGTGGGGCGACAGCGCCGCACAGCATCGCCGCGACGAGCGCGACGCCGATCTTGCGAATCCGCGCCGACAGGTTGGGTTGCATCGCGATCTCGCGACCGTTCGACAGGCGATTCATGAAGTTCTCCATCAGTCCGTCCAGTTGAGTGTTGCCAGCAACACGCTGGCCTTCTTGCCGAGTGCGGCCGGTTGCGCGAGCGCCTGCCCGACCAGCACTTCGGTCGACAGCGTCCCGCCTTTCAAACGCCATTGCGCGCGCGTGCCGACGCCCGTGCCGACGAGCGACGGCCAGCCGCCCTGCGCGTTCAGGTGCGTCTTGCCGCCATCCAGAAACACGTACGGTTCGATGCGCGCGTCGTGCCACGCCGGCACGTTCTGCCAGGCCAGCTCGTTGCGCACGAATGCGCCGCTGTCGCCCGCGATCCCGCCTTCGGTAAACCCGCGCACCGAACCCATGCCGCCCAGAAAGATCTGCTCGTTGCCGAACAGCGCGACGCGGCTGTACTGCGCGCGAAGCGTGCCGCGATACGCCCAGATCGAACCGGCGAAATTGCCGAGCGTGAACTGCAGCGTGCCGGTGGCGTCGAGCTTCGTGAACTGGCTGTGCGCGTCGTCGATGCCGATGTCCGACGCATCGTGGTTGGCCGCCAGCCAAGGCAAACCCTGCGACACGCCGACATCCCAGGTCGCGGCTGCGCCCTGATCGCGCATGACGAAGCGGGACAGCCCGTTCAGCGCGACCCGCAACACCGTCAGGTTCTGCGGCGACAACGGAATGCCGTTGAGATCGCGCTCGGTGCGCAGCTTGTTGAGCGTCACGTCGATGCTCATGCGCCCGCGCGGCGAACGCATCAGCACGTCGTTCCAGCCGAGCATCTGGCTGAACGTGCGCCCCGCGATCAGCGCGACGTCGCCAATCGCCTGCTGGTACTCGGACATCGACGCCGTGTAGCTGAAAGTCTGGTAGCCGTACGGCACCGCCGCCGAAAACACGACCGCGTTCGTGTCGGTCGTCCCGACGTAGCTGAACGACAGCGATTCCTGCAGTCCGATCACGTTGTCGGCTTCGACACCGGCGCGATAGCGCGTCGTGCCCGTCTGCGAACTGCCGTAGTTGTCGATGCCGAAATCGTAATGAAGACGGTCGCCGTAGCGGTTCGAGATCGCGACGATCGAATCGCCCGGCGCTTCGCCGGGGAGAATGCGGATTTCGGCCTGATTGCGCCGCAACCGGTTGATCTGGTCGACGCCCTGCTCCAGATCGGGCAGACGCAGCACGTCGCCCGGCGTGCTCGCGAACGCCCATGCCGTGCCGGCTTCGGTCAGCCACCCGCCGCCGCGCACTTCGTACCAGTGCTCGTCGGGATCGCGCGGCCTCAACGGCTTGCCGTTCAGCGTCAACGCGGCCACGCGGCCGGGAACGAGATTGATCTTCAGCGTGCCGGACGCGAGATTCTGCGGCCCGAGGTACGCACGCGTCGTGATGTAGCCGCGCGAAATGAACGCTTCGGTCAGCCGGCGCAGCAGCAGGTTGATCCGGTTGCGCCCGAGTTGCTTGCCGATGAACGGCGCCGCGATACGGTCCAGTTCGCGCTGCCCGAGGATCGCGTCGCCGGTGAATTCGATCCGCTCGATCAGGAACGTCGGCGCGACGTCCGGCAGCGTGTCGACGTCGGCGCCCGGCGGCAGGTCGGGCATCGCCGGCTGCTCGGGCACCGCGATCTGCGCCGGCGGCTGCGCGATCTCGTCGCGGCGCTGGCGGTCGCGCTGCTCCTGCAGCAGACGCTGCGCGGGATCCTGTTCCGCACGCGGCACCGCGAGCCCGGCCGGCAGCGCGCCGAGGCCCGGAAGCGCGCCGGCCGGCGGCCCGCCCGCGAGCTGTGCATGCGCGCACGGCGACATTGCGCCGATCGTCAACGCGAGCGCGGCGGCGATGCGGTAGTCCTTGTGCGACATCACAGGCCGAACCACGACACGAGGCCCATATGATTGCGGTTGCCGATCGTCACGAGATCGCGATGCGGCGGCCGGATCGTCACGACGCCACCCGCGGCGAGCACACCTTCGGGCGCGCTGTACGCGCCGCCTTCGATGTCGGCCTCGCCGGTCAGGCGTACCTTGCCGGTTCCGCCGGTAAACACGCCACCGGTATCGGCCGCATAGATCGCCGCCCAACGATTGCCGAACCACGCTTTCAGGTCGTGGTCGCGGTTGATCACCGTGTAGCCCGGCACGCCCTGCGCCAGCGTCTTCGGCGCGTCGAGCGTCAATGCGCCGAGCGCGAGCACGGTCCCGCCCGTGTTCGTGATCTGCGCACCGGCTTTCAGCTGGATGTCGGCGTTGGCCTCGATCACGCCGCCGAACGCCTGCACGTTCGACGATGCGCTCGCGCGGCAGAACACGAAACACGAGCGCCGGTACGCTGCCTGCCCGGTGAAAACGGCTTGCGTGAGGATGTTGTCGCGCGCGGCGATGTCGATCGCGCCGCCATTCGACAGGATCGATCCGCCGATATTCGTCACGTTCGCGGCGCGCACGGTCACGTTGCCCGCATCGGCCGTGATGTACGCGAGTTTCGATGCGTCGGCCAGCGCGCCATAGTCGACGGTGAAGCCGTCGCTACGATGCTTGAAGAACAGGAAGCGGCCGCCCTGCTCGGAGAAGCCGACCACCGCACCGTTCTGCACGCCGGTGCTGTGGTCGACGATGTTCTGCAGATCTCCGCCCGCGTCGATCGACACGCTCCGGTTCGACAGGATCCGTGCATTCCGGTTGACGACATCGGCGCCCGCGGTCAGCGACACGTCGCCCTGAACGCCGAACAGGATGCCGATTCGCGTCTGCGGCAGCGACTGGTTCAGGATGCGGCCCGCCGCGTTCAGCGTCACCGCGCCCGCCGAATCCGAGTCCGCGTCGATCGCGGTCTGCCCTTGCACCAGCGATCCGACATTCACGATGTCCGCCGCGCTCTTGAGCACCACGCCGCTTTGCGACGATGCCACGGTGGCGCCCTTCATCGCGTCGTCGGGATTCAGCGCGATGCCCGCGCCATTGAGCTTGACGCTGCCCGACGCCATCAGGCTGCTGCCCGTCAGCGCGATCGCATCGGCTGCCGACACGTTCGCGTGGCCGCCGCGCGACTTCAGGTCGGTGTCGGTCAGCGTCATGCCGCCTTGCACGGTGACGTCGAGGTCTCGCGCGACGTCGATCTTCGCATTGGACATCTCGACGTTGCCGTTCGACGTCAACGTGAAATCCCCCAGCGACGCATTCATCGCGCCGGCGCTGCGCACGCCGGGGCCGCGGTCCGTGACGATCAACTGCACGCGCCCGCTCGTCACGCTGCCTGCGGCGGTGATGTCGATCGCGTAGGACGATGCGGTGTCCGGCTGGGTCGTCGCGGTACGCGAGAGCCAGTCGTTGGCGTTGTCGTTCGGCGACAGCCCCGTGTTCAGCTCGACACGGCTGCGTCCGGCCAGCAGGCGCACGCCGGCCGTCGCCGACGAAAACGTGTTATTGATCGCGCCGCCGACGACGATGTTCTTCGCGATCAGATCCAGCCCGATCAGCGCGCCGGCCAGGCCGCCCGGACCGACGACGATCGTGCCGGTCGACGTATCGAGCACGATGTTGCGCTGGATCACGCCGGGGGCGATCTGCAGGTCGTTGAAGCTCACGTTGCCGGTCGACAACGCGACGTGCCCCGTATTGACGAACGATCCGCCGTTGACCGTGATGCCGTTCGGATTCGCAAGCACGACGTTCGCGCGCGGCCCCGCCACGGCGATCTCGCCTTCGATCAAGCTGCGGTTCGTGCTCGTCACCTGGTTGACGATCGTGCGCGCGTTGATGCCGGCGTTGTTCAGCGTCGCGCCGGCGGTCGTCACGTTGAACGACGAATACGTGTTGCTCGATACGCCGGCGACCGCCGGCGCAAGATTGACGAGCTGCCGGCCATTCGGCCCGACCGACACGCTCGTGGGCGTACCGCCGTCCGGGACGATCCCCGCGGCGGCGGCGCAATGCGGCAGCAGTCCCGTTACGGCAAGGCAAAGGCACAGCGCGCGCCAGCCCCCGCTGCCTGCGCGCCCCATTGAATCGGTGCATCCCATTCTGATCCCGCGCACGGCTTCGCCGGCCGCGCGCCCTCGGTTTTTTGGTCGTGTGGTCGTACTGCTTTCGTCATACTTTTTTGAGATACCGAGGAAGAGTAACGGCGGGGCCACGCCTTTCTTTAGGGTGCTTTATCGAATAATTTCTCTAATCGCTTCGGAGTCGACATTACAAATTGATTTCACGTCGAGGCACAATGAAGGCGTCCGATCCATCCCGCTCCTCATGCCCTCTACATCGACAAACCCGCCACTCACCGTCATCCATCTGAACGGCCCGATCAACAGCGGCAAGACGACGATCGGCCGCGCACTCGCACGCGTGCTGCCCGACGCGCGCTTCATCGACGGCGACGATCACGACGCGCCTGAAGATGCGCCGTTCGACGTGCAATGGGCCATTGCGCTGGAGCGACTGGTCACGCAGGTCGCGCAAGCGCGCGAACGCCACGTCGTAATCGCCTATCCAATCGGCGAGGCGGAATTCGAGCGGCTGCGCGCGGCGTGCGATGTACGCGATGCACGATTGTTCGTCGTCACGCTGGCACCGCCCGAAGCGGTCGCGGCATCGAATCGCGGCACGCGTGCACTGACGGATTGGGAGCGGCAACGGATCGCGCAGATGTATCGCGAAGGATATGCGTCGCGTGCGTTCAGCGATTGCGTGATCGATACGTCGAACGCGTCGGCCGACGTGTGCGCGACGGAAATCGCTCGCCGCGCGGCCCTTCCCGCGCATTGACGCGGCTGCTTCGGTCGTGCGCCGTCGTCAGCGCACCGTATGCACGTCCGCGGACGCGCACCACGCTCAATGATGCTGCCGTACGCCCGGCACGACCCGCTCGCGCGCGCCCTTCCGGCTCAACATCAACGTAACCACCGCCGACACCGCGAGCGTCCCCGCGACCACATACAGCCCCGCCGCATACCCGCCCGTCACGTGCTTCAACCAGCCGATCGCGAACGGCCCGACGAACCCACCGAGGTTGCCGATCGAGTTGATCATCGCGATCCCCGCCGCCGCGCCGGCCCCCGACAGGAACGCGCTCGGCATCGCCCACAGCGGCGCCTTCGCGGCACTGATCCCGATGTTGACGACGACCAGCGCGAGCACGGTCAGCAACGCAGTGCTCGCCTGCCCCGCGAACACGAAGCCGATGCAGGCCAGCACGCACGGAATCACGACGTGCCACGTGCGCTCGCCGGTGCGATCCGAGTGCCGCGCCCACACGATCATCGCGACCACGGCGGCGATGCTCGGAATGCCGGTCAGCAGGCCCGTCTGCAACGCGGTGAAACCGAACTGCTTGACCATCAGCGGCGCCCACAGGCCGAGCGTATAGAGCCCCGCCGACGTGCCGAAGTAGATCAGCGCGAGCGCCAGCACGCGCGGGTCGCGCAGCGCCTGCCACGCGCCGGCCGTGTGCCCGGCATGCGTGTGGCGCGCGTCCGCTTCCGCTTTCAGCTTCGCGATCAGCCAGTCGCGTTCGTCGGCCTGCAGCCACGTCGCCTGCGACGGCGCATCGGTCAGGCGCTTCAGCACGACGAAGCCGAGCACGACCGCCGGCAGCGCTTCGACGATGTACAGCATCTGCCAGTCGGCGAGCCCGAACATCGGCGGCATCTGCATGATCGCGCCCGACAGCGGCGAACCGATCGCGGTCGAGATCGGCGCGGCCGCCATGAACCACGCGGCGGCCACCGCGCGCTGCTTCGCGGGAAACCACAGGCTCAGGTACAGGATGATGCCGGGGAAGAAGCCGGCTTCCGCGATGCCGAGCAGAAAGCGCAGCACGTAGAAGCTCGTCGGCCCGGCCGCGAACGCGGACACCGCCGACACGATCCCCCACGTGATCATCACGCGCGCGATCCAGATGCGTGCGCCGACGCGATGGAGAATCAGGTTGCTTGGCACTTCGAACAGAAAGTAGCCGATGAAGAACAGGCCGCCGCCGAACCCGAACGCGGTCGGCGACAGGCCGATCGCCTTGTTCATCGTCATCGCGGCAAAGCCGACGTTCACGCGATCGAGAAAGCTGACGAAGTAAAGCAGCATCACGAACGGAATGATGCGCCACATCAGTTTCCGCGCGACGCGGGTTTCCAGATCCGCTTGCATGTGTCTCCTCCTTCGAGGTCGGGCCGTGCGCCGTCGGTCGATGGACCTCGAACGCCGGCCGGCGCCCGGCTCGCGTCGCATGCGCGAGTCGCGGGCTGAAAATGCGTAAGTGAAGCGAGCGGGCGGCGCTCGGCTGCGCGCACGCGCGGCCGTCACCGCGTCGCCGGTGTCAGGCCGCGACCGTCGCGCTCGCGACGCGCTCGCAGACGGCCGCCGTCACCTGCGCGGTCGTCGCGCTGCCGCCGAGGTCGCGCGTGTGCAGCGATGGGTCGGCCGTCACGGCCTCGATCGCGTGCATCACGCGCGCGGCGGCATCCGCCTCGCCGAGATGTTCGAGCAGCATCACGACCGACCAGAACGTGCCGACCGGATTCGCGAGTCCCTTGCCCATGATGTCGAACGCGGAGCCGTGGATCGGCTCGAACATCGACGGATAGCGGCGCTCGGGATCGATGTTGCCGGTGGGCGCGATGCCGAGGCTGCCCGCGAGCGCGGCGGCGAGATCGCTGAGGATGTCCGCGTGCAGGTTGGTCGCGACGATCGTGTCGAGCGACGCCGGGCGGTTGACCATGCGCGCGGTCGCCGCGTCGACGAGTTCCTTGTCCCACGTCACGTCGGGGAATTCCTGCGCGATCTGCTTTGCGATCTCGTCCCACATCACCATCGCATGCCGCTGCGCGTTGCTCTTCGTGATCACGGTCAGCAGCTTGCGCGGCCGCGACTGCGCGAGCCGGAACGCGAAACGCATGATGCGTTCGACGCCGGCGCGCGTGAGGATCGACACGTCGGTCGCGGCCTCGATCGGATGGCCCTGGTGCACGCGGCCGCCGACGCCCGCGTATTCGCCTTCGGAGTTCTCGCGGACGATCACCCAGTTCAGGTCGTCCGGCCCGCAGCGTTTCAGCGGCGCGTCGATGCCCGGCAGGATGCGCGTCGGGCGCACGTTCGCGTACTGGTCGAAGCCCTGGCAGATCTTCAGGCGCAGGCCCCACAACGTCACGTGGTCGGGTACGTCCGGGTCGCCCGCGGAGCCGAACAGGATCGCATCCTTGCCGCGCAGCGCGTCGAGGCCGTCGGCCGGCATCATCGCGCCGTGCCGGCGGTAGTAGTCGGCGCCCCAGTCGAAATCCTCGAACGCGAACGCAAAGCGGTCGCTGCCGCGGGCCAGCGCTTCCAGCACTTGCTTGCCGGCCGGCACGACTTCCTTGCCGATGCCGTCACCGGGAATCGTTGCGATACGGTAGGTCTTCATGCGGACATCCTCGATTGATCGTGAGCGTGAACGCACTTTACCGAACCGGAAGTACAGAAACCGGGGCTATACTCAAAGCATCTTTAACTTCAATTCATGAATCCCGTCATGGCGGATACCGTCCAGCCGGCCGATCTCGGCTTCTTTTCGACGCTGGCCGCGTCGGGCAGCCTCAGCGCGGCCGCGCGCGAACTCGGGCTGACCGCGGCGGCCGTCAGCAAGCGGCTCACGCAGATGGAGCGGCGCGCAGGCGTGACGCTCGTCAACCGCACGACGCGGCGGATGATGCTGACGCCGGAAGGCGACGTGTATCTGGAGTACGCGCGCCGGATCCTTGACCAGATGGACGAACTCGGCGAGCTGCTCGGCAGCGCGAAGCAGCGGCCGAAAGGCCTGCTGCGCGTGAACGCGACGCTCGGTTTCGGGCGCAGCCACGTCGGCCCGGCGATCTCGCGCTTCGTCGCGCGCTATCCGGAGGTATCGGTGCAGCTGCAGTTGTCGGTGATGCCGCCGCCGCTCACGGACGACGCGTTCGACGTGTGCATCCGCTTCGGCGAACCGCCCGATACGCGCGTCGTCGCGCGGCGGCTCGCGCCGAACCGCCGGCTGTTGTGCGCGGCGCCCGCGTATCTCGCGCGGCATGGGACGCCCGGCACGCCGCACGACCTGACGCGGCACAACTGCATCGGCATCCGGCAGGGCGACGAGGGCTACGGCGTGTGGCGCCTGACGAGCGGACGCGGCGCGGCCCGCCACACGGAAGCCGTGCGGATCAACGGCAACCTGACGACGAACGACGGCGAGATCGCGGTGAAGTGGGCGCTCGACGGGCACGGAATCCTGATGCGCGCGGAATGGGATCTGCGCGACTATCTCGCCGACGGCAGGCTGGTCGTCGTGCTGCCCGAGCACGAAACGCCGAGCGCCGACATCTACGCGGTGTATGCGCAGCGTCACCAGATGTCCGCGCGGATTCGCGCGTTCGTCGATTTCCTGGCGGAAGAATTGGGGCGGTTTAGGGTGGTGTAAGGCGGGTATTCCGCACACCATGCGGGTCGGCTGTCGGTGCTGCGGGCATGCGCACGCCTGCGCCTCTCCGTATGCCGCTGCACTGCTGGCCCCGCGGCATACGATGTAAATATTCCGGCGAATTTCATGCTAAATCGCCAAAATATTTACATCCTCCGATACGGATCGGATGGCCAGCGCCTTCCGCCTCGCAACCGCTTGACGACTTACCGTCCGCATACCGCCGTCAGGCCACCGCCACCAGCCCGCTGTAGCGATCGCCGGCAGCGACTGCACCCGGCAGCGCCGGCCGCCACCCCACCGCCCCCGCCGCCGCCAGTCCCGCCTGCTCATGCCCGGCCTGCACGAAGCGCTCCGCGATCCAGTCGACGAACGCCCGCACGCCGGGCGACACATGCGGGCGCTTCACATAGACGGCCGACACCGCGAGCGCGTCGGGTTGCCAACACGGCAGCACTTCCCGCAACCGCCCCGCGTCGATCAGCGGCTGCGCGGCGACTCGCGTCGGCTGGATCAGCCCGAGGCCGTGCACGCCGCAGGCGAGATACGCTTGCTCGTCGTCCACGCTGACGATGCCGTCGAGTTGCACCTTGCGCACCGCATCGTCCAGCACGAATTCGAGCTCGGCCAGACGCTGGCCGAACACGTGCGACCCGGCTACCGCGCGATGCGCGTCCAGATCGTCGGGCGTGCGTGGCACGCCGAAGCGGTCGAGATACGCGGGGCTCGCGCACGTCACGCGCTCGAGCGAGCCGAGCCGGCGTGCGACGAGCGACGAATCGGGCAGCGCACCGAGCCGGACGCTGCAGTCGATCGCGTCGCCGATGCGATCGCCCGCGCGCCCGGCCATGGCGAGCATCAGTTCGAGATCGGGATGCCGTGCATGAAATTCGCCGAGCGCCGGCAACACGATCGCGCCCGCCACCGACGCCGGCAATTCGACGCGCAACGGCCCGCTCGGATGCAGCGCGGCGCCGCGGATGCTCGCTTCGAGCTCGTCGACGTCCGCCGTGATGCTGACGCAGCGCCGGTAATACGCATCACCTTCAGGCGTCGCCCGCAACGCGCGCGTCGTGCGCACCAGCAGCGGCATGCCGAGCGCCGCTTCGAGTTCCTGCACGGTGCGCGTCGCGGTGGCGCGCGAAATGCCGAGCGCCTGCGCCGCGCGCGTGAAACTGTTCATTTCGACGATGCGCGTGAAGATGCGCATCGCGCGGATCGGATTGTCCACCCAACACCTCTGCGTGGTTACGATATGCCGCGGCGCGCGTTCGCGCACCGTGCGTGCGTGTCAATATCGATGTCGATGTCGATGTCGACGCAAGCCGCGCGACCCGCGCGGCCATCGGTCGGGTCAGGCGTTGGCCGCCGCGACGCCGGGCGCCGGTTCGGCGAGCAGCCGTTGCGCGAGCGCCAGTGCGTCGTCGCGGCTCGCCGCCGCGTTCAGCGGATAGCCCCAGACCTTCTCGAAGGCGCCCGAAAAGGCATTGAGCGCCACGCGCCGCGCCGCGTTGGGCTCGATCGCGATCATCCCGGGGATCCGTTCGCGCGACAGCGCACGGTTGGCCTTGCTCCACTTCGCAAGCTGTTTGCGCATCTCGTGATCGTTGTCCGCGCGATCGTCGCCGGACGGGGCATCGTCGGTCAGCAAGACGAAGCGTTCGCGGCGCGCGAGCAGCGCGTCGAGTTCGGCAATCAGGCGGACGGGATCAGTGTGGGTCGAGCCGCTGTAACGCAGCCAGACAAACGGGAATTCAGTCGTGACGATTTGCATGTCGACCTCCAGATGAGAACGATTCTCATCTTATGGATCGAGACCCGATGCGTCATTTCTCATCCCGGCCAACTGCTTTTTCAATCCGGCCAAACGTGCGCGAGCGCGCAGCGTAGGCGTTCAGCGTTGCCGGTCGGTCAGGTATTGCGTCGGCGACTTGCCGGTCGCCTTGCGGAACATCGTGACGAAACTGCTCGCGCTCTCGTAGCCGAGATCGATGGCGATCTGATGCACGCGGCGGCCGGTCGTCAGCATCCGCAGCGACAGCGCGACGTGCAGCCGACGGCGCCAGTCGCCAAGGCTCATCCCGAGTTCCTTCGTCGCGAGCCGCGTGAGGCTGCGCTCGCTGATGCCCGCGCGCCGCGCGAGTTCGGCCAGCGGCGACTTGTCGGCCGGATCGTCGAGCAGATGGTCGATCAGCTTGCGCAGCCGGCGGTCGGCCGGCATCGGCAGGTACAGATCCTCGACCGGCGCCGCGACGAGTTCGTCGAGCAGCGTCGCCACCAGCCGCCCCTGCGGCCCGTCGACGTCGTACAGATTCGGGAAGCTGGCCGCCTTCAGCAGCAGTTCGCGCAACAGCGGCGACATGGCCAGCGTGCAGCAGCGCGTGGGCAGCTCGAGCGCCGCGTCGGGTTCGACCAGTACCGCGTAGAAAGTCGCGCCGGCCGAGCCGCGCGCCGCATGCGGGACATCGCCCGGAATCCAGACCGTGCATTGCGGCGGCGCAGTCCACACGCCGCCGTCGATCTCGCAATAGACGACGCCGCTCAACGTGTAGAGCAGTTGCGCCTGACGATGGCTGTGCCGCTCGAGCCGCCATTCGGGCTCGACGACCGAGCCGCCGAACACGACGAGCGGACGCGGCACGTGATAGACGTCGGCGTCCGCGGCGGGATCGGTGATCGGTGGAAGGTCGCGCATGGAACGACGGGCTGTGAAGAAGGCCGGACGCGGGCGCGCCCTGTCGTGCTTATACCAGAAAGGCGCCGGCGCGGCCGCGCCGTTCGAAACGGCCGTCTGCGGCCGCGCGCCGAACCGAATACAATGCGCCGATCCCCTGCCGCTGCGCCACCCTGCCGGAGCCGCCATGTTCGACCTGACCACGCTGACCACCTTCACGGCCGTCGTTCTGGGCCTGTTCCTGATCCCCGGCCCCGCCGTGCTGCTCGTGCTGAGCCGCACCGTGCAGGGCGGCCGCAAGACCGGCATCCTGACCGGCCTCGGCGTCGCGAGCGGCGACTTCGTGCATACGCTGTTCGCGGCCGTGGGGCTGTCCGCGCTGCTGATGACATCGGCACTCGCGTTCAACGTCGTGAAGCTGGCCGGCGCCGCGTACCTGATCTATCTCGGCGTGCGCGCGCTGCTCGATAAGGCAGCCGACCCGTCGCTGCCGCAGGTGTCGCCCGTCACGCCGCTCAGGGCGTACCTGCAGGCGATTCCCGCCGAAGTGCTGAATCCGAAAACCGCGCTGTTCTTTCTCGCGTTCATGCCGCAGTTCGTGCATCCGGAGCGCGGTTCGACGTTCGTGCAGTTCGCGGTGCTCGGGCTGATCTTCGTCGTGCTCAGTTCGCTCTACACGACGTTGATCGCGTGCTCGATCCGCCCGCTCGGCCGCATCGTGAAGCAGCTCACGTGGCTCACGCGCTGGCAGGGCAAGATCATCGGCTCGATCTTCATCGCGCTCGGGCTGCGCGTGGCCGTGCAGCAGCGCTGATGCGCGCGGCCGCATGACGCGCGCCGACGCGGACCTGCTCTACACCGACCCGTGCCTCGTCGCGGTGTACGACGTGTTCAACGCGGGCGATCGGGACTTCGCGTTCTACGCGGCCGCGATCGGCGCCGCCGGGCAACGCATCCTCGATCTCGGCTGCGGCACCGGCACGTTCGCGCGACGGCTCGCGGCAGCCGGGCATGACGTCGTCGCGATCGATCCCGCACCGGCGATGATCGATTACGCGCGGCGCCAGCCGGGTGCCGACGCGGTACGCTGGCTCGCGTGCGCGCTCGACGGCCTGCCGCCCGGCGCGCCGTTCGATGCGGTCGCGATGACCGGGCACGCGTTCCAGTGCCTGCTGACCGACGACGACATCGATGCGACGCTGCGCGGCGTGCGACGCGTGCTCGCCGATGGCGGCCGCTTCCTGTTCGACACCCGCAACCCGCGCAGCGAACCGTGGCGCGCATGGACGCCCGCGCAGTCGGCACGCAGCGTCGAGTCGCACGCATTCGGCATCGTCGATCTCCATCACGCGGTGCGGGCGATCGACGGCGCGATCGTGACGTTCGACACCCACTACCGCTTCCGTCGCGACGATACGGTGCTGACGAATACGAGCCGGCTGCGTTTCATCGCTCGATCCGAATTGCAGGCCCGCGTGACGGCGGCCGGCTTCGCGTCGGCCGACTGGTGCGGCGATTGGGACCGTGCCCCGTTCGACGAGGCGACCAGCGCGGAGATCATCGCGATCTGCCGCGCGTAACGGGCGCAGCGCAGACATCACGCGCCCCTCTCGTCATCACACGCCGTCGAGCGCGCGCCGCACCCCGTCCCAATCGAGCCCGAACCGCGCGAGATACTTGCGCAATCGGTCCGCATCGTTCGGCTGCTTCTTGCTCTGCCGCGACACCGCGAACAGCGTGCGCCCGGCTTCCGACAGGCTCGCCGACGTGCGACACACGTCGAGCACGCGTTCGAGCTGCGCGCGGTCGAACAGGTCGAGCTCCGCCGCCCGCGCACCGAATACCGCGTCGACGCATGCATCGGACGCCCCCGCACCACCCGGCGACGACCACGTGCGCGTCAGCCGCTCGACTTCCTGCTCGGCGAGCGCCTCGGTAATCCGCCCCGCATCGGCAAGCGTCGCCATCCGCGTGACCGAGGCCGACAGTTCGCGGAAGTTGCCGGCCCACGTCGCGCGCGGCGATGCCGCGAACGCGAGATAGCGCCGCTTCGCCTCCACGTTGAACCGCACCTGCTCGCCCTGCTCGCGGCCGAAACGGTCGAGCTCGAATTCGAGGTTCGGCTCGATGTCCTCGCGGCGCTCGGCGAGCCCCGGCAGTTCGTAGGTCCACAGATTGATCCGCGCGTAGAGATCCTCGCGGAACGTACCGGCCGCCACCATCTGCCGCAAGTCGCGGTGCGTGCCCGCGATCAGCTCGAAATCGCTGCTCGCCTCGATGTCCGCGCCCACCGGCAGGAAGCGCTTTTCCTCGATCGCCTTCAGCAGCATCGCCTGTTCGTCGAGCCCGAGTTCGCCGATCTCGTCGAGAAACAGCAGCCCGCCGTCCGCTGCGCGCAGCAGCCCCGCGCGCGCCGACTGCGCGCCCGTGAACGCGCCTTTCACGTGACCGAACAGCGTCGACATCGCCGCGTCGCCGCGCAGCGTCGCGCAGTTGACCTCGATGAACGGCCCCGCGAGCCGGTGCCGGCCGCGCTTCAGTTCGTACACGCGCTTCGCGAGAAACGACTTGCCGGCCCCCGTCGGCCCGACCAGCAGCATCGGCGCGCGCGACCGCACGGCCACGCGCTCGAGTTGCTCGATCAGCGCGTTGAAACGCGCGTTGCGCGTCGCGATGCCGGCCTTCAGGAACGACACCGTTTCGTCGCGCTCGCGCGTGAAGCGCTGCGCGATCCGGTTGTAGCGCGACAGGTCGAGATCGATCACCGAGATCGTGCCCGGCCCGCTCGGCCCTTCGTCCGTCCGCTGCGGCGGCCCCGTCTGCACGAGACGCGCGGGCAGGTAGCGCGCTTCCGCCAGCAGGAACCAGCAGATCTGCGCGACGTGCGTGCCGGTCGTGATGTGGATCAGGTAATCCTCGTGCTCGAGGTCGAACGGATACGCGCGTGCGTAATCGTGCAGCGTCGCATAGACCTCCTCGAAATCCCACGGATCGTGGATCGTGACCGGCGTGAGCCGCACGTCGGTGTGCGGCGACACGCGCGCGAGATCGTCCCGCACCTGGTTGGCGAGACGCGTGTAGTCCAGCGAATGCAGCAGTTCGAGCCGGTCGATCGGCAGACCGGGCTGCTCGCACAGCGAAATCGTCGGCCGCCATTTGCGGTAACGGCGCGGCGCGCGGCCGCCCTGGTCGAGCACGGTGCCGAGAAAACCGATCGCGACGGTTTTGCGCATGTTTATCTCATGAGATAAGAAGCGATCCGATTGTATCGGATATTCATGGCGGCGCGGTGCAACGAGCGTTGCCACCGGGCCGCGCCAAATAAAAAATTCCCTTTATTTTCAATCCTCTGGGAAATTCCACGAAAGCCCACGCCCGGACTGGCACGCTCCTCGCTAAATAGAAGGCGCCGGATGTCCCGCTGGCCCACGAGCCAGGGTTCAACAAGCCCTGCTGGTGCGCCGCCGCCGAACCTCGTTCGTCGCGGCAGCGCATGCCGCCATGGACAGACGAAGGCAAAGGGGCGCGCGCCAGGATGCTTCGCCCGGGTTCGAATCCCGGGGCGCCCCATTGTTCGGAAGCTCAGTCAGGTGGAGCAGCCGGCGAAAGCCGGCCGGTGGCGGGTTCGAATCCCGCTCGAACGCTGTCCGCAAGGACGGTCTCGTATGAAAGCAGTACCCGCCGGTGCGGGCCGCAAGGCCCGCCGCGCGTCGGACCGGTTGCGGTTCCGCGCGATCGGCCGGGCGGCCGCACGGCCCGCGCGAAGGCGCACGACGACGCGATGCAGGATGCGTCGCCGTGCACTTCGACGTCGGGCCAGCGCGCCGCCCGCCCGGTTGCGTCGCACCGCGATCCGCACGATGCGCGTCATCCGGCGGCCATTGAAGAAAAGGACAAGAATATGTGGATGCGACATGTCGTAAAAAAGAACGAACGCGCGCTGCTGATGAGCGAAGGCGATTTCGTGAAGGTGCTGGAACCGGGTGTGTTCAAGGCCGTCGATCCGTTCAAGCGCCTGTCGGTGCAGACCGCGCGTCTCGATGCGCCGCTCGCCGACGAAGCGCTGGCCGATTACCTGCGTCACGACGCACAGGATGTGCTCGCGCAGCATTTCGTCGCGATGGATCTCGCCGACGACGAAGCCGGCCTGCGCTACGAAGACGACGTGCTGGTCGAGATTCTGGCGCCCGGCACGCGCCGGCTGTACTGGCGCGGCCTGACCGCGCATCGGCTGGAGCGCATCGATCTCGCGGCGGACAGCATGCTGCCCGCCGCGCTCGTGAAGCGCATCGCGCAACCGTCGCTGCGTGCGCGCGGCGTGGCGGGGCTCACGGGCGTGCTGCTGGCGCAGGTGCCGGCGTACCACGTCGGTGTACTGAAGATCGACGGCAAGATCGAGCGGTTGCTGGACGCGGGTACGTCGGCGTTCTGGCGCTTCAACCGCGACGTCGCGGTCGAACTCGTCGATCTGCGCTTGCAGGCGATCGAAGTCGGCGGGCAGGAAATCCTGACGCGCGACAAGGTCGCGCTGCGGCTGAACCTGTCGGCGACGTGGTGCTATGCGGACGTGCTGCACGCGTTCGGCCAGTTGCAGAAGCCGGTCGAACACCTGTATCGCGAACTGCAGTTCGCGCTGCGTTCGGCGGTCGGCACGCGCTCGCTCGACGAGCTGCTGGAGGACAAGCAGTCGCTCGACGACGTCGTGATTGCGCAAGTACGCGCCCGTCTCGACGATTCGGGCGTGGACGTGCGCAGCGTCGGCGTGAAGGATATCGTGCTGCCGGGCGACATGAAGACGATCCTCGCGCAGGTGGTCGAAGCGGAGAAGTCCGCGCAGGCGAACGTGATTCGCCGCCGCGAGGAAACGGCGGCCACGCGTTCGCTGCTGAACACCGCGAAGGTGATGGAAGAGAACCCGACCGCGCTGCGGCTCAAGGAGCTGGAAACGCTCGAGCGCGTCGCGGAACGGATCGACCGCATCTCGGTGTTCGGTGGTCTCGACCAGGTGCTGAACGGACTCGTCAGCATCAAGGGCGCGTAATGCAGGAGCCGGTGCGGTGCACGTGTATCGCGCCGGACCCCGAAATGAATCAGGTGAAGCAATTGACAGACATGGAATATCAGGTGATGGAACTGGCGAACGGCAAGCCGGTGAAGATGTGGACGCAAGGCGTCGCCGTCGAAGAGGAAGCGCGCGCGCAACTGCGCAACACCGCGCAGATGCCGTTCATCTTCGGCCACGTCGCGGTGATGCCGGACGTGCACCTCGGCAAGGGCTCGACGATCGGCAGCGTGATTCCGACGAAGGGCGCGATCATTCCGGCCGCGGTCGGCGTCGACATCGGCTGCGGGATGATGGCCGCGCGCACGACGCTGACGGCGTCCGACCTGCCGGATTCGCTGGGTGGGCTGCGCAGCGCGATCGAGCGCGCGGTGCCGCACGGCCGCGCGCCGGGCCGCCGCGATCCGGGCGCATGGGGCGATCGCACGCCGGCCGCCGTGACCGACGCGTGGAAGTCGCTGCAACCGGGCTTCCAGCGGATCGTCGACAAGTATCCGAAGCTGGAAAAGACGAACCACTATGCGCATCTCGGCACGCTCGGCACCGGCAATCACTTCATCGAAGTGTGCATCGACGAAGCGGACCGCGTGTGGTTCATGCTGCACAGCGGCTCGCGTGGCGTCGGCAATGCGATCGGCAGCCTGTTCATCGAACTCGCGCAGGCCGACATGCGCCAGCACATCGCGAACCTGCCGGACCGCAATCTCGCGTATTTCACCGAAGGCAGCCGGCACTTCGACGATTACGTCGAGGCGGTCGGCTGGGCGCAGGACTACGCGCGACGCAACCGGCAGGCGATGATGGACGCGGTGATCGGCGCGGCGCGCGGCGTGATCGGCACACCGTTCACGGTCGACGAGCACGCGGTGAACTGCCACCACAACTACGTGCAGCGCGAACGGCACTTCGGCGAAGACGTGCTCGTCACGCGCAAGGGTGCGGTGTCCGCGCAGAAGGGGCAGCTCGGGATCATCCCGGGCTCGATGGGTGCGAAGAGCTTCATCGTGCGCGGGCTCGGCAATCCGGAAAGCTTCTGCTCGTGCAGCCACGGTGCGGGCCGGACGATGAGCCGCACCGCAGCGAAGCGCCGCTTCACGGCCGACGATCAGGCGAAGGCGACGCAGGGCGTCGAATGCCGGAAGGACGCGGGTGTCGTCGATGAAATCCCGATGGCCTACAAGGACATCGACGCGGTGATGGCGGCCCAGCGCAGCCTCGTCGAAGTGGTGCATACGCTGCGCCAGGTGGTGTGTGTGAAGGGATAGCGCAGTGTGCGGCCGATGGCCAGCGGCCGCGCACAACGAAAAGGAAACGACAACAATGAAAACCGACAAGACAATGACGACCGTGCGCAGCGCGCATCCGATCGATCCGACGGTGCGGGCGCGCGTGATGGCGGAGCTCGCGGAAGTCGAGCGCCGCCATGACGTAAGCGTGCTGTTCGCGTGCGAATCGGGCAGCCGCGGCTGGGGATTCGCGTCGCCGGACAGCGATTACGACGTACGCTTCGTGTACGCACACCGGCGCGACTGGTACTTGAGCGTCGAACAGCAACGCGACGTGATCGAGCGGCCGCTCGACGACGAGCTCGACGTCAGCGGCTGGGAATTGCGCAAGGCGCTGCAACTGCTGCGCCGCTCGAACCCGACGCTGCTCGAATGGCTCGACTCGCCCGTCGTGTATCGCGAAGATGCGCGCTGGGCGCCGCGGCTCAGGTCGCTGGCATCGGCATTCTTCTCGCCGGTACGAGGGCGTCATCACTACCTCGCGATGGCGAAGAAGAATTTTCGCGGCTATCTGCAAGGCGACACGGTGCGTTACAAGAAGTACCTGTACGTGCTGCGGCCGCTGCTCGCGGTGCGCTGGATCGACATGGGGCTCGGCATGCCGCCGATGCGTTTCGCGGATCTCGTCGACGGGACCGTGCACGAGCCGGCGGTGCGTGCGGAGCTCGACGCGTTGCTCGCGCTGAAGATGAGCGCGAACGAAAGCGAATACGGGCCGCGCCGACCGGCGATCCACGCGCTGGTCGAGACGATGCTCGCCGATGCCGAACACGATCGCGAATACAAGCGGCCGTGGGGCGACGTGGCGATGCTCGACGCGTTCCTGCGCGACGCGGTCGACGGCCGATGAAAAGTGAACGGCGCGATGCCTCCGGGGATCGCGCCGTTCACTTTTCATCGGCACTCGTCCGATCAATGCAGGCCAGGCAGCAACGTCCGTGCCCGCCTACTACATGTCGTCGTCACGATCGCGGCGCATTGCGGCGGTATACTCGATGCCGTTCGCCAATGCGCGCCGCTGCATGCGCCGCAGCCTTCGACCTGCCCCGCTTGCTGACGATGCGCTTGCAGTCCGACGTCTTCCGCCCGCCCATCCACAGTCGATACGAACCGTCATGTCGCACCTCCTTTCGCTCGCCATCGCCGCCCTCCTCGCTGTTTCCCCGTTCGTTGCCGAGGCTCGCCCGCTCGCGCGGCCACCGGTCGAACGCGACTTCAAGAACTGGTCGGTCGTCTGCGACAACGGCAACCGCTGTATCGCGGAAAACCACGCCGACGATATCGACGACGCACGCACCCGCCTCATCCTGCGTGTGACGCGCGATGCCGGCCCGGACGCGCAAGCCTCGCTCGACCTCTACGCGTCGGCGCCGATCGACTTGCGCACCGCACGCGTGGATGGCCGGCCGTTCGATGCGATGCCGGCGCAATGGCATGCGTTCGGCGACAAGAGCGACGACGACGCCCGCCCGCTCCGGATCCGGACAAGCGATCCGGCAACGGTGGCCGCGTGGCTGGCCGCGGCGCGTAATGCGCAACTGCTGAGCTTCGGCGATCCGGCCGCGGCGTCCACCGCACGCACGCCGTTGTCGGGATTGAATGCCGCGCTGCTGCTGATCGACGACACGCAGGGCCGCGTCGGTACGGTCACGGCGCTGCTGCGCCCGGGCACCAAGCCTGCATCGTCGGTGCCGGCCGCGCCCGCGTTGCCACCCGCCGTCACGCCCGCGCCGCCGGCCGCCTCGGCCCTGTCGGCCGCCGAACAGCGTCCGCTCGTCGATGCGGTACTCGCGAAATTCGGTGCCGACGTGAAGCAATGTGCGGCCGATGTCGAAGACGAAATGTCGGCGAGCGACCGCAGGAAAGCATCGCGAGCCGTCGCGATTTCGTCCGACGAGGCGCTCGTCGCGATCCCGTGCCAGGCCAGCAGCATGTATAACCACACCGATCTGTGGTATCGCGTGCGGCGAACTGCGCCGTATGCGCCGGCCGCGATGAACTTCGGCGAGAACGCGAACGCAGGCCTCGATTCGGCGTCGTTCGCAAACGAATTGACCGACGCCGGCTACGATCCCGCCAGCGCGACGCTGTCGAGCAAGGTGAGGCTGCGCAGTGCCGGCGATTGCGGCTCGACCGCGTCGTGGATCTTCGACGGCCGGCGCTTCATGCTCGGCGATATCGCGACGCACGGCGCATGCAACGGCCTGTTCGACGATCAGTGGCCACGCCTGTATCGACGGGCCGATGCGGCCGGAAGCCGCTGACGCACGTATCGCACCGAAACACGTCGGCAGACATTACCCATAACAAACCGAGGGGCCAAACCATGCACCACCCGTTCATCGCCGCGTCGCGCCACGCGGCCGCGACGCGGCGCACTCGCGGCTGGCGCAGCGCGCTTGCGTTCGCGCTGATCGCCATCACCGCATTCGTGTCGACACCGGCGCGTGCGGCAAACGCCGACGAGTCGGTCGAAATCCCGTTCTGGTCGCGTGACTGGGCCGGCACGATCGGTAACCGGCATGTAGAAGTCTCGTTGTCGCGCGTCGCGGATACGGTATCCGGCTGGTACTGCTACGCGCCATGCGCATCCGACAAGCGCTATCGGCTGGCGTTGAAGGGTTTGCTCGATCCGCACGGCACGACGCTGTCGGAACGCGACAGCGGCGCGAAGACGAATGCCGATCGCGTGACGGGCACGTGGCGCGTCGCTTCGTTCGACAATGCGGTCACCGGCACATGGACCGCCCCGGACGGCAAGCGCACATTCCCTGTCTCGCTCGCGCAGAAGCGCGTAGGCAAACCGTTCCCCTACGACATCCGCCTCGTCGCCGACCATCTGCCGGACGATGGCGGTTCGTGCAACGACGCGCCGCAGGTCACCGCGATCCGCTTGTACGATCACGACCGTCTCGTGCAGACGCTCAAGACCGATTCGCGAGGCACCTGCAACCTGTTCACACCGGATTTCGCCGACGTGAACTTCGATGGCTGGCCCGACCTGATGCTCGCACAGTCGATGGGGGCCGGCCCGAACATCCCGTATCAGACGTGGATCTTCAACCCGAAGATGCGGCGCTTCGTCGATGCGCCACAGGGACTGCAAGACATCACGTCGCCGGATTTCGATCCGGTTCACCGGATCATCTGGACGGGCTGGCGCGCGAGCTGCTGCGAGCATGGCGTGACGACCTACCGCTGGCAGGGCAACGACGTGAAGGAGGTCGATTCCGCCAGCAGCTACTTGCTGCCGGTGCTCGACGGGAACACGCGCCGCTATTGCTACGTCGTGCCCGGCTACGACAACGGCCATATCGAGTATCCGCAACGCATCGAGCAGGCCGATACCGGGCTGCGCTCGACGCTGGGTGCACTGAAGGACTGCGAAGTGGGTGATTCGCCGCAGATGTCGCGCGTGTATATCGACATCTGGAAACCGGGTACGTCGGGCAGTGCCCCGACGCTCGTGCGTACCGAAAAGGTCGCTTGGAAACGTACGTCAACGCGCGCCGGCACGAAGTTCTGCCCGGACGTGCCGTTCTACGACAATGGCCGCATCCGCCGCATCCTGTTGCGCGACGATCCCGACCAGTGCAGCGACTCGAATCCCGACAAGAGCTAGTGCGCGGTGCGCTCGCAAGGGCGTACCGGCGTCGCGTCACGCGGTGCCGACGATCGTCTGCGGAAAAAACGCATTCTATGCGCCGCGCCCCATAAGCAACGAACCATTCGTTCTAAAGGCACCAACGCACGTGCTCCTATAATCGCCGGACGGCAGGCCCCCTCGACCTTCACAACAACAAACGGAGCACCCATGACCGATCAGGCCCATTCGAACTGGCGTCTCGAAACCATCGCCGTGCACGGCGGTTATCGTCCCGACCCGACCACGCGCGCGGTCGCCGTCCCGATCTACCAGACCGTTGCGTACGCATTCGACGATACGCAGCACGGCGCCGACCTGTTCGACCTGAAGGTCCAGGGCAACATCTACACGCGGATCATGAATCCGACGACGGACGTGCTCGAGCAGCGGATCGCCGCGCTCGAGGGCGGCATCGGCGCGCTCGCGCTCGCGTCGGGGCAATCCGCGGTCACGTACGCGATCCAGACGATCGCCGAAGCCGGCGACAACATCGTGTCCGCGAGTTCGCTGTACGGCGGCACCTACAACCTGTTCGCACACACGCTGCCGCAGTACGGGATCACCACGCGCTTCGCCGATCCGCGCGACCCCGCGTCGTTCGAGCCGCTGATCGATGCGCGCACTAAGGCGATCTTCGCGGAATCGGTCGGCAACCCGCTCGGCAACGTCACCGACATCGCCGCGCTCGCGGCAGTCGCGCATCGCCACGGCATCCCGCTGATCGTCGACAACACGGTGCCGTCGCCGTACCTGCTGCGTCCATTCGAGCACGGCGCGGACATCGTCGTGCACTCGCTGACGAAGTATCTCGGCGGCCACGGCACGAGCCTCGGCGGCGCGATCGTCGATTCGGGCAAGTTTCCGTGGGCCGAACACGCGGACCGCTTCAAGCGACTGAACGAGCCGGACGTCAGCTATCACGGCGTCGTCTATACCGAAGCGTTCGGACCGGCCGCGTATATCGGCCGCGCCCGCGTGGTGCCGCTGCGCAACATGGGCGCGGCGATCTCGCCGTTCAATGCGTTCCAGATCCTGCAGGGCATCGAGACGCTCGCGCTGCGGGTCGAGCGGATCAGCGACAACGCGCTGAAGATCGCGCAGCATCTCGCGCGCCACGAGCACGTCGAGTGGGTGAACTATGCGGGGTTGCCCGATCACCCCGACCATCCGCTCGTCGCCCGCTACCTGTCGGGCCGTGCGCCGGGCATCCTGACCTTCGGCGTGAAAGGCGGTCGCGACGGCGGCGCTAAGTTCCAGGACGCGCTGAAGCTGTTCACGCGGCTCGTGAACATCGGCGATACGAAGTCGCTCGCGACGCATCCGGCATCGACCACGCACCGTCAGTTGTCGCCGGCCGAACTCGCGAAGGCCGGCGTCAAAGAAGAAACGGTGCGGCTGTCGATCGGCATCGAGCATATCGACGACCTGCTCGCCGATCTCGACCAGGCGCTCGCGCAGCTTTGAGCGGAACGGGCGCACCGGCTTGTCGGTGCGCATGCATCGAACCGCTTGACTCTGGAGCGGCTTCAAGGTGTTCAATCTCCGGTTGATGCTGGGGCGACGCCCAGCGCGTACGATCGTGCAACGCAGCGTCCGCTGCGACGCGCCAACCGCCGAGAGGATTCATGACACCGACCGCAAAGCTCGCGCTGCTCACGTTACCGCCCGTGCTGGCGGCCTGCTTCGGCGCGCTCGCGGCCGCGTGGCGCGCGCCCGGCCCGATAACGTCGAGCGTGATCCAGCATTTCACCGGCGGCATCGTGTTCGCAGCCGCGGCGCTCGAACTGCTGCCGCAGGATCGCGCGCATGCGCTGTTTCCGGTGGTCGTCGGCTTCGTGCTCGGCATTGCGCTGATGCTGGCGATCCGCGCGCTGTCGGGCGCGATCGAAACGCGCTTCGAGCAAGCGCGTTTGCCGGTGAGCCTGATCATCGTCACCGCGATCGACCTCGTCGTCGACGGCCTGGTGCTCGGCATCGCCTTTTCCGCGAGCGACGAGAGCGGCATCATCCTGACCGTCGCGCTGACGCTCGAGGTCCTGTTCCTCGCGCTGTCGGTCAGCGCGGCGCTGGCCGCGGCCGGCATCGGCCGCATGCTGTCGATCGTCGTGCCGGTCGCGCTCGCGGCGCTGCTGAGCGTCGCGGCCGTGGCCGGCAATGCGGCGTTCGCGGGGTTGCCCGCGAATGTCTATGCGGTGCTCCTGGGGCTGGGTACTGTCGCGCTGTTGTACCTTGTCACCGAAGAATTGCTGGTCGAAGCGCACGAGGTGCCCGAAACGCCGTTCGCGACGGCAGCGTTCTTCATCGGCTTCATCGTATTCTTCCTGATCGAAGGATCGGTGAAGGCCGGGTAGGCCGCGCGCAGCGGCGTGGTGGCTACCATGTCGTCGCGCCGGTCGGATAAGTGTCGACGATACGCGTGCCGTTGACCGGCGTGACACCCGCGTTGCGCAGTGTGGTCCACAGGTCGATCGCATGTTCGCGCGATTTGCGGCTGCCATCGTCGGTCAACACGTTCAGCGCGATCACTTGGGCGCGCGTCGTCAGCTGCAGTTGTTCCTTCAGCTTGCGCGACTGATGCGACGCAGTGCGGACGTCACCGAGCATGATCCGTTTCTCCGTGATGGTCGGCTCGTCGCCGGCATCGGCCGGCACGAACGTCAGCCGGCCGTTGTCGATCTCGCATTGCCCGCGCGCGAACGTCGCGGTCCATGCACCTGCCGGCACGGCCGCGAACTCGCAGCGCATCCGCTCGTTCGCGCGGATGCCGACGTCGTGCGCCGGCGCGTGCGACAGCGCACGTTCCGGCCAGCCTGCCGCCATCGCGGCCGTCGACATCAGGCACGCCGCCAGCACGATTCCTTTCGCGATATTGCGCATCGCACGCTCCTTTCCGTACATGCGGCCGACGGGCGTCGTCCCGGTCGGCCGCGAATCAACGATCAGAGCACCGCGAAGCGGTTGTCGTGCGCATCGACCATCGGCGTCTTCTCGCCGCGATGAACGGTCGAGCGATGAATTTCCCGATTGCGCGCGACGGCGGCCGGACTCGCCGGATAGTCGTGATTCGGGCTCGGGATCACGCCGTCGTGGCGCGCGCGCACCAGTTCCTGAATCACTTCCTGACGGCTTTTTGGTTGCGCGACCACGGCTTGCGAGAAGGCTGCAATGGACAGCGCGGCAGCGGCCATGGCGATCAGCGGGTGCGGTATGTTCATGTGGTTGGTTCCTTACTGGAATTCCGTGACAGGAGCCTTCACTTTGATCCCGCGTCGGTGCGGAATCGTGATCGCCTGATGACGGTTTCGTCACCGTTCCGATGATTTTTGATGTCCGCCGACCATGCGCTATCGACGCACACCCATCTTCATGCGGTCGGCGCGTGGCGGCGCGCGTACGACGGGCATCGTCAATCCCTCGGCGGCTGCCCACGCGCACTGCATGACGAAAATTTCATGTTCCGATCAAGTTCACGATGCGTCGCATCGCTACGATCGGAACGGTAGCGGGCCCTGCCCGTTCCCACCCACGCAGCGGGTCGCTGCCGCATGGCACGATCACGCATTAGGCCCGGACTCGTCGAGCGCCGGGCTTTTTTTTTACGCGTGTCCGACGATCACCGCGCGGAATTGCGCTGCGGGTACACGCACGGATGCGTTTTCACATACAGGTTCGGATTGCCGCACCGGTGCCCGGCATAGTCGACCTGCTCGCCAGGCGTCAGGTCGGTCGGCACGGGCTTGCGCGCGGCGGCAGAAGCGGTGGCCGTGGCGCCGGAACGTGTCGATGCGCAGCCCGCGAACAACGGGACGATCAGGACTGCGATCAAGGCAAGGCGAATGGCGGGAGGATGCAATTTTCGATCCGGAATGAAGGTCTGAACGGCGCCGCCCGCTATCGATGCTGCTGTCGCGGTCGGCACGTATTCCGTAGGCATGCTCAGCCAACGGCAGACTGCATGTTCCGCTTCCCGCTCATCCCACCCATGACGCGAACATGACGGTTGCGTCATGTCGATCGAGTCCGCGCGGCGCACCTCCACGCCCGCAATCTGACGCATTTTTCATCTCGCGATCACGATCACGCACGGCTGCTTTCGCATACTGGGTCCACGGTTCGCCATCCGGCGGCCCTGATCAAGGAGAGCACTCGATGAAAACGGCAAAACTCGCAGCACTGTTCGTCACCGCTACGCTGTCGCTCGGCATGGCCACGCAGGCCGCGTTCGCCCAAACGCAAACGCAGGGCAAGTCCCGCGCGCAGGTCGTCAACGAACTGAAGCAGGCGCAGCACGACGGCATCGTGCCGATCAGCAAGACGCAGTACCCGCCGACCGCCGACGTCGTCGCGCGCAACAAGGAACTTCACGGGATTTCGGTGCATGGCGGCGAGAAAAAGCAGCAGACCGACAACCACGACGACCTCGCCGCGAAGCAATGATGCGCGGCCAGACGGCTGCCGGCAGCGCACCGCGCGGCTGCGTGGCGGCGAACGCGCGGGTGTGTCCGCCCGCGCTGTCAGGTGCTGATGGCGGCCGGACGTTCCGGCTCGGCCGGCCGTCGCGGAAAGCGCAGCCAGAAGGTCGTGCGGCGCCCAGGCTCGCTGTCGACGCCGCATTCGCCGCCGTGATTGTCCATGATCGACCGGACGATCGCGAGCCCGAGCCCCGTGCCCGACGCCGAATTGTGTCGCGACGGATCGATGCGATAAAAGCGCTCGAAAATCCGCCCGACATGTTCCGCGGTAATGCCCGGCCCCGTATCCGACACGGCGATCGTCGTCGCGCCGCCCTGCTCGACACAGTCGATCGTCACGACGCTGCCGCGCGGCGCATAGGTCAGCGCATTCGACAGCAGGTTGCTCAACGCACGCTGGTACAGCGTCAGATCCGCATCGACCCACGCGTGGCCGTCGACCTTCACCGTCACGCCTTCATCTTCCGCCAGCGCCTCGTAGTAGCCGGCCACCCGCTCCGCCTCCTGCGCCGCATTCAGCCGCCGCACGCCGATCGACGTGCCGGCCTGTTCCGAGCGCGCGAGAAACAGCATGTCCTCGATCATCCGCGACAATCGCTGGTATTCGTCGATGCTCGACTCGATCACGCTCCGGTATTCGTCCGCATTGCGCGGTTGCGACAGCACGACCTGCGCCGCCGCCTGCAGGTTCGTCAGCGGCGTGCGCATGTCGTGCGCGAGATTCGACGAGAACTGGCTCAGTCGCGTGAACGATTCGTTCAGCCGCGCGAGCATCCCGTTGAACGCGTGCTCGAGCTCCTTCAGCTCGCCTGACGTATCGAGTTCCGGCAGCGGATGCGCGAGCCGGCTCGTCGACATCTGCTCGGCCCGCGCCGCGAACCGCCGCAGCGGGCTCAGCCCGAGCGCGGCGATGCCGTACGCGATCGCGGCCGCGATCACCACGCCGAACACCTGGATCACGACGATCGTATAAGCATGCGTGCGCAACAGCAGCATGTCGGCGCTGCGGTCGTACTGCACGGCGACGCGCACCACGGGCGCACCCGCACCGGCGAGCGGCACGGTCGTCAACAGATACTGGTGCCGCGCGCCGGGCGGCGCGACGCCGAACGGCGCGCGTCCGACGTTCATCGACAGCAGCGGCGCGTACGGACGGAATCCGGGCGTGCCGACGAGGCGCGCGCCACCGGCATCGAAGATCGCGAGATCCATGTTCGGATGCCCGTGCAACTGGTCGATCCAGATATCGGTATTGCGCGCGACGTCGGCCGTCGTGCGCGCCTCGGCCAGGTGCGTGCCCAATGCGGCGGAAATGCCGGCCATCTGCTCGGCTGCCGTCGTTTCGACACGGTTGCTCAGCGCTTCGTACAGCGCGACGCCGCTCGACGCGAGGATCACCGACGTCGACAGGATGATCAGCGCGGTCAGCCGGCCGCGCAGCGTCCGCGGCAGCAGGCGCGCGATCATGCGCCCGCGCCGCCGCGCGCTTCGAGCACGTAGCCCATCCCGCGCACCGTGTGGATCAGCTTCGGTTCGTACGCGTCGTCGATCTTCGAGCGCAGACGCCGGATCGCCGAATCGACGACGTTCGTGTCGCTGTTGAAGTTCATGTCCCACACCTGCGACGCAATCGTCGCGCGCGGCAGGATCTCCCCTTCGCGGCGCATCAGCAGCCACAGCAGCGCGAATTCCTTCGCGGTCAGCAGGATCGTGTCGCCCTGCCGCGTGGCCTTGCGGCGCGTCAGGTCGAGTTCGAGATCGGCCACGCGCAGCGTGTTCGAATCGCGCGGCTGGCCGCGCCGCAGGATCGACTTGATGCGCGCGGTCAACTCGACGAAGTCGAACGGCTTCGCGAGATAGTCGTCCGCACCCAGTTCGAGCCCCTTCACGCGATCGCCGACGTCGTCGCGCGCGGTGAGGAACAGCACGGGTGTCGACTTGCTGCGCCGCAGGTTCTGCAGCAGCGTCCAGCCGTCCTGCCCGGGCAGCATCACGTCGAGCACGAGCAGGTCGTACTCCTCCGTTTCGGCCTGGTGCTGGCCCGTGATGCCGTCCTCGACCCAGTCGACGACGTAGCCGGCCTCGGTCAACCCCTTGCGCAGATACGCGCCCGTCTTCGGTTCATCCTCGACAATCAGAATTCGCATCACGCATTACCCTTGAAGAAACCCAGCCGGCGCATCATGCCCGCGGCGAAACCGTCGCGCAACGCCGCCCGCCACGACACAGCATGGCTCACGCGGTACAGCACCGGCAGCACCAGCAGCGTCAGCGCGGTGGACGACAGGATACCGCCGATCACGACCGTCGCGAGCGGGCGCTGCACCTCGGCGCCGGTGCCGGTCGCGAACGCCATCGGCAAGAAGCCGAGCGACGCGACCAGCGCGGTCATCAGCACGGGCCGCAGCCGCGTGAGCGCGCCGTCGTGCACGGCCGCGTCGAGCGGCATCCCTTCGTCGCGCAGGTTGCGGATGAACGAGATCATCACGAGGCCGTTGAGCACGGCCACGCCGGACAGCGCGATGAAGCCGACCGCCGCCGTGATCGACAGCGGAATCCCGCGCAGCCACAGCGACACGACGCCGCCGCTCAGTGCGAACGGAATGCCGGTGAACACGAGCAGCCCGTCCTTCACGTTGTTGAACATCACGAACAGCAGCACGAACACCATGAACAGCGCGAGCGGCACGACGAGCTTCAGGCGCTCGCTCGCGCTTTGCAGCTGCTCGAACTGGCCACCCCACGACACCCAGTAACCGGCCGGCACGCGCACGTCCTGCTGCAACTGCTCGCGCGCGTCCGCCACGAACGAGCCGACGTCGCGGCCGCGCACGTTCGCGCTGACCACCACCCGCCGCTTGCCGTCCTCGCGGCTGATCTGGTTCGGACCCGGCGCCACGTCGATCGTCGCGAGTTCGGCCAGCGGCACGTATGGCGCCGCCGCGAGCGGCGCGCTGGCGGCGGCCGCGGGCGCCGGCAGCGCGATCGGCAGCCGCTTGATCGCCTCGATATCGGTGCGCAATTCGTCGGGCAGCCGCACGACGATGTCGAAGCGGCGATCGCCCCGGAACAGCGTGCCGGCCTTCTGCCCGCCGACGGCCGCGGCCACCGAGTCCTGCACGTCGGCGACGCTTACGCCGTAGCGCGCGAGCTTGTCGCGGTCGAGGTTGACGGTCAGCACCGGCAGCCCCGTGGTCTGCTCGACCTTCACCTCCGACGCGGCCGGCACCTTCTGCAACGCGGCCGCGATCTGCTCGCCGGTCTGGTTCAGCACGGCCATGTCGTCGCCGAAGATCTTCACGGCGACGTCGCTGCGCACGCCGGAGATCAGTTCGTTGAAGCGCAACTGGATCGGCTGCGAGAACTCGTATGCGTTGCCCGGCAACTCGGCGAGCGCCCCCTCGATCTCGCGCACGAGCTGCTCGCGCGGCTTGTTCCGATCGGGCCACGTGTCGGAGGGCTTCAGCATGATGTAGCCGTCCGACAGATTCGGCGGCATCGGGTCGGCCGCGATCTCGGCCGTGCCGGTGCGTGCGAACACGCGCTCGATTTCGGGGAAGCGCGCCTTCAGCGTCTTCTCGATCGACTTCTGCATCTCGACCGACTGCGACAGGCTCGTGCCGGGAATCCGCAGCGCGGCCACCGCCAGGTCGCCTTCGTTCAGGCTCGGGATGAACTCGCTGCCAAGCCGCGTCGCGAGCCCGAGCGTGACCAGCACGATCGCGGCCGCCCCGATCATCACGCGCATCGGGCGCGTCATGAACGCGGCGAGCACCGGTTCGTACGCGCGCCGCGCCCAGCCCATCAACCGGTTCTCCTTCTCCTCGACCCGCTCGCCGATGAACAACGCGACGGCTGCCGGAATGAACGTGACGGTCAGCACCATCGCGGCGGCGAGCGCCATCACGACGGTAATCGCCATCGGATGGAACATCTTGCCCTCGACGCCGGTCAGCGCAAAGATCGGCAGGTACACGACCATGATGATCAGTTGCCCGAAGATCAGCGCGCGGCGCGCCTCCTGCGATGCGCCGAACACTTCGGCGAAACGCTCGTCGCGCGTGAGCGGGCGCCCCGCCGCCGACTGCGCATGCGCGAGCCGCCGCACGCAGTTCTCGACGATCACCACCGCGCCGTCGACGATGATCCCGAAGTCGAGCGCGCCGAGGCTCATCAGGTTCGCGCTCACCTTCGCGGTGACCATCCCGGTGAAGGTCATCAGCATCGACAGCGGAATCGCGAGCGCGGTGATCAGCGCCGCGCGGATGTTGCCGAGGAACAGGAACAGCACGGCGATCACGAGCACCGCGCCTTCGAGCAGGTTCTTCTTCACCGTCGCGACCGCCTTCTCGACGAGCACCGTGCGGTCGTACACCGGAATCGCCTTCACGCCGGCCGGCAGCGTGCGGTTCACGTCCTCCATCTTCGCGGCGACGGCCTTCGACACCGTCCGGCTGTTCTCGCCCATCAGCATGAACACCGTGCCGAGCACGACTTCCTCGCCGTTCGACGTCGCGGCGCCGGTGCGCAGCTCGCGGCCGATGTCGACCACGCCGACGTCCTTCATCCGCACCGGCACGCCGCCGACGTTGGTCAGCACGATGTTCGCGATGTCGTCGACGGTGCGCGCCTGGCCCGGCACGCGCACCAGATACTGCTCGCCGCGCTTTTCGATGTAGCCGGCGCCGACGTTGTCGTTGTTGCGCTCGAGCGCCCGCACGACGTCGGCGAGCGTCAGCCCGTACGACATCAGCTTCGCCGGATTCGGCGCGACGCGGTATTCCTTCACGTAGCCGCCGATCGAGTTGACCTCGGTCACGCCGCGCACGTTGCGCAACTGCGGCCGCACGACCCAGTCCTGCAGCTCGCGCAGGTCGGCGGCCGTATAGCGCGTGCCGTCGGGCTTGCGCGCGTTGGCGTCGGCTTCGACGGTCCACAGGTAGATCTCGCCGAGGCCGGTCGACGTCGGCCCCATCGCGGGCGCGATGCCGGCCGGCAGCTTGTCCTTCGCCTCCTGGATGCGCTCGTTGACGAGTTGCCGCGCGAAGTAGATGTCGGTGCCGTCCTTGAAGATCACGGTGACCTGCGACAGCCCGTAGCGCGAGATCGAGCGCGTCTGTTCGAGCCCCGGCAGCCCGGCCATCACGGTCTCGACCGGATAGGTGATGCGCTGCTCGGCCTCGAGCGGCGAGTAGCCGGGCGCGGACGTATTGATCTGCACCTGCACGTTGGTGATGTCGGGCACCGCGTCGATCGGCAGCCGCTGGTAGCTGAACACGCCCAGCGCGGCCACCGCCGCGATCGCCAGCATCACGAGCCAGCGGTGCGCAATCGCAAAGCGGATCAGGCGCTCAAACATGTCGGGATTCCTTGAAGCGGGAAACGGTTGTCCGCACCGGGTGAGCCGCGCGGCCGATTGAAAAGCGGGCCGCCAGTCGCGCCACGACGCATGCGTATTGCTGTTCATTCATGTTCCGCGCTCCCCTTGCCGAGCTCTGCCTTCAGCACGAAGCTGTTCGACGCCGCGTATTCCTGGCCGGGCTTGAGCCCCTTCAGCACTTCGGTCGCGCGTTCGTCGCGCCGCCCCGTTTCGACGGCCTGCGCGACGAAGCCCTTCGGCGAGCGCACGAACACGGCGGGCGCGCCGTCGACGTCCTGCAGCGCGTCGCTCGCGACCGCGAGCGGCACGCGTTGCTTGCCCGCGTCGACCGACACGTTCACGAACATCCCCGGACGCCACACGCGGTCGGGGTTCGGCAACACGACACGCGCCGGCGCGGTGCGCGTCTGCTCGCCGAGCAGCGAACCGACGTACGCGATCGGGCCGCTCGAGCGTGATTCGAACGCGGTCGCGATCACCGTGGCATCGCGGCCGACGCGCACGTCGTCGAGCCGCTGCGCGGGCACCGCCATCTCGGCCCAGACGGTCGACAGGTCGGAAATCACGAACATGCTCGCGTCGGCGGCAATCGCCTCGCCAGACGTCGCATGTTTCTCGACGATCGTGCCGGCAAACGGCGCGCGCAGTTCGTAACGGTTCAGCGCCCCCCCGCCGGCCGGCGCGTTCAGCGCGGCAAGCTTCTGCCGCGCGTTCTGCACGGCGATCTCGGCCTCGCGTAACTGCATCTGCGCCTGCTGATAATCCTGCTCGGCCGAAATACGCTCCTTCCACAGCGTGCGTTCGCGCTCGTAGGTTGCGCGCGCACCTGACAGCCGGCGCTCGGCCGTCAGCAGCTCACTGCGGCGGTCGGCCAGATCGGTGCTCGCGATCACGGCGAGCACCTGCCCCTTCGCGACGTTCTGCCCGAGCGACACCGCCACCTGCTCGACGATGCCGGCCACGCGCGGCACGACGTGCGCGGTGCGATCCTCGTTGAACTTGATTTCGCCGGGAAGCTGGAACGGCGTCGCGATCTGCGCGGGGCCGGCTTTCGCGAGCGCGATCTTCGACGTCGCCAGTTGCGCGTCGGTCAGCGCGATCGCGCCGTCGGCGCGCGCGAACGGGAACGACGCGGCGTCGTTGCCCGCCTTCACGTCGATCGTCGCATCGAACACGTGCGGCTTCGCGATCGACTGCGCGGACACGAACTTCTGGCCGGTCGCGTCGAATCGCAACGGTTCCTGCGTGCGGTCGTACCGCACCAGCGTGCCGGACACGGTCACGCCCTTGTCCACCGGCTTGCCTTCGACGGACGGATAGACGACGAGCCGCGCGTCGCCGGGCTTTTCCGTCATCACGATCTCGACGGACAGCTTGCCGCGCTTGAGCACGACACCGCCGCGCGCGCCGGCGCCATCGGCCGGCTGCGCGGCTTCGGCTGCCGTCGGCGCCGAAGCGCTGCCGCCGCCCCGCGTGACGGCGAGCGCGCCGATCACGATCCCTGCGCCGCCGAGCGCGGCCGCCGCAATAACGAAGATTCTGCTGCGTGACATGATGATCCTTCCGGTAAGAGGGGCGCTTATGGCGCGACGACCGCGAGCGGCGTGCCGACGAGCCGGCCGATGTCGGCGCGGGCCGCATGGGCGCCGGCGAGCGCACGCACGTATTGCGACTGCCCCTGGAACAGCGTGCGCTGCGCGTCGAGCACGTCGAGGAAGCCGAACTTCCCGAGTTCGTAGCCGCGCGACATCGCATCGAGCGCGAGGCGCGCGGCCGGCAGGATGTCGGACTTCAGCCGCTGCGCTTCCTGTTCGGCGGCCTCGAAATTCGCGTACGCCTGCGTCAGCTCCAGCCGCAAACGCGTGCGTTCGCGATCGAGATCGGCGTTCGCGCGCGTGGCCTTGTGCGTCGCCTCGAGCAACGCGCCCTTGTTCGTGTCGAACAGCGGGATCGGGATCGACACGCCGACCACCGCCTGGTTGTCCGGCACGCCGCCCGTGGTCACGCGCTTCACGCCCGCGCTGACCGTCACGTCCGGCATGCGCCGCGCGCGCTCCAGCGACACGGCCGCGTTCGAGCGCAGCATTTCGGCGCGCGCGACCCGCGCGAGGGGGGCATCGTCGAGCTGCGCGGTCAGCGCGGACAGCGGCTCGACCGGCGGCACGGTTTCCAGGTCGCCGCGCGCCGCGAGTCGGTCGTTGCGCGCTTCGCCCATCACCGCGTTCAGCTTTTCGCGCGCAACGTCGACACGGCCGCGCACGGTCACGACTTCGATCTGCACACCGGCCGCCGCCACCTGCGCCTTGGTCGCCTCGACCGGCGACACCTTGCCGGCCTGCGCGCGACGTCCTGCAAGCTCCGCGGAGCGCGCGGCGATCGCGGCCGACTCCTCGGTCACCTGAAGCTGGCGCTGCGCGGCGAGCAGCCCGTAGAACGCGGCGATCACATCGGCGCGCACGGCCGCGCCCTGATCGTCGAGCGATGCGTTGGCCGCCTCGCGGCCGTAGGACGCGACGTCGAGCCGCGCGCGGCGCTTGCCGCCGAGTTCGATGGTCTGGTTGATCAGCGTGGTCGACGTGCGTTCCGCGCGGCTGAAACCTTCCTGCAGGAACGAGATTTCGGGATTGGGGCGCGCGCCGGCCTGCATCAGTGCGCCGGCCGATGCATCGACGTCCGCGCGCGCGCCGCGCAGCGCCGGATTGTTTCGCGCCGCGACCGCGAGCGCATCGGACAGCGTCAATGACGATGCTGGAAGTGCGTCGGATGGCGGTGCGCCGATCGGCGCGGCGGCGGCAGCCGGAGCCGGCAACAGCGCGGGCTGCGCATGAGCCGTCGCGGCCATCGTGAAGACGATGGCCGCGGCGAGGTTGAGCTTGAGCATGTTCGGTTCTGCGGTAACGGTTCGCGACCGATGCTACGGACCGGCCGCAGTGCGAACATGAGGCGAAGATGATATTTCCGTCATGTTGGGCGCGGTGTACTCGCCGAATCGACGTGCATATCAGCTCATATGGTCACGTCAGCATGAAAAAATATCTTTCGAAATTTAGAACTAGTTCTATAGACGTATTCGCTCGAAAAGATGACTGTTCAAGGTCCCGGCAACACGAACGAAATCATGCTGTTTTATGACCTCAAGGTCGTGCTGCCTCCTTGAAAACCTACGAATCGAGACTTTGAATCAATGAAAAACCTCTTCGAGCACAACAAGTATGACTTTGACGCTGACGAAGATAAAGAATGGTTTCTCGTTCACTCCGGGGCCGTCACCAACACAAACCCGGGATCGATGGTTGACGTTTACATCAACACAACGCCCATCTGCCCCAACATGACCAATCGAGAATTTAGAATTATGGCATCGCGACTGCTTAAATGGTCCATAATTCTGGTTGAGCGCAGGATCACCGACCTGAAGCGATACGATCAAACAACCAAAGACAGAATGATCTATTGGTTCAATCGGTGCGATAAAAATACACGACAATACCTTCTCGACGGCTTCTCGCGACATCTCTCCGTTCTCAAAACGCTAACGCCGCACCATTTCGTTCGAGGCGATCCGAATCTCGATAGAATGTTAGGTTGCGTGCCGAACATGATCGACATCGAGAATGAAGCCGCTCACGTTTGCGGGCCCAACACGGAGCGCAGGCTTATCAGTATTGCGATGAAGTTTTGTGTCGGCTTACGCGATCAGAATATGTTCGGAGATTCCCGCGTATCCACGCTCATTCACGAGGTCACTCACTTCGTCGACACCTTCGGTAGCGGCGACCCGCGTTACGGGCTCGATCCCACAGCGGCCGCATGGGCAAGGGCCAATCCCGACCAGGCATTGAGGAACGCGGATACCCTCACAGGGTTCGTGATTTACGGAGAAGAATTATTTTCGGACTAAGGAGCCGAATTCATCATGAGAATTTTTATTACTTCACCAACCGTAACTATCGCAGCGTTGCTCCTTTTCCCGGCAAGCTCTGCTGCAGAATGTCAGGGTTCACAAAATCTGCCATCACAGCAATTTTTCGTGACCTTCGTCCATAACAGTCACGAGATATCCGAATCCGAGCAAATACTAATTGGAAGATGGGTTTCAGCAATGAATTCCGATTATCCAATACAAAACTGGATCACTATAATTGGCAGCGCTTCCAAGATTGAGGCCGATCCGGAACGACTTGCAACGAAGCGCGCTTCCGCGACGGCGAAAGTCGTCATCGACGACGGTCTGATAAATGCACCGCTTCAGATAAAAACGCAAATTTATCCGGCCAGCAGCACAACCGGATCGACGTCGGAAACCCGTGAAGTCACCATTCAAGTAAGCCCCGGCTGCCTGGACAACTGCTGTACCAGCCACTGACATGAAGTCGGCTCATTTGCCGCCGCCGCGCTTGCGTTGACCCGTGTACCTCCAACGCTCGCGTGCGACGGCACATCGAATCTATCCGGACGAGATTTCGATGTTCCGTTCGATTCGAGCAATACGTCAATCGCCGAGCCAGGGAATCTATCCGCGTATTCTCGAAAATCAAACGCGCCCTTGCTTCGCCCGCCGCCGCTGCACGAGCCAGTCCAGCAACTGCCGCCCGTCACGTTCGCCGAACCAGCGCGCATGCCCGATCAGGTAACCGTCGTACGCAATGTCCACAATCCCCGGCGCATCGATGATGCAGCCGAAATACGCGACTTCCGACAGCGCGAATTCCGTATGCACGATCGGTAACAGCGCGACCAGCGCCGCATACGCATCATCGCTCAGCGGTTCGAGCGATTCGTAGCCGTCGAGCAGCGCGTCGATCTGGTCGTATTCCACGCGCCGCGCATCGGCCGGCGCCATCCAGTCGACCGTATTGCGCTCGATCGCCAGCGCGACGTCCATCACCGCGCAAGTGCGGTCCGACAAGCCGAAATCGAGCACCGTCCGCACCTGCGCACCAGGCCCCGCATCGGTCCACAGCAGGTTCGACGCATGCCAGTCGCCGTGCGTCCACAGCGGCGTCAACGTGGGCAGCAACGGCACGAGGCGCGCGTGATACGGCCCGATCGCGTCGGCCACATCGCCGCGCCAGTCACGCGAGCCGAGCGCGCGCACGAGCAACGGCTGCGCATCGACCCAGCGTTCGAGCGCACCCGCCAGATCGGCGGACGACAGCACGCGAAAACTCGACAGCAGCGTCCGCACCGGCCGCGCGGGCGCAGCGTAGCCGGCCGACGCGCGATGCAGTTCGGCCAGCGCGCGGCCGGCCGCATACGCATGAGAAGCATGCGTGAACGGCTGCCACGACATCACGCCGCGATACGGATCGACGCCCGGCGCGAGCACGTGCACCTCGTACGTCCACTCGCCGGAAGCAAACGCGGTCGCACCGTGACGATCGGCCAGCACGTCCACCACCGGCATCCCGCGTTCGCGCAGATGCGCGATGAAACGATGCTCTTCCTCGAGCCCCGCGACATCACGCAGACTTGCGTGATGTCGCTTGACGAACAACCCGCGGCCGTCCGCCATCCGCACGAGCACCGCTGCCGCGAACTGCCGCGGGCTGTGCCACGTCAGCCGCACCGGCTCGCCCACGCCGTCTATCCGCGCGAGCACGGCCGCCACTTCGTCGTGCGTGATCAGCGGCCAGTCGCGTTCGGCCTGCTCGCCGTCCACGCCGAATTGCGGCGGCGCGACGTCGCGCGACAGGGGGCCGTCCGGCTCGAGGGGGAATGACATGAACGGCGTTGCTCCGTGGTTGAATCCGTGAATCAGCGTGTGCCGCCACCCGACGCGAGCGGGCCGCCCGATGCCGCGCGCAACGCGGCGGCCGTCCGGCTCCAGTCGCGCCAGCCGACGACGGCCAGCCCGATGAACAGCGCATAGAGTCCGGCCGTCAGATACAGTTCCTTGAATACGAACATCCCGACGTACACGACGTTCACGACGATCCACAGCCCCCACGACGCGATGTAGCGCCGTGCGGTCCAGTATTGCGCGACGAGGCTGAACGCGGTCAGCGACGCATCGACGAACGGCAGCGCCGCATCGGTCCAGCGCGCCATCATCCCGCCGAGCAGCGCGCTGCCGATGACCGCCGCGATCAGGTCGGGCAGCATCGTGAGTGGCCGCACGCCGGTGACAGGCGCGACGTCGCCGGCAGGCGCCGCCTTGCCGCCTGCCTCGCTCGCGCGCTGCGCGAGCCAGCGCTGCCAGCCGTACACCTGCAGCACCGCGAACGCGCCCTGCAGCAGCATGTCCGAGTACAGCTTCGCATCGAAGAAGATCCAGCCGTACAGCGCGACCGACGCGAGGCCGACCGGCCAGCACAGCATGCGCCGCTTCGCGGTCAGCCAGATCGCGAGCGCGCTGACGATCACGCCGGCGATTTCGAGTGGGGACATCGTCTGTGCTCTCCTGGTGGGCTGCCGGGGCCGCGCATCACGCGGCCGCTTCCGGTCGATCAGAAATCATAGGTCAACGATACGCGCGCGGTGCGCGGCGCACCCGGGAACAGGTACGCATCGCCCTGCTGCTCCCCTGCGTCGCGCCAGTAGAACTTGTTGAACAGATTGTCCACCGACACGCGCAACACCGTGCGATGGCCGCCGATCTTCGTCGTATAACGCGCGCCGAGATTGAACACGAACCACGACGGCACGCGCGCGGCGCCTTCCTCGTTCGCGTTGCGCGCCGCGCTGTATTCCACGCCGCCGAGCACGTTCAGGCCCGCGACGCCCGGCACCGCGTAGTCCGCATACAGCGACGCGCGCAGCGCGGGCACGTTGATGATCTGGTGCCCTTCGTAGGCGGGCGACCCCGAATCGTAGGCCCGGGCGCGAATCGCCGCGACGCTGGCCGTGAGGCCCAGCCGCTCCGTCACGCGCCCGGCCGCGCCGAGTTCGATCCCCTGGTGCCGCTGCGTGCCGCGCTGCACGAACGTGTAGGACGTGCCCGACGCGTCAGGATCGGCGAACTGGAACGGCTTGCTGATCGAGAACACCGCGGCCGTGAGGCTCAGCCGGTCGAGCCAGTCGTATTTCGCGCCGACCTCGAACTGGTGCGATTCGACGGGCGGCAGGAACGCATACGCGTTGGTCGCGCGCACCGGCGCCTGATCGCCAAGCGACAGCGCCTTGCTGTACGACGCATACAGCGACAGCACGTTCACCGGCTTGTAGACGAGCGCGACTTGCGGCAGGAACACCGAGCGGTCGGTATGGGTCGTCTCGCCGTCGAGGCTGCTCCAGCTGCGCTGTCGCAGCAGCACTTCCTTGCCGCCCGCGAGCACCTGCCAGTGTTCGCCGAGGCTGATGCGGTCGAGCCCGAACACGCCGTACTGCCACGCGTCGAGGCGCGGATACGACGGCCCCGGCGCATTCGGCGACGGCGGGAAAGTCAGGTCCGGCCCGTAGATATTCTCGCTGCCCACGTAGTCGTACACGGCGTCGGCCATGTGCACGACGCGGCGCTGCACGCTCACGCCGAGCGTCAGCTCGTGCCGCAGCGGCCCCGTCGCGAACTTGCCGGTCGTGACCGCGCGCAGATCGTCGTTGCGCCGGTATTCGCCGGGGCTGCGGAAGTCGTACACGTCGTAGTCGCCGTTCGCGCCGAAGAAGAACGGCGACGTCGCGCCGGCCGCGCAGCTCGCCGCGTACGAGCAGCCGTACGCGAACGCGCTGTTGTCGTCGATCATCGTGCGGCTGCGGCCAGCGGCGATGTATGCCTTCCAGTCGTCGTTGAACTGGTAGTCGAAACGCGCGTTCAGGTTCAGCGCATCGGTCGTCACCGGTTTCGCCCACGGCTGCGTGCCGAGCGCCTTCGACGTCGTCTTCACCGACGGCACGACGGTGCCGCCGAGCAACTGGTAGCCGGGCGCGGAACGCTGGATCCACTGCTGGAATTCGGCATTGAGCTGCAGGCTCGCGCGAGGGCTGATGTCCCAGTCGGCGGCGATCGAGCCGAACGTGCGTCGTCCGTTCGTGCCGTCGATATACGAGTGCATGTTCTCCTTCGCCGCATTGATCCGGAACCCGAACTGATTGTCCGGGCCGAAGCGGCGGCCGAGATCGACGGCCGCCGACGTCGAGCCGCGGCTGTCGACGCCGCCCGTCACGCTCGCGACGTTCGCGGAGCGCTTGGTCACGAAGTTGATCACGCCGCCCGGCGCGACGACGCCGCTGTCGATGCCCGCGAGCCCTTTCAGGATCTCGACGCGCTCCTTGTTCTCCAGCGGCACGTTCTGCTCGCCGGACACGGTCAGCCCGTCGATCCGGATCGCGCTCGCGAGATCGACCGGAAAGCCGCGGATCGCGAAGCCCTCGAAATAGCCGACCGGCGCATAGTCGTTGACGACCGACGCATCGTTGCGCACGACGTCGCTCAGCCGCTTCGCCTGCTGATCGTCGATCAGCGCACGCGTGATGACGTTCACCGACGCCGGCGTGTCGCGCAGCGGCGCGTCGTCGAGCCCCGCGACCGACGCTTCGCGCGCGCGCAACGCGTGGCCGCGCTCGCCGCTCACCGTGATCGCGGGCAGCGTCGCGCTGCCGGTTGCATCGGCGCCTGACGCAGGTGTGTCGCCCTGAGCCGCTGCGGCCTGCGCCGCGAAAAGCGTGACGCCGAGACCGACACCGAACCCGACCTTCGCGCGCCGCCGACGTGCGCGTGCCGCTGTTGTTCTATTCACCGTCATTGTTCTGGATGGAAAACTCGCCATTCGACCTGTCGAAACCCGAAACCCGAAACCCGTTAGGAAGCTGCGAAGCGTGCGTCCGCGAACGCCGCCGCGCCCGTCGCCGGACGCGTTCCGTCGACACGATATTCATCGGACGAACCCGACCCTGCGGCGTGCAAGCGGGCCGGCCGGTCGGAACAACGCAGGATGGGACATCGGATTCGGATGACGCGCTGGGGACCGATGCAGCGGCCGACGGGTTCGTCGGGTGCCTGTCGGGCGGCCGGCTGCGTCGCGCGGTCGTGTCATGCGGGGGACGCTTCGAACGCCCCGGTTCGAGCGGCGGGCAGGCGGGCCGGCCGTTCATCGGAACGGCGGCCTGTCCGTCGCGCGACATCGCGGCGTGGCGCGCATTTTACCCCGGGCGGGGCGCAGGAGCGCGGAATCGGGCGGAACGGGAGATGGGGAAGGCGGGAACGGGGACAGACGGTTCGGGCGGCGCGACAACGGCGGCGATGCGGTCGCGATTCCTGCGGTGCGTGCCGACGCTGAAACCGGCGTCATCGTGCGCCGGTCAGGCAACCGCAAACCGGCGCGGGAATGGCGGCCCGCTACCGGTTCACCGGCCGTTCGCTCAAAACCCCTGCATCGTCACGGTCGGATCGACGACCAGATGCACGACGCCGTAAATCACCGCGCCGACCAGCAGCGCAAGCAGGAGCGCCACGAACGGCAGCAGCGTGAAGTTGGCGTTCGCGAGATCGTTCGCGTGCGCCTTGCTGTTGCGTACGCCGAAAAAACTCCACAGGACCAGGCGAACCATGCCGAGCAGTTTCATGATGGGCTCCTTTATCGAATCGGTTGACGCTATCGTCGATCCGGACGGCATCCGAAAAAAGCAGCAGTTGCGCGCGCTTTTCGCGCAGCAGGCCATCTGCGGCCGCATGCCGCAGGTGCGTCAGCGGTCGAGCACGAGCGGCGCCGTGGCCCCTTGCGCGGGCCGCGCGACACACAGCAGCGCGCAGCCGGGTTCGACCGGCGCATCGGGCGTTTGCTCGTAGTCGACCGCGCCGGACAGCACGCGCGTCGCGCACGTGCCGCACGAACCGGCGCGGCATTCGGACGGCACGGCCACGCGCTGCCCTTCCGCGAATTCGAGCAGCGTGCCGTCGGCGGGCGTCCACGCGGCTTCGCGCGCCGTGCGCCGGAACACGACCGGCACGCCTTCCGTCGCGGGCGTGGCAGTTGCCCGGGTTGCGCTGCGCGAGACGCTCGACGGCCCGAACGCCTCGAACCGGATGCGTTCGTCCGGCACGTTCAGCGCGCGTAGCCCGTCGTACAGGTCGCGCATGAACGCCGACGGCCCGCACAGGTAGAAATCGTAATCGTCGAATGAAAGGACCCGCTTCAGTTGCCCGATGTCGATGCGCCCGGCCCGCGCGGCCGAGCCTTCGTGAGGATGACTGTCGAACCAGTGAAGCGACACGCGTGCATCGGTGGCCGCGATGCGCACCAGTTCCGCGGCGAACGGCCGGTCGGCCGCTTCGCGTGCGCCATGCACGAACACGACGTGGCGCGACGGCGCGTCGTCGGCCAGCGCGCGGTGCAGCATCGCGACCATCGGCGTGATGCCGATGCCGGCCGATACGAGCACGGCCGGCCTCGGGCTCGCGAGATCGAACGTGAAGCGGCCGCGCGGCATCTGCGCGTCGAGCGTCATGCCGGCCCGCGCGTGATCGTGCAGCCACGCCGATACACGTCCTTCGCGCTTCACGGTGATCCGGTAGTGCGCGCCGCCCGGCACGTCGGACAGCGTGTAGCTGCGAATCGTCGGCGCGTCGCCGCCCGGCAGCGCGATGCGCAGCGTCAGATGCTGACCGGCTTCGTACGCAGGCAATGTGCTGCCATCCGCCGGTTCGAAATGGAACGACCGGATCGCGCGCGCTTCGTCGACGATCTTCGCGATGCGCAGCAGCCGCCATGCGGGTGCCGATGCGGATGCGGCCGCAGACGGCGCAGATCCGGCCGCTGCCCCCGCGCCACTCACCGCCGCCGCCATCGCCGCGAACTGCGGCGCGCGCTCGACCGCCGACCACCGGAACGGCAGCACCGCCCGCATGCGCCGCACTTCCCGCACGTGGAAACGCACGACGCGCTGCGCGCCGTCGAACGATGCGACGACCGGCCCGTCCCATACGATCTCCGCGCGCGCGGCGACATACAGCAGATCCCCGCTGTCGAAATCGACGAACAGCAGCCCTGCGCGCGGATCGTGCTGCAGGTTGCCCAGCGTATTGAAGAAACGGTTGCCGCTGAAATCGGGCGTCGTCAGCGTGCGCGCATCGTCGACGCGCACGAAGCCCGGCATCCCGCCGCGATGCGACACGTCCGCGCCGCGCGCCGCGCCCGCCTCCGCCGACGTGTTCGCACTCGCGACGAAGAACGTATCGGCCTGCGCGAGCAGCGCGCGATCCGCATCGCTCAATGCGTCCGACACGTCCGGCGCGACGGACGCGTCGACGTCCCGCGCGACGATGGTCGGCTTGCGGCCCTGGATGTACTTCGCGCAATTGCCGAAGCTCTGCTCGACCGCGATCGTCAGCGCATCGCCGTCGACCGCGCGCACGACGCCGTTCACGCGATTGCGCCGCCGCGTATCGAATTCGATGCCGAGCCCGCCGAGCGGCGCGCCCGGCTGCCACGCGCCCGCCAGCGGATCGCCCGGCAGCGCGTGCGCCGCGATGCGCAGCGTGCGTGCATCCGGCGACGTGACGAAACCCGGCGCACCGACCCGCAGCGTCGCCCATGGCTGGCCGCTTGCATCGACGCCGCCGAGCACGAAGAACGGCAGTTGCGCGAAAAACGCGCGGTGCTGATCCGGCATGAAGCGCCGGATCCCGCGCCGGCCGGCCGCGCTCGCCGCGTCCGTCACGCCGGCGCGCTGCTGCACGGCACGCTCGCCCGCGTGAAACGGCGCGGCATCGAGTTCCCAGCCCGGTACGACGGCGGTCGGCGCATTCATCATGTTCTCCTGAACAAGCGCGGCGGCAGTGAGCGTCAAGCGGCGAGCAGGCCCGCGCGCGTCGTCGGCATCGCGACGAAGCCCGGCAACGCCTCGATACGGGCGAGCCACGCACGCACGTGCCGATACGGTTCGAGCGACACGCCGCCTTCCGGTGCATGCGCGATGTACGTGTACGCGGCGATGTCCGCAATCGTCGGCTGCGCGCCGGCCGCGAACGGCTTGCCGGCCAGTTCGCGATCGATCACGTCGAGCACCTTCGCGGCCGTGCGCTTGGCCGCTTCCGGGTCGAGCTGCGCGCCGAACACGGTCACGAGCCGCGCGGCCGCGGGGCCCGATGCGATCGGGCCGGCCGCGTACGACAGCCAGCGCTGCACGACGGCCGCGCCGACCGGATCGTCGGGCAGCCAGTGCGCGTCGCCGTAGCGCTTCGCGAGGTACACGAGGATCGCGTTCGAATCGGCGATCACGGTGCCGCCGTCGTCGATCACCGGCACCTGCCCGAGCGGATTCAACGCAAGGAACGCCGGTTCGCGCTGCGCGCCGGCCGCGAGATCGACGTCGATGGTCTTCGACGGCAACCCGAGCAGCGACAGGAACAACCGGACCCGGTGCGCATGCCCGGACAGCAGGAACGAATAGACGCGGATCGGCGAGGCAGGCTTGCTGGCAGCTGACATGGAAACACTCCGGAATCTCGCGCCGCCGGGGATCGGCGACGAACGGCTCCAGCGTAGCGCTCGCCGCTCTTCGGCAGAAGACGGATAATCGTGAAAACATTCTCCGCTTTCATAGGACAATCGACGATGGCCGATCTGCGCGACGTGAACCTGAACCGGCTGGCGATCTTCGTCGCGGTGGTCGACGCCGGCTCGCTGACGGCCGCCGCCGAGCGGCTCGGCCTCGCGAAGACGGTCGTCAGCACGCACATGCAGCGTCTCGAATCCGAGGTCGGCGCGAACCTGCTGCTGCGCACGACACGCCGGCTGAGCGTGACCGATGCCGGCCGCGCGTTCTACGACGCGTGCCGCGACATCGTGCGCGCGACCGAAGCCGCGCTCGACGCGGTGTCGTCCGACGCCGGGCCGCTGCGCGGCACGCTGCGCGTGAGCGTGCCGATCGACTACGGCGCGCTGGTCGTCGCGCCGGCCGTCGTCGCGCTGCGCGACCGGCATCCGGCGCTCGCGGTCGAACTCGTCGCGAACGACCGCGTCGTCGATCTCGTCGCGGACAACCTCGACGTCGCGATCCGCATCGGCCGTCTCGCCGATTCCAACTATCGCGCGGTGCAGCTCGGCACGTACGAGAAATGGCTGGTCGCGAGCCCGGCGTTCGTCGCGCGACACGGGCTGCCGCGCGATCCCGATGCGCTCGCCGCGCTGCCGTTCGTGATGCTGTCGTCGCTGCCGCGCCCGCATACGCTCGGACTCGTCAACGTGCGGGGCGGTAGCGCATCGGTGCGCTGCGTCGCGCCGGTCGTGTCGAACACCGCGACCGCGTGCCGCGCGATCGTGCTCGCGGGCGGCGGCTTCGGATTGCTGACGGATTTCTCGACCGCGGACGACGTCGCGGCCGGCCGGCTCGTGCGGCTGCTGCCGGGCTGGCATACGGCGCCGGCCGGGATCCATGCGGTGTATCCGTCGACGCGGCTGCCGTCGCCGAAGGTGCGGGCGTTCATCGAGGCGATGAAGGGGAGGATCAGGGAGACGCCCGTGGTCGTACCCGCGAAGCGACCGCGCACGCGTTAGCGTGTCAGTCGCACCGGACGAGGTTGCATTCGGGACTCATTCGTCGCAGCCCTCGATATCGGCGAACACGGACTCGACAGGACGAAAATGGCCCTGCTCGATTTCGCGCTCACCTAGAGACAACAGCGCCAGCAACACCAGCGTCGCCTGAGACGCTCCTGACGATTCGATATCCACGACATACCTCCCATTGCCTGCAATCGGCCAAGATCCGAATGGCCGCCCGTATCAACGCATAATTGATGGCGAACCGTCACGTCATGCATTGATGCTACCCCGCCGCCTGCAACGTCCCCAACAACACCTTCCTGCAACTCGCGATCATCTGCGCCTCCGGATCGCGATAGTCGGTCAGCAGCCACGCCGCGCCGACGTTCGTCATCGCGCCCACCAGCGCGAGCCCGATCAGCCGCTGCTCGGTGCGCTCGGCAGGCGTCGCGCCCTCGCGCGGCGCGCCGATCGCCATGATCAGCTTGCCGAAGTCGATCAGCATGCGCTGATACGTCATGTCGGTATCCGCGCTCACGCCCATCACTTCGAGCAGCAGCACGCGCGCCGCGCACGGGTCGCGCAAAAACGCGAAGAACGCGGCGAGCCCCGCGTCGACGCGCTCGCGCAGATCGCCGCCGCGCGCGGCGACCGCCTGCGCGACCGCGTCATGCAATTGCTGCGCGTGATGCAGGTAGGTGCAGCGCAACAAATCCTCGGTGCTGTCGAACGCCGCATAGAAATAGCGGTCGTTCAGCTTCGCTTCCTGGCAGATCGACCGCACGGTCGCCTTGCGAAAACCCACCGTGCCGAACACGCGCGTCGCCGCGCGGATCAATGCGTCGCGCCGCTCGGCGGCCCGCACCTCGGGCGCCACGCCGCCATACGACCGGCCTTTTTTTTCCGTTTCGAGTGCTTTCTCCATTCCGCTATTTGACATCAGGACACCCGAAAACTAAAGTGGTGACGAACAACACCACAATAGATGCGCCGCCGGTACAGCGCAAGCGGAACGGGAGGAACGACGGATGAAGGGATTTTCCGGCAAGGTCGCTGCGGTCACGGGCGCCGGTTCGGGCATGGGCCGCAGCCTCGCGGTCGAGCTGGCGCGGCGCGGCTGCGAGGTCGCGCTCGCCGACGTCAGCGAAAGCGGGCTCGCCGGCACGGCGGCCGCCTGTGCACAGCACGGCGTGCGTGTGAGCACGCGCCGGCTCGACATCGCCGACCGCGATGCAGTGTTCGCGTGGGCCGATTTCGTTCGCGCCGAGCACGGCAAGGTCAACCTGATCTTCAACAACGCGGGTGTGTCGCTGGCCGCCAGCGCCGAAACCGCGCGTCTCGCCGATCTCGAATGGATCGTCGGCATCAATTTCTGGGGTGTCGTGCATGGCACGCAGGCGTTCCTGCCGCATCTGCGCGCGTCAGGCGACGGCCACGTCGTCAACACGTCGAGCCTGTTCGGGCTCGTCGCGATGCCGACGCAAAGTGCGTACAACGCGACCAAGTTCGCGGTGCGCGGCTTCACCGAGGCGCTGCGGATGGAACTCGAACTCGACGGCGCGCCGGTCAGCGCGACCTGCGTGCATCCGGGCGGCGTCGCGACCAACATCGTCGACGCGGGCCGCGTCGATACCAGCATCCACGCGCTCACGGGCCAGGACGAAGCGACCCATCGCCGTCAGGCCAACCGCCTGATCAACGCGACGACGGCCGACGAGGCCGCGCGGCAGATCCTCGCGGGCGTCGAGCGCAATGCGCGCCGCGTGCTGGTCGGCGCCGACGCGCGCCGGCTCGACCGGATCGCGCGGCTGCTCGGCGCCGGTTACCAGTGGCTGATGCTGCGCCACGTGCGCCGCGCCCGCGCACGCAACCTCGAACGCGCGCCCGCGCCGGCCGCGCGCCCGACCACGCCGACCCAGGACCCCGCATGACCTCGACGACGACCGACCGGCGCGACGCGCCGCCCGCCGCCGACGCCCGCCACGACAGTGACGATCACCGCGACCTCGACGTGCTGATCGTCGGCGCCGGCCTGTCCGGCATCGGCGCCGCGTATCACCTGAAGCAGCGCTGCCCGCATGCGAGCGTGGCGATCGTCGAGGCACGCGACGCGATCGGCGGCACCTGGGACCTGTTCCGCTATCCGGGCGTTCGTTCGGATTCCGACATGTTCACGCTCGGCTACAGCTTCCGTCCATGGCACAGCGACAAGGCAATCTCCGACGGGCAGACGATCCTCGACTACATCCGCGACACCGCGCGCACCTACGGCATCGACAAGACGATCCGCTACGGCCGGAAGGTCGTCGCGGCCGACTGGGATTCGAACCGCGCGCGCTGGACGGTCCGCGTCGAGCGCACGCGGGACGGCGCGACCGACACGCTCGTCTACACGTGCCGCTTCCTGTTCATGTGCAGCGGCTACTACGACTACGACGCCGGCTACCTGCCCGACTGGCCAGGCATGGACACGTTCGAGGGCCAGCTCGTGCATCCGCAGCACTGGCCGAAGGATCTGTCGTACGCGAACCGGCGCGTCGTCGTGATCGGCAGCGGCGCGACGGCCGTCACGCTGGTGCCGTCGATGGCGGCCGACGCGCAGCACGTGACGATGCTGCAGCGTTCGCCGACCTACATCGTGTCGCTGCCCGCGCGCGACAAGATCGCGAACGCGCTGCGTCGCGTGCTGCCGTCGCGGCTCGCGCACCGGCTCGTGCGCGTGAAGAACGTGCTGCTGACGATGTACCTGTACAACGTGTCGCGCCGCAAGCCCGACCGGACGAAGCAATTCATCATCCGCGCGGCGAGCAAGCAGCTCGGCCCCGACTTCGACGTCGCGAAGCACCTGACGCCGCGCTACATGCCGTGGGACCAGCGCCTGTGCCTCGTACCGAACGGCGACCTGTTCAAGGCGATTCGCGCGGGCCGCGCGTCGATCGTCACCGACGAGATCGAGCGCTTCACGCCGACCGGCCTCCAGCTGAAGAGCGGCCAGCAGCTCGACGCGGACGTGATCGTCACCGCGACCGGGCTGAAGGTGAAGCTGCTCGGCGGCGCGCGCGTGACGGTCGACGGCCGCGCGGTCGATTTGCCGGAGACGGTGTCGTACAAGGGGATGATGTACAGCGACGTGCCGAACCTCGCGTCGTCGTTCGGCTACACGAATGCGTCGTGGACGCTGAAGGCCGAGCTGATCGCGCGCTACGTATGCCGGCTGCTCAACCACATGCGCGCGAACGGGTACGACACGTGCGTGCCGCGGCTCGGCGCGGGCGATCTCGGCGACGTGCCGGCCGTCAACCTGAGCTCGGGCTACATCCAGCGCGCGGCGGGCATCCTGCCGAAGCAGGGGCACCGCAAGCCGTGGAAATTTCACCAGAACTACGTGCTCGATCTCGCGTCGCTGAAGTTCAGCGCGCTCGCCGATTCCGCGATGCATTTCGAACGCCGCGCAAAAACCGGCCCGGCAGCCGCCGCGCCGGCCGCCGAACCCGCACTCGACACCCGCTGAGGCCGACATGACTCCTACGCTCCATCTGATCCAGAACGTGCTGCTCGGCGTCGTCGCGGTGCTCGCCGCGCTCGCGCTGTTTTCCGGCTACGTGGCGCGGCGCGTCACGCGCGCGTTTCCGCCCGAAGGCCGCTTCGTCGACATCGACGGCGATCGTATCCACTACGTCGAATACGGCAGCGGCCCGCCGATCGTGTTCGTCCACGGACTCGCGGGGCAATGGCGCAATTTCGCGTACCTGCCGCTCACGCGGCTCGCGCAGCAGCATCGCGTGATCCTGATCGACCGCCCGGGCGCCGGCCGCTCGCTGCGCGGCGCGGGATCGCAGGCGAACGTGTTCGCGCAGGCCCGCACGGTCGCCTCGTTCATCGACGCGCTGCAGCTCGACAAGCCCGTGCTGGTCGGCCACTCGCTCGGCGGCGCGATCGCGCTCGCGGTCGGCCTCAACCATGCGGACCGCGTGAGCCGGCTCGCGCTGATCGCGCCGCTGTCGCACGAGCAGACCGAGCCGCCCGCGCCGTTCAAGCCGCTGATGCTGCCATCGCCGCTCGTGCGCCGTTTCGTGTCGTGGACCTTCGCGATCCCGCTGACGATCCTCACGGGCCGCAACGCCGTACGCCAGGTGTTCGCGCCGGAGGACGTGCCGCGCGACTTCCCCACCAAGGGCGGCGGGCTGCTCGGGATGCGCCCGCACGTGTTCTACGCGACGGCGACGGACCTGCTGTCGGCGCCCGTCGACCTGCCCGCGATGACGCGCCGCTACGCGGAGCTCGCGCTGCCGGTCGACGTGCTGTACGGCCACGCCGATCCGATCCTGAACTGGCGCGAGCACGGCGACGCGCTCGCGCAGAAATCGGCGCGCGTGCGGTTGAAGGTGGTCGAGGGCGGGCACATGCTGCCGGTCACGATGCCCGAGGCGACGGCCGACTGGCTGCTCGAAGTCGCCGCCGCGCCAGTCGACGTGGCGGCGCAGTCCGTGCGCATCGCGTAGATCGCAGCGGCGAAGCGCAGCCTGGTTCCGTGACGGGCAGCCGACGCCGCGACGGAATCAGGCTTCGTCGTCGGGTAGCGACAGCCCGCGCTCCGACAGCACCTCGCGCGCGCTGCGAAACGCCTCGACCGCGGCCGGCGCTCCGGCGTACAGCGCGCTGTGCAGCAATACCTCGCGGATCTCGACGAGACTCGCGCCGTTGTTGAGCGCGCCGCGGATGTGCCCCTTCAGTTCCGTGCCGCGGCCGAGCGCCGCCAGCATCGCGCACGTGCACAGGCTGCGCGTCTTCAGGTCGATCCCGCCCCGCTGCCACGTGCTGCCCCACGCATGTTCGTTCAGCCAGTCCTGCAGCGGGCGCGAGAATCCGTCGAGATCGCTCATCGCGCGCTCGACGAACGCCTCGCCCATCACGTCGATGCGCCGCGCCTTGCCGTATTCTCTGTCCTGTTCGCTCATGTCGGTGTCCTCGTGGTTTGGAGTCGTGGCCGCTGCGCCGCCGGCGGCCGGGGGGTTTCGCGTCATGTTCGGCGGGACGACTCGTTTCGTCAAAGATGCGGGCCTCGGTTCGCGGCCGTGCGCGTCACGTGCGGTCGAACGCTACGTAACATCCCGTCGCGCGTTACGGCGCCTTACGGGAACATCGCAGCCGCGACGCTCGGGGATCACGCGCGCCTGTCGCGCGAAACCGCCATTCCTCCGTTTAAATCGCATCGATAGCCCCGATTTCAGCAACAAATCGCGACACCGTTTCGCGAAACACGCCGTGGCGCGGAATTTGCAGTGAAGGCTGGGACACACTTCCAATGTCGAGGCCAACATGCACATTCTCATCAAGAAGACGACGGTAACGATGGCCGTCTCGTCACTGCTCGCGCTGTACGGCTGCGGCTCGGTCGATGGACCGACGACGCCGACCATCAAGCCGAGCACGTCCGGGACGAGCGGCACGTCGGGGACATCCGGGACGTCGGGCGGCGGTTCGTCGGGGACGTCGGGCGGCGGTAGTTCGGGGTCGTCGGGGACCTCTGGTACGTCGGGGACTTCGGGTACCTCGGGTACCTCGGGTACCTCGGGTACCTCGGGTACCTCGGGTACCTCGGGCACCTCGGGTACCTCGGGGACTTCGGGCACATCCGGCACCTCGGGTACTTCCGGTACGTCAGGTACCTCTGGCACGTCGGGCACTTCCGGTACGTCGGGTACTTCCGGTACGTCGGGTACTTCCGGTACGTCGGGCACTTCCGGCACTTCCGGCACTTCCGGCACCTCGGGCACTTCCGGCACCTCGGGCACTTCCGGTACTTCGGGCACTTCCGGTACTTCCGGCACTTCCGGTACGTCGGGCACTTCCGGTACGTCGGGCACTTCCGGTACCTCGGGCACTTCCGGCACGTCGGGCACTTCCGGTACCTCAGGCACTTCCGGCACCTCGGGTACTTCGGGTACTTCGGGTACTTCGGGTACTTCGGGTACTTCGGGTACTTCGGGTACTTCGGGTACTTCGGGTACTTCGGGTACTTCGGGTACTTCGGGTACTTCGGGCACGTCGGGCACGTCGGGCACGTCGGGCACCAGCGTCACCCCCCTCGGCAATGTCCTTCAGCAATCCGGCAACCTCGTGACGGCGCTCGGCACGACGGTCGTGAACGGCGGCAGTCAGATCGGCGGCGTGCAGATTCCCGGCACGAACGCGACGACGGTCAACAGCGTCGGCAACGCGGTCAGCAGTCTTGGTAGCGGCGTGCAATCGCTCGGCAACGGCGTCGCGGCCGGCCTCGGTTCGATCGGCGTGTCGCCGAACCCGCTCGGGCCGACGCTCACGTCGACCACCGGCCTGCTGACCGGCGCCGGCGGCGCGGTCAACAACCTCGGCAATGCCGTGACGAGCCTCGGCACCGGTCCGCTGTCGCCGCTCGCGCCGGCGACGACCCTCGTCGGCAGTCTCGTCAACACGGTCGGCACCGCGGTCAACTCGACCGCATCGGCGCTGAACACGGCGCTGAACAGCGCGCCGGTGCAGCAACTCGAGACGCAGCTCGGCAGCGTGATCAACCCGATCACGAACACGCTGACCGGCGGCGTCACGACGCCGGGCGTCACGCAGACGCTCGGCAACGCGACCCTGCTCGGCGCCCCGCTCAACAGCTTGCTGAGCACGCTCGGCAGCGGCCTCGGCCTCGCCGGTTCGCAGGTCGGCGGCGCAACCGGCAACCCGGTCGGCACGAGCGCCGGCAGCAGCGTGTCCCAACTCGGCAACACGGTGACATCGGCCGGCGGCCTGCTGTCCAGCGGCAGCTCCAGCAGCGGCACCAATCCGCTCGCGCCGATCACGGGCGTGCTCGGTTCGCTGACGGGCGCACTCGGCGGCGGCAGCAGTTCGAGCGGCTCAGGCGGCACGAGCGGTACCAGCGGCGGCCCGCTCGCGCCGATCACCGGGCTGCTCGGCACGGTGACGGGTGCGCTCGGCAGCATCGGCTCGAGCGGCACCGGCGGGACGAGTGGGACGAGCGGCGCAGGCGTCGGCGGCCTGCTCGCGCCGGTCACCAACCTCGTCAACTCGCTGACACCGCTCGGCGCGAGCCTCACCGGCACCGTCACGACGCCGGGCGGCAACCTGTCCGGCACGCTCGACGGCGTGCTGACGAGCGGCCCGGTCGGCACGCTCACGGGTGCGCTCGGCACGCCGGCCGGCTCGGCCGGCGCCATCGGCACGGTCAGCCCTGGCGGTGCAACCGGCACCGTGACGACGCCGGGCGGCAGCGGCTCCGTGGTGACCGGCCTGACCGGCGGCACGAGCGGCGGCACCGCCAGCGGCACCGGCAATCTGCTGTCGCCGGTGACGAACCTGCTCGGCGGTCTGCTGGGCGGCGTCACCAAGAAGTAAGCGTCAACGCATCACATATCAGAACGACAGGCCAATGGCCGGGCGCGCATCCATAAACAGCCCGGCCGACGGCCGGCGTCACCCGCCAAGCGGGGGCGCCGGCCCTCATCCCTACGAGGATCCGATCATGAACTCCACGCTCGACGGCATCGTCGCTGCCCCGGACCGCCCACCCCGTTCCGCCACGCCGTTGCGCGCCGGCCTGCTCGGCATCGCGGCCGGACTCTTCGCGCTGTGGGTCACGCGCGACCACCCGGCCCTCGACGCGGCCACGCGCGCGGTCATCGCGAGCCTCGCGATCATCGGCACGATCGCGCTGCACGAACTCTTCATCTCGCGCGTCTACCTGCGCCCGAGCGCGGGGCTGTCGCGGCAGGCCGTCCGGCCGCTCGGCATCGCGCGCGTGGCGACGCGGCTCGGCGCGCTGACGTCGATCTACGCGGGTATCGGCGCGATCTACTGGCTGCTGCCCGAATACCACGGCGCGTTCTACCTGCCGTTCTGGTCGCTGCTGCGCTCGCTCGCGCCGTACGTGATCGTCGCTGCGCCGTTCTACTTCGCGTGGATGGACCGTCACCAGCGCGAGACCGACGACGCGTATCTGCTGTGGGGCCGCTTCCTGTTCCGCCGCGCGCGGCCCGCGAGCTGGAAACCGGTGCGCGAGATGCTGGCCGGCTGGGGCGTGAAGGCGTTCTTCCTGCCGCTGATGACCGTCTACCTGTCGAAGGATGCCGATCACCTGAGCGCGTCGCTCGCGAACGCGATGCATGCGCCGATGACGATCGCGACCTTCGTGTTCATGTACGACCTGTCGTTCACGATGGACCTGATGTTCGGCACCGTCGGCTACCTGTGCACGTTCCGCATCCTCGACAGCCACGTGCGCACCGTCGAGCCGACGACGCTCGGCTGGGTCGCCGCGCTGATCTGCTACCAGCCGTTCTGGTCGCTGATCTCGAACAACTACATCCGCTACGAAGGCTCGCTGTTCTGGGACAACTGGCTGCTGTCGGCGCCGACGCTGCGCGTGATCTGGGGCACGACGATCATCCTGCTGCTGCTGACCTACGCGCTGTGCACGATCTCGTTCGGGCTGCGGTTCTCGAACCTCACCAACCGCGGGATCATCACGTCGGGCCCGTACCGCTTCACGAAGCATCCGGCGTACATCACGAAGAACCTGTCGTACTGGATGGTGTCGGTGCCGTTCGTCGAACCGCTCGGCTGGCAGATCGGGCTGATGCACTGCGCGGGGCTCGTCGCGGTCAACCTGATCTACTACACGCGCGCGAAGACGGAAGAGCGTCACCTGATGCGCGATCCCGACTATCGCGCGTATGCGGAATGGATCGCGCAACACGGGTTGTTCGCGCGGATCCGGCACGCGTTCGGCGGGCGGCAGGCGGTCTGACGCGGCAACCGGGGCGGTCGTCCACGCCGCTCCTGTCCTCGCGCGAATGTCGACCTGTCGCGGCGTTCGCCCCCCGCAACGACACGTTTGCACGTACGCGCGCTGCCGGTTGACGATGCGCTTTCGCGTGGATCTCCGGACGTTTCAACGCGCACCGTGCGGCCAATTGTCGCGAAACACCGCGATTCGTCGCGTTTCATCGCTTTTCTCCGTCAGTCCGATTGCCCGCTCGTTGCCCGTCGCGTATGGTGCTGACCGTCCGCGCCTGCCGCCCGGACGCCCCGACCGTCGTCCCGCACGACGGCCGTGCGGGCCGTGCCCGCCGCTCACCGTCTCCGCGACGCTGCCCGCCGGCGCCGCGCATTCATGGGGAAAGAGGCGTGATCCATAAAGTCCTGATCTTGTTCGCACTCTGCATCGCGGGCCTCGCCGCGATCGCCGCCGGTTTCCAGCACATCCCCAGCTGATTCGCGGCCCCGGCTCGCTTCGCCGAGCCCGGGGGCCGCTTCCATTTCCGTTCCCCGTTGCAATGAACCCCTTTCTCGATGCGCCCGGGACGGGCGCCTTTTGCCATGCGTATCGACGTACAGCATTCCCAACACGACATCGACGACGAACTCGACACCCTTTATGAACGCCTGCACCAGCCCGGCCATCGCCTGTACGGGCTGCCGGCCGTCGCGCTCGGGCGCTCGGGCCTCATCGTCCGGCACCGCGAGGCAGATGGCGAATACTTCCTTTACGTCGAGGATCCGGCCGCGCGTCAGCTCGCCGGCTATACGGTGTTCAACCGGCTTCCCGAAATCCCGCGCCGCGCGGACCGCTACCTGCGCGCGCCGCATACGCGGCTGCGCGGGTCTGCCCAACGCAAGGGCCTTGCGACGACGCTGTATCGATGGGGGCTCGACGCGGGCCTGTGTCTGATCAGCGGCGCGCGCCAGTCGGTCGGCGCCGCGCAGTTGTGGACGGCCCTCGCGCAGAATTACGCGCATGGCTTCGTCGATGTCGAAGGTCGCGCGCTGCGTTATCTCGGCGAAACCGTCGCCGACGACGTGCACGGGGCGCTGCATACGCGGCGGCTGTTGCTCGGGAATGGGTGGGGAATCAGAGAATTCGCGCGTGCGGTCGGGATGACCGGCGTCGATGCCGCCGAATATGCGAACGCGAATGTGCGGCGCAGCGAACACGAACGACATCCCGTGCGAAGCGTCGGCCACGCGCGGCTCGTCGCTCGCGCGGCTCACGTGACTCATGTGGCTCACGCACCGATGCGATAATTCGCCGGAGTCGCGCGCCGCCGCCGCGCGAGCCACCTACCCACGTTCCGCGATGGCCAACGAAACCCGAACCGCTTCCGAGCGCCGCATCGACATCGTCGCGCTATGCGGCAGCCTGCGCGCGCAGTCGTACAACGCCGCACTGCTCGACGCAGCCGCGCGCGTCGCATCGCACGGCATGCGCATCACGCGCTTCGATCGTCTCGGCGAATTCCCGCTGTTCAATCCCGATGCCGCATACCCGACGCCCGCCGCGGTGCGCGATCTGATCGACCGCCTGAACGCGGCCGACGGCGTGCTGATCGCCAGCCCCGAATACGCGCACGGCGTGACGGGCGTGATGAAGAACGCATTGGACTGGATCGTGGGATGCGAGGCCGTCGTGTACAAGCCGGTAGCGGTGCTGAATGCGTCGCCGCGCGCGACGCATGCGGACGCGGCGCTGCGCGAAACGCTGTCGGTGATGTCGGCGCGCATCGTCGAGCCCGCATCGATCGCGCTGCCGATCCTCGGCAGCCAGCTCGACGCGGCGGGCATCGCCGCACATCCGCCGTTCGCGTCGGCACTCGTCGAAGCATTGCACGCGCTGCGCACGGCGATCGACAACCCGACTGCCGACCAATAAGCGATCCACACGCTGAACGCGTGCGCCGTGGCGTTATCGCGCCTTCGCGCGCGTCGTCTTTCTCGCCGGTTTGGCCGCCTTCGCGCGCGGCGCTTCCTTCTCGGGCTGCGCGCCGCCGCCCGCGAGATCCTCGAGCCAGGCAAGCGCATCGACGTACGACAGGAACTGCTGCAGGTATTCCGGCGACAGCTCGCGCATCGTCGCGAGCGACCGGTGCACGAGGCTGTTCGAATTGAGCGGCCCCGCGTTGCGCGGCACCTGGTCGAGCGACTGGCGATACTGCTGTTCGGTGCGGACCTTCGACCACAGCGCGCGAAAGTAGTCGACCAGTTCGGGATCGAGCCCGCGCCGGTCGGCCTGCGCATCGCGGCCGAGCCCTGCGACGAGCGCGGCAAGCGCGCCGCGCGCGGGCGCACCTGCCGACGTCTCGCACGTGGCTTCGGCTTCACCGGCGCGCGCGACGATCTCCGCAAACCCTTCGATCAGCGTTGCAAGTCGCGCATCGAGCAACGCACGCGCGTCGCCATCGAGCACGGCCGCGCGCTTCTCGAGCGCGTCGATCCGGTGAAAGCGCACCGGATCGAGCCGGTCTGCGCCCTGCTCGCGCCATGCGTCGAGCGTCGCGCGCACCTGCGTCGCGTCGCCCGTCACTTTGCCTTTCCTCCGTTCGACGCCGACTTGCGCGGCACCGGCGCGATCTCCACGCGGCGGTTCTTCGCGCGGCCTTCATCGTCCGCATTCGAGCTGACCGGCTGCTCGGAACCGAAGGCGGCCGCGAACACCGACGACGCCGGCACGCCGGCATCGATCATCGCGCGCGTGACCGTCAACGCGCGCTTGGCCGACAGTTCCCAGTTGTCCGCGAACAGGCGGTTGCCCGCGTGCACCTGCTGGTCGTCCGCGAAGCCGCTGATCATCAGGATCTCGTCGCGCGTCTTCAGGTAGGTGGCGAGCGGTACCGCCAGCGTCTTCAGCAGGTCGCGGCCCGCGGGCTGCAACTGGTCGGAGTTCAGCGCGAACAGCACGTTGCCGCTGATGCCGATGCGCCCGTTCACGAGCGTCACGCGACCGGCCGCGAGCGGCCCGGCGAGTGCCTGTTCGAGCGACTTGCGCTGCTGCGCTTCGAGCTGGCGTGCGCGCACCGCTTCCTCGAGCTTCGACGTGAGCTGGAGCTGCATGCCGATCACGCCGACGAGGATCAGCACGAACGCGCCGAGCAACACCGACATCAGGTCGGCGAACGCGGGCCATACCGGCGCCGATTGCGCGCCGCCGTCGATTTCGTCGTGCATGCGTTACGCTCCGACGGGCGCTCGCCGGCCGGCGAGCTGCTGCAGGTCTTCGACGATCTGCTTCTGCGACATCACGCTCAGGTCGATCACCTCACGCGCCTGCGCGACGTAGTACTCGAGCTGTTCGTCGCTGCGCGCGAGCGATTTCTCCAGCGCGGCCTCGATGCGCTGCAGATGCGTCAGCAGCTTGTCGTTCGATTCGCCGAACACCTGCACCGCCATCCCGAACGCATCGCCGAGGCTCGCCACTTCGACGGCGCCCGCCGTGACCTGCGCGGCCACCGAATCGAGCTTGCGGGTTTCGGCGTCGACGGCGTCGTTGAAGCGCGCGCCGACGCGGTCGAGCAGATCGGCCGACGTGCTGACGAGCGCGTCGATCGCGGTGCGCTGTTCGGTCGATGCGTGGTTCACCGCGCCGAGCAGCGTTTCGAGCGTCGCGAGCAGGCGGCTGCGTTCGTCGAGCATCGCGGTGTCGCGAACCATGCTGTCGGACAGGCGCTGGCGCAACTCGGCGACGACGTCGGCCGCGGCCTTCGGCGCTTCCGACGCGGCCTGCACGAGGCGCGAGATTTCGTTGATCGTGTCGCTCGCGTGCACCTGCGCCTGCGCGGTGATGTCGTTAGCGGTGCGGGTCAGCGTGTCGCAGATGTCCTGCTGGCGCGCGGCGGCTTGCGCGCTCGTCTGCGCCCATTCGTCGCGCAGCGCGGCGGCCATCGCCGCGAGCGAATCGTTCCAGGCGGCGAGGCGTTCTTCGTCGCGTGCAGCCAGTTGCGATTGCAGGCCCGTATGCGACTCGCGAATCGTCGACAGCAAATCGTTCGAGCGTTGTTCGAACGTCGACGCTTGTGCGGCGAGATCGCGCGTCGTTTGTGCGAGGGCGTCGCAGATTTCCTGCTGACGGCCGGCACTGTGCACGCCTGCGCGCTGCCATTCTTCGCCGAGCTTCGCGGCCATCGCGGTGAGCGAATCGTTCCAGGCGGACAGACGTTCTTCGTCGCGTGCGGCGAGTTGCGATTGCAGACCGGTGTGCGACTCGCGGATCGTCGACAGCAGATCGGTCGAGCGTTGTTCGAACGTCGACGCCTGTGCAGCAAGGTCACGCGTCGTTTGCGCGAGGGTGTCGCAGATTTCCTGCTGACGGCCCGCGCTATGCGCGCCTGCGCGCTGCCATTCTTCGCCGAGCTTTGCGGCCATCGCGGTGAGCGAATCGTTCCATGCCGACAGACGTTCTTCGTCGCGTGCAGCCAGTTGCGATTGCAGGCCCGTATGCGAATCGCGAATCGTCGACAGAAGATCGGTCGAGCGTTGTTCGAACGTCGAAGCCTGTGCAGCAAGGTCACGCGTCGTTTGCGCAAGCGCGTCGCAGATTTCCTGCTGACGGCCCGCGCTATGCGCGCCCGCACGCTGCCATTCTTCGCCGAGCTTCGCGGCCATCGCAGCCAGCGAATCGTTCCACGCGGACAGACGCGCTTCGTCGCGTGCGGCGAGTTGCGATTGCAAGCCGGCATGCGACTCCTGCATCGCGGCGAGCGTCGCGGCCGAATGGCGTTCGAACGTTGCCGCGGCCTCACCCAGCGCGCGCGCATGCTGGCCGGCCAGCGTCGCGCCGACCTGCTCCTGGCGCGCCAGCGCGTCGCGCCATGCGTCCGACAGGCGGCCTTCGGTCGATTCGAGGCGCGTCGCGACGCTGTCGAGCAGATCCGACGAACGCTGCGCGAACGTGTCGGTGAACTGGCCGAGCGTCGTCTGCAATTGCTGCGCGACCGCGTTGCCCGCCTGACGGTGTTCGTCGATCGCGCGGTTCCAGACAGCCGTCACGTTGCCGGTGGTCTTCTCGAAGCCTTCGGTCAGCCCGTCGAGCTGACGCTGCACCGCGCCCGTCACGGTATCGCGCAACGCGGCCATCTCCTGCGCGAGCCCCGTCATCGTCGCGGCGACGACCGGCTGCAACGCGGCGCCGGCCACGCGCGCGCTTTCGGCGGCGCTTTCCTTCAGCGCGTCGCCAACGTTCGACGCCAGGCCCGCATAAGCTCGCTCGGTCCGATCGAAAAACGCCTGCTGGTTTTCGAGCTGACGATCGTGCAACGCGACGCTGCGCGCCTCGAGCGTGGTCATCATCGTCTGCAACCGGTCGACCAGCGCCGGCATCACGTCGGCCTGGCGCTGCAGCAGCCGGAACGATTCGTCGCGCTGGTGCGCGGACGAATGCACGCGCAGCGTCGTCGCGATCTTCGCGTCGAGCTGCTGGGCCGCGTCGATCCGCTCGCGGCGCACGAGCGCGGACAACAGCCCGAGCATCGCGGACGTCGCGACGCCGGCGATCGACGTGCCGAACGCGAACCCGAGCCCCTTCACCGGCGCGATCAGCGACGCGCGGATCGCATCGAGATCGGTCGCGCTTTCGAGCGCGGCGCCCGTGCCCTTCAGCGTGACGACCATCCCGAGCAGCGTGCCGAGCATGCCGAGCAGCACCAGCAGGCCGACGAGGTAAGGCGTGAGCGCCGGGCCCGGCAGCGCGACGCGCGCGCCTTCGACCCGTGCGCGCACCGCGCCGCGCAGGCCCGGATGCAGCGTGTCGAGCCACGTGTCGAGCTTCGCGGGCGGCTCGGTCAGGCCGGCCACCGCGCGCGACAGCGTGGCGGTCGCCTGCCGGTAACGCAGCAGCTCCCATGCGCCGGCGACGTAGCACGCGCCGATCAGCAGCGTGACGGCCGCTGCCAGCGGGTTCGACGCGACATAGCCGGCACCGATCCAGCCCACTGCGAGCAGACCGGCGACGAAGACAACGAGATCAAGGCGAATTCTGGACATAGCGTGTTGATTAGCAGGTGCGAAGGGCCGCGAGCAGCCCGTCTACCGTTTGAAACCGGACTTCGAGTTCGGCAAGCAGGATGCTTTGCATCTCGTCGCGAAACGTATCGAGCCATGCGCCGGGCACGATCGCCGCGACGGTCGGGGTGTCGGCCACCGGGCCTTCATCGGCCGGAGCGGATGCGTCGGCGGCGTCGGGCGCAGCGGCGGCCGCGGCTTCGGCCACGGCTTCAGCCTCGGCCAGCGCCTGCCGCTCCGCGTCGCGCAGCCGCGCGAAGCGCGTGCCGAGCAGCGCGGGCACGGCCGACAGCAGGCTGCGCTCGCGCGCGCCGAGCACGCGCTCCATGATCGTGTCGAGCGTCGCGAGCCGCGCCATTCCGGACGAGCGCGCGGCGAGCGCGACCCGCAGGCGGCCGCGCAACTGGCCGATCGCCGTTTCCATGTCCTGCTGCAGGGTCAGATACCGTTGGCGAAAGTCCGCGAAATCGGCCGTGTCGGCGGCCGGCGGCGGCAAGTCGCCGGGCCGGCGCCGCGCCCGCGGCCGGTTGGTGGCCGTGATCGCCTGCGCGAGGTCGTGGCGCACGCGCGCGCAGTCGCGCTCGGCGTCGTAGCCGCGCACGCCGGCCGCGACGCCCGGCGGGCTCGCAGTCAGCGCGGACGACAGCGTGATCGCGTCGGTCCAGCCAAGCCACTGGCTCAGCCGGTCGGACAGCGTCTGCCGGGATTCCGCGACGTCGGCATCGGCCAGGCGCGCGAGCAGCCGAACGAGCGTCGGACCGCTCAACGCCGGGCGCGGAGATGCTTGCACCATGCTGCAAACCGTCAAAAAAGGCAGCAGTTTACACGTCGTCGGGCGGTAGACCGCCAGAATCGGGGAAGCGGCGCGGTTCGGCGCGCCGGGCGACACACGGGAACGCCCGTGGGGCAAGGCTCGGCGGGCGGTGGTAACGGGCGAGAAACACGGTCGGCGGCGGCCGGCGAGCGGCCGCGCCATCGGGAAGTCATGCGTTGTGTGTGGAGTGCCGGCCCGGCATGAATGATGAACGGGCCGAGCCGCCGCGACGGGTGCGGGCGTTCCGCAAGCCGCGCGTGACCATGGCCTAACGATGAATCGGTAATCTTGGAATTCGGGATGCCGACGCGCGCTCGGGCGAGCTGCCGGGCGGCCCCGCCGATTCCCGCCGCTAACCGGCGACGGTCATGGCCGGCCGCCGCCACGTGCCGATAAAGAAGCGCTCAGATCCCCGCTTTCGGCGCATTCAGGATCAGCCGCAGCCCGAGCAGCGTGATCGCGCCGGCCGCGATGCGATCGACCCATTTCTTCGCGCGCAGGTAGAGTTCGCGCGGCCGGCGCGTCGAGAAGCAGAGCGCGACGAGCGTGTACCAGCCGAATTCGACCGCGAACACGAGCGGCGGCAGCACGAGGTAGCACCACAGCGGCGGATGCTGCGGGAGCAGCGCCGCGAAGATGCTGCCGTACCAGATCGCCGTCTTCGGGTTGCTGAGCTGGGTCGTGAGGCCGGTCCAGAACGACTTGCGCGCGCTGCCGCCCGCCATCGCCTGCGGATCGTCCATCGCGATCGGCCGGTCGGCGCCGCGCCAGATCTTCGACGCCATGTAGATCAGGTACACGCCGCCCGCGACCTTGAGGCCCACATACAGCCATTCGACGGCCTGCAGCAGCGTGTAGAGCCCGGCCAGCGCGACGCCGCCGAACACGATGCCGCCGATCCCCATGCCGAGCGCGGTGGCCAGCCCGTCGCGACGCGACAGCCCGATCGAATTGCGCGCCACCAGCACGAAGCTCGGGCCCGGAATCATTGCGCCGAGAAACAGCGCAGCCAGAATGGCGAGTACGGCAGCCGATGCGGTCATCGAAGTCCCCTTGGTGAGCGACGCCGCTGCGCCGGCGCCTGCGTGTCGTTTCCGACGGTCGAGCCGTCGATTCTGGCACGCTTCGCGCATGGCCGAAAGCGGCCGTGCGCTGCTATGCTGGCCCCCTTTCCCGTCATCCCGCGCCGCCCCATGCTCGAGATCCGCGTCGCCCGCTATCCCGACAGTGCCGCCGCCGTCGAAGCGATCTTTCGCGAGTACGTCGTGGGCCCGACCGCCAGCGTCGAATTCCAGGACGATGCGCTCCGAAATCCGGCGTCTGGCGCCGAGTTTCCCGCGCGCAATCTGTAACGCCGCGCGGCTCATCCCCTTCATCCTTTCGATCAAACCGCCCGCCATGCGCGCTCTTCGCCTTTCCGCCCTGCTGCTGCCGCTACTCGCCGCCCTCTCGTTCGGCGTCCGCGCCGACACCCTGCCGAAGTCGATCGCCGCGCAACTGCCGGCCGGCTACCAACCGCTGATCGCGCACGCCGGCCCCGATCTCGACAACGGGCGGCACAGCTTTCTCGTCGTCGTGCATCGCGCGGTCGATACGCGCGAGCAGCCGTCGCCGCGCCCGCTGCTGATCTACGAGGAACAGGCCGACCACACCTACCGGCTCGCCACGCGCAACGACCAGGTCGTGCTGCGCGCGAACGAAGGCGGCCAGTGCGACCCTTTCGATCCTGAAGATGCGGCCGACAATGGCCTGTCGGTGAAGGGCCGCTATTTCACCGTGCAGAACATCGTCGCGTGTGGCCAGCACTGGACCGACTACATCACGTTCCGCTACGACCCGCGCACGCACGGCTGGCTCTTTTCGAACCAGATCGTCACCGAATCATTTCCGCTCGACGACAAGCCCGACCACGTCACCGTCACGCGCGCCGACGCGCACCGGCCGGTGTCGTTCGGGCAGTGGAAACGCAAGGACTAGCCTCCCGGTACGCATCCACGCCCGCGGCGGTGCCGTTTTTCAATGCGACGCGCCGCGTCGCCCGCCCGCCGCTCGCGGCCCCCGGCCAACAGGTCTACCATAGGCGCTCGTCGCCCGCGCGACCGCTGGCACGGCATGCGGCTTGCGCCTGCCCCTTTCCTCGTTGCCCCCGCACAGGAGGACGTCATGACGCAACACTTCGATGCGATCGTCATCGGCACCGGCCAGGCCGGGCCGCCGCTCGCCGCACGGCTCGCCGGCGCCGGCATGAAAGTCGCGATCGTCGAGCGCGGCCGCTTCGGCGGCACCTGCGTGAACACCGGCTGCATCCCGACCAAGACGCTGATCGCGAGCGCGTACGCCGCGCAGCTCGCACGGCGCGCCAGCGAATACGGCGTGTCGGTCGGCGGCCCCGTCACCGTCGACATGAAAGCTGTGAAGGCGCGCAAGGACCAGATCTCCGGCCGCTCGAACCACGGCGTCGAGCAATGGGTGCGCGGCCTCGACCACACGACCGTCTTTCAGGGTCATGCCCGCTTCGAACGCGCGAACGCGGTGCGCGTGGGCGATGACGTGCTCGAAGCCGAACGGATCTTCATCAACGTCGGCGGACGCGCGCAGGTGCCCGCGATGCCGGGCCTCGACTCGGTGCCGTACCTGACCAACTCGACGATGATGGACGTCGACTTCCTGCCCGACCATCTCGTGATCGTCGGCGGCAGCTACGTCGGGCTCGAATTCGGCCAGATGTACCGCCGCTTCGGCTCGAAGGTCACGATCGTCGAGAAGGGTTCGCGCCTGATTCGCCGCGAGGACGAAGACGTGTCGCAGGCCGTGCGCGAGATCCTCGAAAAGGAAGGGATCGACGTGCAGCTCGACGCGAACTGCCTGAGCGCGCGCCGCGACGGCGACGGCATCGTCGTCGGCCTCGACTGCGCGGGCGGCGGCCGCGAGGTCGCGGGCTCGCACCTGCTGCTCGCGGTCGGGCGCGTGCCGAACACCGACGATCTGGGGCTCGACCGCGCGGGCATCGACACCGACGCGCGCGGCTACATCACCGTCGACGAGCAGTTGCGCACGAACGTGCCCGGCATCTGGGCGCTCGGCGACTGCAACGGGCGCGGCGCGTTCACGCACACCGCGTACAACGACTACGAGATCGTCGCGGCGAACCTGCTCGACGACGATCCGCGCAAGGTGTCCGACCGCATCATGGCCTATGCGATGTACATCGATCCGCCGCTCGGCCGCGTCGGCATGACGCTCGCGGAAGCGAAGCAGACGGGCCGCCGGCTGCTGGTCGGCACGCGCCCGATGACGCGCGTCGGCCGGGCGGTCGAGAAAGGCGAGAGCCAGGGCTTCATGAAGGTAATCGTCGACGCGGACAACCACGCGATTCTCGGCGCGTCGATCCTGGGCGTGACCGGCGACGAGGTCGTGCACGGAATCCTCGACGTGATGGCCGCCGGCGCGCCGTACACGACGATCAGCCGCGCGATGCATATCCATCCGACCGTGTCGGAGCTGCTGCCGACGCTGCTGCAGGACCTGCATCCGGTCGAGTGACGCACGGCAGGCGGGCGGCCGCGACGTGAATGGGGTTCGTCGCGGCCCGAGCCGCGCATGCTGCGCGCCGCGCGCCGTCCGTCAGCTTTCGAAATACCGCGGCCGGTCGATATCGGCCAGCAGCCGCGGCTGCGTCGGCGCCCAGTCGAGCGATGCTCGCGTGCGCTCGCTGGTTGCGGGCGCATCCATCCCCGCAAACATCGCGAACCAGCCGAAGTGCTCGCCGGCTTCCGCCACCGACTTCGCGACGACCGGCACGTTCAGCCGCCGGCCGATCACGTCGGCGATCTCGCGGAACGGCACGCCCGTATCGTCGACCGCGTGATAGCGCGCGCCGGCCGTGCCGCGTTCGATCGCGAGCCGGTACACGCGCGCCGCGTCGAGCCGGTGCACGGCCGGCCAGCGGTTCGCGCCGTCGCCGACGAACGCCGATGCGCCCTTCTCCCTCGCGAACGCAATCAGGCGCGGCACGAAGCCGTGGTCGCCATCGCCGTGCACGGACGGCGGCAAGCGCACGACCGACGCATGCACGCCGCGCGCTTCGAGCGCGACCGCGGTCGCTTCGGACGCGCGCGGATAGTGGGCCGACACCGGCACGTGCGGATCGTCCTCGGTCGCCGCGCGACCGGGCGCGACGAGCGCGAGGCCCGACGTGACGACCAGCGGCCGCGCCGAGCCGGCGAGCACCGCGCCGATCGTCTCGATCGCGCGGCGGTCGAGTTCGCAGTTCTGCGCGAAGCGCGAGAAATCGTGATTGAATCCCGTGTGGATCACCGCGTCGACGGCTTCGGCGCCGCGCGTCAGGCTGTCGAGATCTTCCAGCGACCCGCGATGGACGTCCGCGCCGGCTGCGGCAACCGCTGCCGCGGCCGCATCGGACCGCGCGAGCCCGAGCACCGAGTGCCCGGCGGCCACGAGTTCGGCGACGACGGCCGAGCCGACGAATCCCGACGCTCCCGTAACAAAGACACGCATGTTCAGCACCTCCGGATGAAATGGAGGCTTACTATCGGTCGATGGCCGCTCGCGGTGAAGCCGTGACGGTTTACTGGTAAACGAACTAACAGGATATGGCTGACGCCCCCGACAACCTGCTCGGCGCGTACCTGCGGGACCGCCGCGCGAAACTCGACCCGGCCGCGCTCGGGCTGCCGGCCACGCGCCGCCGCACGCCGGGCCTGCGGCGCGAGGAAGTCGCGCAGCGCGCGCACGTGAGCGCCGCGTGGTACACGTGGCTCGAACAGGGCCGCGGCGGCGCACCGTCGGCCGACGTGCTCGACCGGCTCGCCCGCGCGCTGATGCTCAACGACGCCGAACGCGAGCACCTGTTCCTGCTCGGCGTCGGCCATCCGCCCGAAGTGCGCTATCACGCGCCGGCCAGCGTGACGCCGCGCCTGCAGCACGTGCTCGATTCGCTCGACGCGAGCCCCGCGATCATCCGCACGGCGACGTGGGACGTCGCCGCGTGGAACGACGCGGCGGCCGCGACGCTCACCGACTATGCGACGCTGCCGCCGGCCGCGCGCAACATCCTGCGGCTGATCTTCGTCGACGCGGGCGTGCGTTACGCGCAACCGAACTGGGAGCGCGTCGCGCGGTTCGCGGTCGGCGCGTTTCGTGCGGACGTCGCGCGCAGCGGCGCGACGCAGAGCGTGCAGGCGTTCGTCGACGAGATGCGCGCGACGAGCGCCGAATTCGACGCGATGTGGCGCGACCACGATATCCGTACGCACGACGAAGGCACGAAGGAGATTCGCCATCCGCAAGCCGGCCGGATCGCGCTTGAATACTCGGCGTTCTCGGTCACCGGCAGCCCGGACCTGAGCCTCGTGATCTTCACGCCGGTCACGCCGGCCGACCGTGCGCGGATCCGGGAACTCGTCGCGGCCCGCGAACAGGCACGCGCGGTGCAGGCGCCGGCTGCATGACCTTACGCGGCTTTCTCGCACGCCGGATTCAGAGCGGCAAGTCTCGGCGGATCGGGAAGCCATCCTTCTCGTTCGATATCGACCACTGACGAACGCGCGCGGAAAACGCAAAGGGGCGTCGCGCACGAATGCGCGACGCCCCTTGTTCGTTCACGGAAACTGCCGACTATGCCACGCGCTGCAGCAAATCCGTCGCGAAAGACTTCGCATGCGCGACGGCTTCCTGCGCGTCGCCGAATACGCCGAGCTGATCCCAGTGCTCTTCGGCCGCGTAGGTGCCTTTCACGGCGAGCGCCCGCTGGACGCTCAACTGCGCCGCGTATCGGCCGTCATCCAGCGGTCGGGCCGTCGCGACGACCCTGTGCGGTGGGCTGGCCCGCTCCGGCTGAACCAGCTCGACAGGGCCGCTGACCGTGCCGACATTCATCAACTCGTTTCGGGTGTTGCAGTCCGGGCAGTAGAAGCACCAGCCCGCCCCCTCCTGATGGTGCCTGACCTGCCCGCGAGCCAGCACGGCACGACATTCGACGTTTTCGCAGATGAACGGCATCGCAGTCTCCGGAGTTGTTTGACGGAAATCCTAGCATGTCCAACGGCGGTCAACCATCGGCATCCGCATGATTGCCGCATCGGCGGTTTCGGTTGGTTACGCGTGCGCGGCAGGGTAAGCGTCGCCGCGTTTCGCTGCGCTGCAAAATTGGCGCTTTCCCGCCGAATCGTAAAGCCGGCTGCGCGACCATGCGCAGCATCGCGCTCGAACCGGAAGCGATCGCGCAACCTGCGAATGTCCCCATGAACGAGATCGTCGTGCGTCCGACTGCAAGGCCGCCGGTTAGCACGTGACGACGCGTCTGCTCGACATCGCCCGCGATAAACTGACGGCCCGACACCGAACCGAGAGAAGCTCAATGTTGATCCGCGTTGCGACCCCGGCCGATGCCGTCCCGCTTGCCGAATTGAAGCGCGATACGTTTCGCGAAACCTTTCTGCAGGACGGATTCGGCATCGACTACCCGCCGGACGATCTGGCCGAGTACGAAGCCCGTACCTACTCGGTGGCCGCGATCACCGCGCAGCTCGGCGACCCGCAGTGCCGCACGTGGGTCGCGGAAGGCGACGACGGCACGCTGGTCGGGTATGCGCATGCGGGGCCGTGCAAGCTGCCGCATCCGGAAGTGGCGGACGGTTCGGGCGAGATCCATCAGATCTACCTGCGCCGCGGCACGCAGGGCACCGGCACCGGACGCGCGTTGTTCGACGCCGCGCTCGCGTATCTCGCCGCGACGCGTCCCGGCCCGGTATGGCTGGGCGTGTGGTCGGGCAACGCGAAAGCCATCGCGTTCTACGAGAAGGCAGGCTTCAAGCGTGTCGGTACATACGATTTCAAGGTCGGCGAATCGACCGATCTGGAGTTCATCTACCGTCGCTGAGCGTCGCTTTCTGTCGGCATCGCATCGATGCGACGCAAGCCAATACAGTTGATCGATGACGGCGTAAACGACCTTTTTCCCTCGTTTCGCGTCAAACGACACAATTCGAGGGGCCCCCGGTAAAATCCGCCATTCCGGGGTTATCGATCAATTGCTTCGTCATGCATCGAATTGGATTCTTCGTTTGCCGCGGCTATGATGCGCTCGATCTTGGCGGCCCATTGTCGGCCTTCAATCAAGTCGCCACGGCCGCCGGCCACACGCCCTACGATCTTCACGTCATCTCGCCGTCCGGCGGCCCGATTCCCGGCAATACCGGCCTTTCGATCGACACGAAGCCGGTCGGAAGGCGTGCGTTCGACACCGTCGTGTTCGTCGGCGGCGATATCGCGCCGATGCAGACATCGGACAATATCGCCGCGGCCAGCAAACTGGCCGCCAAGGCGTCGCGCGTCGCCAGCGTGTGTACCGGCGCATTTCTGCTTGCGGAAACCGGCTCGCTCGACGGCTTGAAAGCGGCGACGCACTGGCGCTACGCCGCGCAATTGCAGTCGCGCTTCCCTCGCACGCGGGTCGACGGCGACAGTATCTATGTCGTGGACGGCCGCGTCTGGACGTCGGCGGGCATCGCATCCGGCATCGATCTCGCGCTCGGCATGATCGAACGCGACATGAGCACGGAGATCGCGCGCGAGGTCTCGCGGCTGCTGGTTGTACCGTATCGTCGGCCCGGTGGGCAGTCGCAGTTCTCCGCGATGTCGCAGATGGAGCCGGAATCGGATCGCATCCGCATCGCGCTGAATTTCGCGCGCGAACATCTGGCCGAGACGTTGCCGGTCGAGCGACTCGCCGACGCGGCGAGCTTGAGTGTGCGGCAGTTCGGGCGCGCCTTTCGCCGGGAAACCGGTGAAACGCCGGCGAGGGCGGTCGAGCGCTTGCGCGTCGAAGCCGCGAGGCTGCGCCTGCAGGGCGGCAGCGAACCGATCGAGCAGATTGCGCTGGCGGTCGGCTTCACCGATCCGGAGCGGATGCGCCGAGCCTTCATCAAGCTGCTCGGACACCCGCCGCAAGCGGTTCGACGCGAGAGCAGGTCGAACGCAACGCGCTGATCGATCGCCTGCCGATCAGCGCGCCGCGGGGTCGACGTCTCGCCAACGGATGATTGGCGTGTGAGTCGCGTGAGTACGCAACGCGCCGTTTCTCCGGACGTCGATAACCGTCGTCAATCCTTGACGGGCGGATAAGCGTTCCACATGTCGCGATGCAGCTTCCACGTGCCGCCCTGCTTCAGGAAGATGAGCGTCTGCTTCGCGCGGACCTTGAGCTTTCCGTCGTGATCGCGAACCTCCGCATCCGATACCTCCGTCACGACCCGGTCGTTACCGTAGAACTCATAGTTGCTGAACGATACGGTGCCGGGCTTCGATCCCGCATATCCGTTGATGAAGTAGTCGGTGATCGCGCGGTGCCCGGTGACTTTGTCGCCCCCCGGCGGCAAGAGCGTGCCGTCGTCGGTATAGAGGCGGCCGATCGCGTCGTAGTCGCCGCGCGCAAAGGCATCCGCCCATCGCGCGTTTTCGGCCTTGACGGCCGCTTCGGGCAGGCGTTGCGCACCACCGGCGACAGCCGGCGCCGTGAATGCAAAAAAGGACACGCACGCTGCAAGCGCGGCCGTACAAAGATGAATCTGTCGCATCGAATGATTTCCGAATCGGGTTTGAATTGAAGAGGCGGCGACGCTGCACGCGTCGCCGGCAAGCGTGTCAGCGGACGCCGGGAACGCGTGCGAGTCCCTTTGATGCGCCGGGCAGCTTCTTGTCGACCAACGCGACGAGTTCGGGTCGTGCATCTCTCGGATGACCGGCGTGGAACGGCGGGTCGGGATCGTATTCGACGACGAGCTGCGTGTACTCGGCCGCCTGCCGGCCGCGCAGCTTCGACGCCACGCGCAGCGCGAAGTCGATGCCCGCCGTCACGCCGCCGCCGCTCATGAAGCGGCCATTGTCGTCCTCGACGAAGCGATCGGGAACGGGAATCGCGCCGTATTCGGCCAGCTTGTTGACGAACGCCCAATGGCACGCGCTGCGCTTGCCGTTGAGCACGCCCGTCGCGGCGAGCACGAGCGAGCCGTTGCACACCGACGTCACGTGTTTCGCGCTTTCCGCGAGACGCCGGATCTGCGCCTGATACGCCGGCCGCATCGGCGCCGACAAATCGGAGCCGCCCGGCACGAGGATCACGTCGGTCTTGTCGATATCGGCCAGCCGTTCGGTCTTGCCGTACACGACGCCGAATTCGAGCGTCACGTTGCCGCCATCGAGGCTCGCGTAGCGAACGTTCGTATTCGGCAGCCGGTGGAAAATCTCGCTGGGGCCCGCGAAGTCGAGCAGCGTGCCGCCGTCGTAATTGACGATCAGGATGTCGAGCGGCGCGTTCGGCGCGAGTAGCCCTGCGCGGCTCGTTTGCGCCGGCGCAGGCGTCGCGTGCCCGAGCAACGCGCCGCCGCCCAGCACGGCGCCGAGCGTGGCGGCGCTGCCGAACTTCAGGACATCGCGGCGCGAACGGCCTGCGCGCGTGAGTTGTCCGTCGGACACATGGTTATCGCTACTGTCGGTCAAGATGATTGCTCCTTGCACTTCGGCCCATCAGCGAGCGCAAGCCCGCCGGGCCGGATCGAATAAGCGCCACCGCGAACGGCGTGGCGGACGTGAAATCGGGATGGGGATAAGCCGGGATGACGTACCGGGCTCGGGAATCGTGAAGCGCCGGCTCAAAGCTGCGACGCACCGCCATCGACGACCAGCTCGGTGCCGACGACGTACGACGATTCGTCGCTGGCGAGATAAAGCGCCGCGTACGCGATATCGTCGGCCGTGCCCATGCGGCCCGCCGGATTCGCTTCCGCGAATTCGGCCTTGCGCTCGCGCACCCATGCGTCGGGCTTGCCCCACCTGGAGAGCAGCGGCGTATCGATCGGGCCGGGCGCGATTGCGTTGAAACGGATTTTTCGGTCGAGAAATTCGTACGACCAGCTGCGGGCCAGCGATCGCACGGCCGCCTTCGCCGCCGCGGTCAACGAGATGCCGTGCTTGCCGGTCTGATCGACGAACGAGGTATTGAGGATCACCGACGAACCCTCGCGCAAGTACGGAAGCGCCGCTTGAAGCGTGAACACCACGCCCTTGACGTTGACGTCCATGATGTCGTTGTAGAGCGTGTCGTCGATGTCGTTGACGGCGGACGGGAAAGCCCAGCCCGCGTTGGCGAACACGACGTCCAGGCCGCCGAACGTCTCGTCGACCTCGGCGGCAATCGCGCGCATGTCGTCGAGCGACCGTACGTCGCCCTTGAGCACGAGTGCATGCTCGCCGAGCTCCGCCTTCACACGCTCGAATACGGCCTCGTCGCGCCCTGTCACCGCGACGCGCGCGCCTTCTGCAATGAACCGCTTCGCGGTGGCAAGACCGATGCCACTGGTGCCGCCCGTGATCAGCGCCGATTTGTTCCTGAGTCGCATCTTCCGTTCCTTTTCATGTGGTGAGTGACCAGGCCGGATACGCGACACGCGGTGGGGGTTGCGTGCTTGTTCCGGCTCGATCGTTCACGTGAAGTATGGAGCGGGAGATAGATGGCTCAAAGGTCGTATAACCCTCGAAAAACGTCATTCAGGGTGCGCCGCGACGCCGCTAAAAAAACAAAAGCGCGCAGGTCCGCTGGACCCTGCGCGCGTCGACCGGACGTGAACGGTTTGCTCAAGCAAGCCGATGAAACGGCAACGCGTGACGCGCGACGCGCGCTAGATGGTTTTCCCCGATAACCCGTGCATCGGCCGCCGCAACGCGGCGTCGAACGGATTCGTGCGCGGGCCGATCGCGTCGGCCTGCCGCCGCAGCAGTTCGACGACCATCGGCATCCGGTCGTCGCCGAGCCGCGACGCGAGCGTGCCGACGCTCAGCGCGCCGACCGGATAGCCGGTGCGATCGAGGATCGGCACCGCGACGCCGGCCATTCCGTCGAGCACGCCGCTGTTGCGGCCCGCGTAGCCGAGTTGCCGCACGCGTTCGATCTCGGTGCGCAGATACACCTCGTCGAGCACGCCGTAGCCGCGGATGCGCGGCACGTTGAAGCGGATCACCTCCTCGCGTTCGGCCTCCGGCAGGAACGCAAGGATCGCGAGGCTGCCCTGCCCGACGCCGAGCGCGATGCGCCCGCCGATGTCGCCGGTAAACGAGCGGATCGGAAACGGCCCTTCGCACAGGTCGAGACACACGGCGTCGAAGCCGCTCTTCACGAGCAGGAAGATGGTTTCGCCGAGGCTCGCGCACAGCCGCAGCAGCGCGGGCCGGCACAGCGTGCGCATGCTGCTCGGGTTGCCGGCCAGCGCGGCGAGCGCGAAGAAGTCGACGCTCAGCCGGTACAGCTTCGACTGCTCGTCCTGCTCGACCATCCCTTCGGCGATCAGCGATTGCAGGATCCGGTGCGCGGTGCCCTGCGTGAGGCCGACGGCCTTCGCGAGATGCGTGACGCGCACGCCGTCCTGCTGCATGCCGGCCAGCGCGCGCAGGATCGCGAACGCGCGCTGCAGCATGCCGGTGCCCGGCGCGCCGGCCGCATCGGCCGGGTCGACGGCGTCCTCGTCCGGGCCCGGCGTACGCGCAGCCGGCGACGTTCCGGTCGAATGGGGTTCCTGCATGCCGGCGCTCCTCGACGATTTCATTGAACGGAATACGGTAACCGCCATTGTCGTCCGGTCGAAAATCCACGGGCATCCGGGTGTGCACGGGATTGACGCGCGCGTTTCGCGGGTCGCCCGCCCTTCATCCACCGGAACGATTCGCCGGCGATTTTCCCGGTCGTTCCATTGAATGGAATTTTTCCGAAATTCATCCCGTTCAGCAGAATTCCAAATTGACGCGCCGAAATATGGCTGGCTAGAGTCCGCGTCATCGGCGCACCGGCCATGCGGTGCGCGAACCCGGAGCTCCCCATGTCGTTTCTCACGCTTACGGATCTGACGAAAACCTTCGGCGAGCTCACCGCCGTCGCGGACGTCAACCTGTCGGTCGAACAAGGCGAATTCGTGTCGCTGCTCGGGCCGTCCGGCTGCGGCAAGACCACCACGCTGCAGATGATCGCCGGCTTCGTCGACGTCACGCGCGGCCGCATCGCGCTCGACGGGCAGGACATCACGCACCTGAAGCCGAACCGCCGTGGGCTCGGCATCGTGTTCCAGAGCTATGCGCTGTTTCCGCACATGAGCGTCGCGGAGAACGTCGGCTTCGGCCTCGACATGCGCGGCGTCGACAAGGCCGAGCGCGCGGAGCGCATCCGCGCGGCGCTGGCGCTCGTGCGGCTCGATGCACTCGCGCACCGCTTTCCGCGCGAGCTGTCGGGCGGCCAGCGGCAGCGCGTGGCGATCGCGCGTGCGGTCGTGATCGAGCCGCCGGTGCTGCTGCTCGACGAGCCGATGTCGAACCTCGACGCGAAACTGCGCGAGGAGATGCAGTTCGAGCTGCGCGCGATCCAGCGCAAGATCGGCACGACGACGATCATGGTCACGCACGATCAGTCGGAAGCGCTGTCGATCAGCGACCGCGTGGTCGTGATGGAAGCCGGCCGCATCACGCAGACCGATACGCCGTACCGCGCGTACGAACGCCCGGAGAATCATTTCGTGTCGCAGTTCATCGGCAAGGCGAACCTGCTGCCCGGCACGATCGTCGCGCACGACGGCGACGCGATCCGCATCGACCTCGGGCACGATCTCGCCGAAACCGGCCGCACCGCGCACCTGCCGCCGCGCGAACGCGACGTGCGCGTCGGCGATGCGGTGTCGGTCTGCATCCGCCCCGAGAAGCTGCGACTGTGTGCGCCCGACGCCGGCCGCTTCGCCGCGACCGTCACGAGCCGATTCTTCCTCGGCAGCCAGTGGCTGTACCGCGTCGACAGCGCGCTCGGCGAAGTGCTCGTGTGCTGCCAGAACGAAGGCGCGGAGCCGCTCGCGGAAGGCGCGCCGGTCGGCATCGACTGGCACAGCGATGCCGTGCGCGTGATGCGCCGGGAGGCCTGAATGGGCCAGCCTTCCCGCCCGCTCTCGACCGACGGCGCACCGGCCGGGCTCGCGGCCGCCACGGCCGCCGTCGATGCAATGTCGCCGCGCGCCGTCGGCGGCAACGCGACGCGCGCGCGTTGGCGCGCCCACGCGCCGCTGTGGCTGATGTGCGCGCCCGCGTTCGCGCTGTTCGCCGCGCTCGTGCTCGTGCCGCTCGCGATGACGTTCGTGCTGACGTTCTACCGCTTCGACCCGGCCACCGGCCCGATCGCCGCGTTCCAGTTCGGCAACTACGCGGAAGTGCTCGGTTCGTCGTACTTCCACACGATCTTCGCGCGCACGTTCGGCATCGCGGCGCTGACGACCGCGATCTGCGTCGCGATCGGCACGCCGGAGGCGTACGTGCTGTCGAAAATGCGCGACCCGTGGCGTTCGCTGTTCCTGCTCGCGATCCTCGCGCCGCTCCTCGTGTCGGTGGTCGTGCGCGCGTTCGGCTGGAGCATGCTGCTGAACACGAGCGGCCTCGTGAACCAGACGCTCGCGCTCGTCGGCCTCGGGCCGTACAAGCTCGAATACACGACGTTCGCGATCGTGATCGCGCTGGTGCACGTGATGCTGCCGTTCATGGTGATTCCGGTGTGGACCGCGCTGCAGCGGCTCGATCCGCAGACGGAACACGCGGCGCTGTCGCTCGGCGCGTCGCCGTTCACGACGCTGCGCCGCATCGTCGTGCCGCAACTGATGCCGGGCGTGCTGTCGGGCAGCCTGATGGTGTTCGGGCTGTCGGCGAGCGCGTTCGCGATTCCGGGCCTGCTCGGCGGACGCCGGCTGAAGGTCGCGGCCACGGCCGTCTACGACGAATTCCTCGGCTCGCTGAACTGGCCGCTCGGTGCGACGATCGCGGTGCTGCTGCTCGCCGCGAACCTCGTCGTGATGCTCACCTACTACCGCGTGCTCGAACGCCGCTACGCGCGCAGCCTCGGAGGCGCTTCCCGATGAGAAAGAACGGCCCCTTCGCCCTCGCGTTCCACACGCTCGTGATCCTGTTCGTGCTCGCGCCGCTCGCGATCGTCGTGCTGGTCGCATTCACGCCCGACGAAACGCTGACGCTGCCGACCCATGGCGTATCGCTGCGCTGGTTCCGCGCGATCCTCGACTATCCGGACTTCGTCACCGCATTCGTCAACAGCGTGAAGCTCGCGTTCGCATCGGCGACGCTGTCGCTCGCGATCGCGTTGCCGGCCGGCCTCGCGATCGGCCGCGCGACGTTTCCCGGCCGCGCGTTCCTGAACGGGCTGCTGCTGTCGCCGCTCGTGATTCCCGGCCTCGTGCTTGGCATCGCGCTGCTGCGCTTCTTCGCGCTGATCGGCGCGACCGGCTCGTTCGCGTGGCTCGTGCTCGCGCACATGATCGTCATCACGCCGTTCGTGATGCGGCTCGTGCTTGCGTCCGTCGCGGGCCTCGACCGCAGCATCGAGCAGGCCGCGTGCTCGCTCGGCGCGGACCCGTGGACGACCTTCCGCCGCATCACGCTGCCGATGATCGTGCCGGGCATCACCGGCGGCTGGCTGCTCGCGTTCATCAACAGCTTCGACGAGCTGACGATGTCGATCTTCGTCACGTCGCCGCAAACGGTCACGCTGCCCGTGCGCATGTACATGTATGCGACCGAATCGATCGATCCGATGATGGCGTCGGTGTCGGCGCTCGTCATCTTCATCACCGCCGGCGCGATGCTGCTGCTCGATCGCGTGTACGGCCTGAACCGCATCCTGATCGGCCAACATTGATGACGACTCCCGTTTCCCGTTCCACCGACGTCGCGGACGACGACGCGCAGTTCGTGCGCGTCGCCGAACGCGAGCGCGCCGCCGTCGCGTTCACGCTCGACGGCCGCCCCGCGCACGCGCTTGCCGGCGACACCGTGCTCACCGCGATCCTCGTCGCGCAGCGTCGCGTGCGCGTCAGCGAATTCAGCGATCAGCCGCGCGCCGGGTTCTGTCTGATCGGCGCCTGCCAGGACTGCTGGGTGCGCACCGAAGCCGGCGCACGCATGCGCGCATGCTCGACGCCGATCGCCGAAGGCATGCGGATTCTCACGACCGCCCGGCCGGCCGCGACCGGAGACGCATCGTGAGCGCCGCACTGCAACCGGTGATCGTCGGCGCGGGGCCGGCCGGCGTGCGCGCGGCCGAGGCGCTGGTCGACGCCGGGCTGCGCCCGGTCGTGATCGACGAGAACGCGCGCTGGGGCGGACAAATCTATCGTCAACCGCCGGCCGAAGCCGCGTTCGTGCGCGGCAAACGCATGCTGTACGGCTTCGAGGCCGCGAAGGCCGACGCGGTGCACCGGACGATGGCCGCGCTGCTGCCGCACGTCGACTACCGGCCGAACACGCTGGCGTGGTCGTGCGGCGCGGGCCGCGTCGACACGCTGCAGGACGGCCGCGAAGTGACGGTACCGTACTCGCACCTGATCGTCGCGAGCGGCGCCACCGACCGCATGCTGCCCGTGCCGGGCTGGACGCTCGCGGGCGTCTATACGCTCGGCGGCGCGCAGGTCGCGCTGAAGGCGCAGGGCTGCGCGATCGGCCGACGCATCGTGTTCGCGGGCACCGGGCCGCTGCTTTACCTTGTCGCTTACCAGTATGCGAAGGCCGGCGCACGCGTCGCGGCCGTGCTCGACACGAGCCCGCTGCGCCGCCAGGCCGCTGCCGCGCCCGCGCTGCTGCGCATGCCGTCGATCTTCGCGAAAGGGCTCTATTACAACGGCTGGCTGCGCGCGCATGGCGTCGCGATCGAAACGGGCGTCACGCTCGAACGCGTGCTCGGCGACCCGCACGTGACGGGGCTCGCATGGCGCGCCGCCGGCGACGACGCGCAGCCCACGCCACCGCGCGTGCTCGACTGCGATGCGCTCGGCCTCGGCTTCGGCCTGCGCTCGGAAACGCAGCTTGCCGATCTCGCCGGCTGCCGGTTCGACTTCGACCCGCTCAATCGCGCGTGGCTGCCCGAACGCGACGCGGCCGGGCGCACGTCGGTACGCGGCTTCTACGTCGCCGGCGACGGCGCGGGCATCGCGGGCGCCGACGCGGCCGAAGCGTCGGGCCGGCGTGCGGCGCTCGCGCTGCTCGACGATGCCGGTATCGCCTCGCGCTCGCCGTCCAGCCAACCCGACGCGGCGGCGCTCGAGCGCACGCTCGCCCGCATCGGCGCATTCCGCGCGGGCCTCGAGGCGGCGTTCGCGCCGCCGGCCGAACAGGCTGCCCGCTGCCCCGACGACACGATCGTGTGCCGCTGCGAGGAGATCGATGCGGGCACGCTGCGCCGCTGCGTGCGCGAAGGCGCGGCGACCGAATTGAACCGGCTGAAGGCGCTGACCCGCGTCGGCATGGGCCGCTGCCAGGGCCGCATGTGCGGCGACGCGGCCGCGCTCGTGCTGGCCGCCGAAACCGGCCGGCCGCTCGCCGACGTCGGGCGGTTGCGTGCGCAACCACCCGTGAAGCCGTTCCCGATCTCGGCGGCGCTCGCGGGCGACGACGTCGCGGCGATTCCCGACGAGGCGCGCGATGAGTGACACCCAGCGTTACGACGTCGCGATCGTCGGCGGCGGCCTCGTCGGCGCGTCGGCCGCGCTTGCGCTGACGCGGCGCGGACTGCGCGTCGGGCTGTTCGAACGGCGCGACTGCGGCGCGCAGGCGAGCGGCGTGAACTACGGCGGCGTGCGCTGCCAGGGCCGGCCGGTCGAGCAATTGCCGCTCGCGCTGCGGGCGCGGCGTATCTGGGATCGCCTGCCCGAGCTGATCGGCATCGACGGCGAATTCGTCGTGTCCGGCCACTTGCGACTCGCGCGCAGCGACGCCGATCTCGATGCGCTCGACGCGTACGCCGTGCTCGCCGGCGACCACGGCTTGCCGCTGCGCGTGATGCGCGGCGACGCGTTCCGCCGCCGCTACCCGTGGCTCGGCCGCGCGGCGCTCGGCGGCTCGCTGTGCGAGACCGACGGCCATGCGAACCCGCGCGTCGTGTCGCCCGCGTTCGCGCGCGCGGCCCGCGCGGCGGGCGCGGACGTGTTCGAGCACACGCCTGTCAACGCGGTTCATCACGATGGCACGCGTTTTCACTTGCAGGCGGGCGGCCGCGCGCACACCGCGACGTGGCTGATCAATTCGGCCGGCGCATGGGCGAACACGATCGCCGAACGCTTCGGCGAAGCTGTCCCGATGGAGCCGATTTATCCGAACATGTGGGTGACCGAGCCGCTACCGCCGTTCATCGCGCACAACCTCGGCGTGTATGGCGGCGGCGTGTACGCGCGCCAGGTCGCGCGCGGCAACTGCGTGATCGGCGGCGGCCGCGGCTGCGGCGACGGCGAGTTCGGCCAGCCGTCGGTCGACACGACGCGCGCGGTGATGCGCGACGCCTGCGCATTGCTGCCCGCATTGCGCGACGCGCTGCTGATCCGCACGTGGAGCGGCGTCGAAGGCTGTACGCCCGACCACAACCCGATCATCGGCGCGAGCCGTACCACGCCGAACCTGCTGCATGCGTTCGGCTTTTCCGGCGGCGGCTTCCTGCTCGCACCGGGCGTCGGCGACGTGCTCGCCGATCTCGTCACGACCGGCGAAACCGCCACGCCACTCGATGCATTCTCGATCGGCCGCTTCTTCCCGCAAGCCGTGCCGACCGCCACTTTCCGTCAAGAGGAAATCCAAAGATGAAACTGCTCGGAACGATCGCGGCGGCCGCCGCCCTCTGCATCGCAGGCGCCGGCGCGCCCGCGTTCGCGCAAACGAAGACGATCTACGTCGGCATGAACGGTGGGCCGATGGAGAAGGCCTATACGAGCCAGGTGCTGCCCGACTTCGAGAAGGCGAACAACGTGAAGGTGGTGATCGTGCCCGGCACGTCGTCGGACGTGCTCGCGAAGCTGCTCGCGAACCGCAACAAGCCGCAGATCCACGTCGCGTTCCTCGACGACGGCGTGATGGCGCGCGCGGTGAGCCTCGGCGTGTGTCAGAAGCTCGACGATTCGCCGGTGCTGAAGGAGCTGTACCCGTTCGCGCGGATGAAGGACGACGTCGGCGCGGGTGTGCAGCTCGGGATGACCGGCATCGCATACAACAAGAAGCTGTTCGCCGAGAAAGGCTGGGCGCCGCCGACGTCGTGGATGGATTTCGCCGATCCGAAATACAAGGGCAAGGTCGTGTTCCAGTCGGCGTCGAGCAGCACGTTCGGGCTGCACGGCTTCCTCGCGATCAACCGGCTACTCGGCGGCAACGAACAGAACGTCGAGCCCGGCTTCGGCAAGTGGGCGAGCACGGTCGGGCCGAACGTCGTCGAGTACATCCCGAACTCGGCCAAGATCTCCGAGATGGTGCAGACCGGCGAGGCCGGCCTGTTTCCGCTGACGCCGACCGCCGTCGGCGACCTGCAGGACAAGGGCATCCCGGTCGCGTACGCGAACCCTAAGGAAGGCCCGGTGCTGCTGCTCGTCGACCTGTGCGTGGTCGCGAACAATCCCGACCCGCAACTCGCGCAGAAGCTCGCGCAGTTCCTGCTGTCCGCACCCGCGCAGACGAAGGCGGCCGAGGCCGGCAAGCAGATTCCGACCAACCGTCTCGCGAAGATGCCGGCCCCGATGCAGCAGAGCCTCGGCAACGTCGACGACCTGGTGCGCAAGGTGACGGTGGTCGACTGGACGGCGATCAATGCGCGCCGTGCGCAGTGGGATACGCGGTGGAACCGGCAGATCGAGCGGTAAGGGGAAGCGCGCGCCGGCACGGAGCCGCGCGCACCACGACCATCATTTGCCGGAGTGATGACACTCCCCTTTTTCTGCGGATTTGACCGGGGCCGGCGGGGCCGACAACACTAGCCCGCAGTGCCGCACAAGACGGCACGCGCCCGCCTCCCCCTTCAGAGTCCGCCATGTACCCGACCGACACCGTGCAATCCCCGAGCGCCGCCCGGCCGCTCGCCGACCGGCAGCTACGCCGGATCGTCATCGCCTCCGTCGCCGGCAACGCGATGGAATGGTATGACTTTTTCGTATACGGCACGGCCGCGGCGCTCGTGTTCGGCCATGTGTTCTTTCCGCCCGGCGCATCGCCGCTCGCCGGCAGCCTCGCCGCGTTCGCGGCGTTCGCGCTCGGCTTCGTCGCGCGGCCGCTCGGCGGGATCGTGTTCGGCCACGTCGGCGATCGCTACGGGCGCAAGGCGTCGCTCGTGTGGACGCTGCTGATCATGGGCGCGTCGACGTTCGCGATCGGCCTGCTGCCGACCTATGCGCAGGTCGGCTTGTGGGCGCCGGCCGCGCTCGTCGTGCTGCGCCTGCTGCAGGGCATCGCGTCCGGCGGCGAATGGGGCGGCGGCGTGCTGATGATCAGCGAGAACGCGCCGCCCGAGCAGCGCGGCTATTACGCGGCGTGGAGCCAGCTCGGCGTGGGCGGCGGCTTCGTGCTGTCGTCGGCCGCGTTTCTCGCCGCGCAGGCGCTGCCGGACGACATGTTCCGCACGTGGGGCTGGCGGCTGCCGTTCCTCGCGAGCATCGCGATCTTCGCGATCGGCATCTATATCCGCCGCCATCTGCCGGAAAGCCGCGACTTCGAGCAGGCCGGCAAGCGCGGCGCGCACACGCACTTGCCGATCGTCGAGTGTATCCGCCGTCACCCGAAGGAAATCCTGCTCGCGATGGGGCTGCGCGTGGCCGAGAACGGCGGCGCGTACATCTTCCTCGCGTTCTCGCTCGTCTACGGCAAGTATGTCGGGATTCCGAACGGTACGATGCTGACCGGCGTGATGATCGCGATGATCGTCGAGATGGGCGCGATGCTCGCATGGGGCCGCCTGTCCGACCGGATCGGCCGCAAGCCCGTGTACCTGATCGGCGCGCTGAGCCTCGTCGCATGCGCGTTTCCGTTCTTCTGGCTGCTCGACACGCGCGTGACGCCGCTCGTATGGCTCGCGCTGACGGTCGGCACGGCGGTCAGCCACGGCGCGATGATCGGTACGCTGCCCGCGCTCGTCGGCGAGCTGTTCAGCACCGAGGTGCGTTACTCGGGCGTCGCGCTCGGTCATGAGGTCGCGTCGATCTTCGCGGGCGGGATGTCGCCGTTGATCGCGACCGCGCTGCTGGCGCGCTATCACGCGTCGTGGCCGGTGTCGCTGTTCCTGATTGCGCTCGGCCTCGTCACGGTCGCGACGCTGTGCGTGATGCGCGAGACGCGCACCACGCCCGCCGACGGTTCGCGCGGCGACCAAGCATGACCACGCGACGCTCAGCGCCCGGCGTCGCGCCGTGCGCCGTCGAACGCCGGCGCGAGCCCGAGATGGTCGAGCAGCCGCGCGAATTCGCCGAGCCGCTGCCGCATGTACGCGGGCACGTCGACCGCCGCATAGTCGTGGAAGCCGGCGCCCGTTCGCACGCCGTCGCGCCCGGCCTCCATGTTGCGCACGACGCTCGCGGCCGGCGCGAAGCGCGGGCCGATCTCGCCGGCCAGGTACTGCGACGCGTAGTACAGGATGTCGCAGCCGCCCCAGTCGATGAATTCGAGCAGGCCGAGCACCGCGAAGCGCGGGCCGAAGCCGGTGCGGATCGCGGTGTCGATATCCTCCGCGCTGGCCACGCCTTCCTCGACCATCCGCGCGGCCTCGTTCATCGCGAGCGCCTGGATGCGCGGCACGATATAGCCGGGCGCCGGCCCGCAGATCACCGGCTTCTTGCCGACGCGTTGGAGCAGCGCCGCGAGTGCGTCGACGACGGCCTGATCGGTCGCATCGCTGCGGCTGACCTCGACGAGCGGCATCAGCAGCGCGGGGTTCAGCCAGTGCGCGTTCAGCATCCGCGCCGGGTGCGCAACGTGGCGCTGCAATTCGGTGACGACGAACGTCGACGTCGTCGACGCGATCGTTGCGTGCGCATCGACGTGTTCACCGAGCCAGCGCAGCGCGTCGGCCTTTGCATCGAGCACTTCGGGCAGCGCTTCGAACACGATATCGGCATCGCGCACCGCATCGGCCGCGCCGTCCCGCGCGACGAGCGCGATGCGCGCGACGACGGCGTCGGCCTGCACGGCGTCGATGCGGCCCAGCGCGACCTGCGCCTGCAGCGGCCGGGCGATCTCGTCGCGCGTGCGGTCCTCGAACGCGCGCCACGCATGCACGTCGCGCGGCTTGAAGTCGATCAGCGTCACGTCGAGGCCGGCGAACGCGAACACGAGCGCGATGCCCTGCCCCATGCGTCCCGCGCCGAGCACGTGGATGCGCGTCACATCGTCGGCCGCCTTCATGCCGCGTACCCCGCGTCGAGCAGCGCGCGCAGCGCGTCCTTCGACAGTGCCGCGAGCCCGAGTCGCTCCAGCGTGCGGCCTTCCGCATACAGGTCGCGCACCGCGACCGCGCTCGCGACGCTCAGCAGCCCCTGCGCGACGGGCGTCGGCACGCCGGCCCAGCGCCCGCACGATACGACGAACGACAGCCCGAGCCGGGTGTCCTCGAGCATGTAGCGATGCGTGCGCAGATCGATCTTCTCGCGCCAGTCGCCGCTATCGGTCAGCTTGCCGTGCGCGCCGCGCCCGTACATCCACTCGTCGCCGTCGGTCGCGTAGTGATCGGCGAGCGGGAAATGCGGCGCGCGGTAGCCGAGCGCTTCGCGCACCGCGATGCGTTCGGCATCGAGTGCGTTCGTCACGCGGCGGATCGACGGCTGCGTGCCTTCGTTGTGGATGTCCCACGCGTCGAAGTGTTCGAGCGGCCCGGCGTTCATCAGGATCAGCGGCGGATGGATCACCGGGCCCGCATTCATCAGCGCGCCGGACAACGCATCCTCGACCGGCTCGACCGACGGATAGCCGGCGCGCAACACGTCGAACGCCCAGCCGGCTGCATTCGCCGGCCACACGCCGGTCGGCAGGCGCGTCGCGTACGCGCTGATCACGACGTCGTTGTCGCGATGCTTGCGCACCAGGTACGGCAGCGTGCCCGTTTCGGCGAACGCGACGCGCGAACGGTTGCCGGCGTCGGCCGCCGCGCGGGCGAACACGGCGCTGCCGAACGTGCCGGGCGGCAGGAACACGACCTGGCCGTCCTCCAGCAGCGGCGCGACCTGCGCGGCGAGCGCGTCGTGCGACGTGGCCGGCAACGGCACCACGACGAGCTGCGCGCCGTGCAGCGCGACGGCCAGATCATCGATCAGGCGGATCGCGCCCGGCGCGTCGCCGAGCGGTACCGCGCGCTTGCCGCGATAGTCGGTCACGTTCAGCACGCCAAGTTCACGCAGCCGCGCATGCGGCTCGCGATCGCGCCGCCACCACGTCACGTCGTGACCTTTTTCGAGCAGGTCGATGGCCGCCGCATGGCAGCCGTGGCCGCCGCCCAGAACACATACCTTCATCGTTTTCTCCTGGTGATCGAGTACGTCCGAGACTACGCGGCCGCCTGCGCCGCGTCGCTTCAAAACGCGCAACGTCGCGCCCGTTCGCGCAACGCATTCGCGAGGCCGCGCAAGCCGCGCCGCCCCTGCATCCGCTACGAGGTCTATCAATGGACATCGCCCTTTCCCGCCATGCACCGAACCGGCTCGGCACGCTGCACGCCCCCGACGAAGTCGAACGCGCGGTCGCGCATCGGCTCGGACCGCACCGGATGGCAGCGTCCGGCCGCGATCCGTTTCGCGCGGAGCTGTACGAGGTGCCGCTGCATCACGGCGCGCTGCTCGAACTCAGCTACGGACGCGAAACGCGCATCGAGTTCGGCGAAGACGCCGATCACTTCCTGTTCCGGCTGACGCTCGCCGGTGCGTGCGAGCTGCAGGCCGGCAACGTCGTCGCGCGCGCCGGCCCCGGCGAATTGACCGTGTCGTCGCCCGCGCTCGCGAGCCGCCTGCGCACGAGCCCCGATTGCCGCAATCTCGTGCTGCGGCTCGAACGCGGCGCGCTCGAACGCAAGCTGCAGGACATGCTGCATGCGCCGCTCGCGCGGCCGCTGCAATTCGACGTGGCAGCCGGCGGCGCCGGCGCGAGCGCCGCACTCGTGCTGCCGACCTTCGAGTACCTGTGCCGGATCGGCGCGCAGCCGGGCATCGGCACCGCGTCGCCGGTGTTCGGCACCGACCTCACCGCGTGGCTGATGTCGCTGCTGCTCACGCACCTGCCGCATTCGTACAGCGACACGCTGCTGCGCGGCACGCCGCCGCTGCCGGCCCATGTGCGGCGTGCGTGCGCTCACGTCGATGCGCACCTCGACGAACCGCTCGCGCTCGCCGCGCTGGCGGCCGTCGCGGGCGTCGCGCCGCGCACGCTGCAGCATGCATTCCGCGCGTTCCTGCACACCACGCCGGCCGCGTACGTGCGCGAGCGCCGGCTCGCCGCCGTGCACGCGGCGCTGCAACGCGGCGACGCGCGCAGCGTGACCGACGTGCTGATCGCGCACGGCATCCATGGCTTCGGCCATTTCGCGAAGGCGTATGCGCGGCGTTACGGCCACGCGCCTTCCGTCACCGCGAGGCAAGCTCGATGACGCACTCCGCCCCCGGTCGGCCGACGGCCCGCCCCGAACCCGCGCCGCACGACAGCGACGCCACCGACGGCCTGCGTGTGCAGGATCTCGATCTCAACCTGTTGAAGACGTTTCGCGCGGTGTATGAAGAGCGGCACGTCGGCCGCGCGGCGCTGCGGCTCGGCGTCACGCAGCCGTCCGTCAGCTATGCGCTCGGCCGGCTGCGGCTGATGTTTCGCGACGCGCTGTTCGTACGCACCGGCACCGGCGTCGAGCCGACCCCGCGCGCGCAACGGCTCGCGATCTCGGTCGACAAGGCGCTCGCGATCCTGCAGCACGTGCTCGACGAAGGCTCGCGCTTCACGCCCGACAGCACGCAGCGCGTGTTCCGTCTGCACATGAGCGACTTCGCGGCGAGCGCGTTCCTGCCGACGCTGCTCGCCGCATTCGACCGGCGCGCGCCGGGCGCGGTGATCGAGACGCTGCACGTCGACGAATGCCAGCTCAACGTCGCGCTCGAATCGGGGCGCATCGACTTCGCGCTCGGGCATTTCGCCGATGCGTCGAGCCACTTCCAGCGCACCGCGCTGCTGCACGAGCGCTGCGTGCTGCTGACGCCGCGCCGCACCGCGCAGCGCGTCGGGCTGCCCGACGATTTCGTGCTCGACGGCACGGCGCCCGACGCGCTGCGCTTCGTCGCGGTCACGTCGCATCCGCAGTCGATGCAGTTGCTCGAACGGCACGAACTGATGCCGCGCGTGCGGGCGGCGCTGCCCGACTTCATGGTCGTGCCGGCGTTGCTGCAGGACGGCGATTACGCGCTGATCCTGCCGGAGACGATCGCGATCACGTTCGCGGCGCGCCAGCCGTGCGTGCTGTACGAGATCGCCGGCGCCGGCGAATGGGCCGTCAACGCGTACTGGCATCGGCGCTTCGATGCGGACCCCGGCCATCGCTGGCTGCGTGCGCTGCTGCTCGAACTGTTCAATATCGGCGAGCAGGCGCCGTTCGATGCATGGCTCGCGCCGCAGCCGCCTGCTTGCGCGTAGCGGCTCGAGCGAGCATGGGCACGGGCCCGCCGGCACGCTCAGAACGACGTGAGGATGCCCGCGACGAGCGAGCTTGCGGTCGCGCCCGGCTTCGCGACCGCGACGCCGCCGCCCGCCGCGCCGTTGACGACGAAGCGCGCATGCGCGCCGTTGCGCACCATCGCGGCGCCCGTGTACAGCACCGTGCGCTTCGACAGCGGATAGTCGAAGCGGATGCCGTACGAATCGGCGTTGCCGTCGCTGTCGGCGACCTTCCGGTAGTGGCCGACGCTCAGCAGCAGCGACGCGCGCCCGATCGGCACCGTCGCGCTGAGTTCCATGATGTCGCTGTGCGGATACGCGCTCTGGCTGTCGATCGCGGTCGCGACGTCGGGACCGCCGCGATGGCGCATGTACAGCGCGGCCACCTTCACGGCGCTGAAGTCGTACGAAATCGCGCCGAGCGTGTAGTTGCCGTTCGCGGCCGTGCTCGTGGCGCCGAGCGTCGATGCGGCGACCGGGCTGAACTTCTGCTGCATGTAGTCGACGTCGACCGACAATCCGCCGCGCACGTAGTTGATGCCGGCGCCATACGTATCGCCGAGCGTCGCCGGCTGCCCGGCCGCGCCGTTGGCGCCGCGCGCGGCCATCGCGCGCAGCAGGAAGCCCGCGTAGCGCGGCGACGTGTAGCGCATCGAGTTGCGCACGCGGAGGAACGCGGGCCCGACGAAGTTGTTGGTCGCGTTGCCCCATGCGAGCCCTGCGCCGAGGCCGGGCAGGCTGTACGTGACGAGCGTCGTATGCAGGATCGTGTAGAGCTCGCCGAACTGCACGCCGCCGAACGGCCCCGTGATGCCGACCCACGCTTCGCGGCCGAACAGCGCGCTGCTGTTCGACAATGCGCCGCTCGCCGCGTTGAAGCCGTCCTCGAGCTTGAAGATCGTCGCGTAGCCGCCGCCGAGATCCTCGACGCCCTTCAGCCCCCACTGCGACGCCCACAGGTTGCCGCTGCCCATGCGCGTCACGTGGTTCGGCCCGGCGTTCGCATATTCGATCGCGGTGTCGATGCGGCCGTAGAGCGTCACGCTCGATTGCGCGACGGCAGGCAGCGTGTTGCACGCGAGCAGCGCGGCGAGCGGTACGGCAAGCCGGAAGGCTCGCCCGTTCGAATGGTTCATCTGCGTCGTCCCGTAGAAGTTGCGGCGCCTGTCGGCATCGCGCCGCTTGATGTGAAGCGCGTTCGCTTTCAGATGCGAACGCTGCCGATCAAAACCGGCCCGAGTCTAGGAACGACAATTTCGGACGTCGACGCAATGCGCTCTATAACGCTTATAGACGCGCCGCATGACGCGCACGGGCCCCGCCGCACGCGCGCTGCGCGGCGGCCCGCGCGCACGGCCTCGGTGTTTTCTTTATCCGGGTCGGTAGATGTCCGTGTGGCGCGGCTGTCACTCCGGCTATGGCGGCCGAATTTGGCCGACTACGCTGCGTCACCGATCGTGTCATCCGCACGCTTTCGCGCCGCGACGGCGCCCGGCCCGCGAGGCCGATGCCGCGCTTTTCCACCGCCCGCTCCTGGAGAACCCGCATGTCCGCATCCACGGCCCGCGCTGCCGACGGCAAGCGCTATACGTACGAATGGTATGTCGTCGTCATCTGCATGCTCGCGTACGTCTTTTCGTTCGTCGACCGCCAGGTCCTCGTGCTGATGATCGAACCGATCAAGCGCGATCTTCACCTGTCCGACACGCAGTTCAGCCTGCTCAACGGCTTCGCGTTTTCGCTGTTCTACGCGGTGATGGGGCTGCCCGTCGCGTATCTCGCCGACCGCTATGCGCGCCCGCGCATCATCTCGCTCGGCATCGCGCTGTGGAGCGTCGCGACCGCCGCGTGCGGGCTCAGCCAGCACTTCGTGCAGATGTTCGTCGCGCGGATGGGCGTCGGCGTCGGCGAGGCCGCGCTGTCCCCCGGCGCGTATTCGATGCTCGCCGACTACTTCCCGAAGGAGAAGCTCGGCCGCGCGATCGCCGTGTATTCGCTCGGCTCGTTCATCGGCGGCGGCATCGCGTTCCTGATCGGCGGCTACGTGATCGCGCTGCTCAAGCATGCGAGCGCATTCACGCTGCCGGTGGTCGGGCAGGTGCATGCGTGGCAGGTCACGTTCCTGATCGTCGGGCTGCCGGGCATCCTCGTCGCGCTGCTGTTCGCCGCGACCGTGCGCGACCCGCAGCGCAAGGGGCTCGCGCAGGATCGCTCGGGCGCCGTGCGGCGCGTGTCGATGCGCGATTCGCTGCGCTTCGTCGGCATGCACCGCGCGACCTTCTCGTGCCACTATCTCGGCTTCTCGTTCTACGCGATGACGCTGTATTGCCTGCTGAGCTGGACGCCCGCGTTCTATATCCGCCGCTTCGGAATGACGGCCGTCGAAGCCGGCTACACGCTCGGCATCGTGCTGCTGGTCGCGAACACGGCCGGCGTGTTCTGCGGCGGCTGGCTCAACGACTGGCTGCTGCGGCGCGGCCGCGGCGATGCGCCGATGCGCGCCGGCGCGATCGGCGCCGCCTGCATGGTGATTCCCGCGACGCTGTTCACGCAGCTCGACAGCCTGCCGGCGTCGCTCGCGATGCTGGTCGTCGCGATGTTCTTCGCGTCGTTCCCGATGCCGACGTCGACCGCCGCGATGCAGACGCTCGCGCCGAACCAGATGCGTGCGCAGATCTCCGCGCTGTTCCTGCTCGTGTCGAACCTGATCGCGCTCGGGATCGGCACGACCGTCGTCGCGCTGTTTACCGATCGCGTGTTCGGCGCGCCGGCCGCGGTCGGGCACTCGATGTCGATCGTCAACGTCGCGGCGGCGACGCTCGCCGCGCTGCTGCTCGCCGCCGGCTGCCGCCACTATCGCCGCAGCCTCGAGCGCGAACGCGGCCACGCGTCGGCATCGGCTTCGGCCGATGCGGCCGTCGACGGCGGCAACACCATTGCCGCCCGCTGAGGTCGCGCCGTTCACCGATCGCGTGGTCGGCGCACCGGCCGCGCGATTGCCGCACCGCTGATCGGTGACGATCGGCACGCCCACCATCATCCATCGAACTTATTTCAGTATCGCTTTTTAATCGATTTGATTTATGCGATGCCCGTCCCTATTCTCGACTGCATGACGGCGCGGGGCTCCGCCGCGCCGCGTTTCTCTACCCCACGGAATTTCCCATGCAAGCGAACCGCCACCAGGTCCGGATCGACGCGCTGATCGACGCGGCGCAGGACATCCGCTGTTTCCGGGTCTCGCGCGTCGACGGCCAGCCGTTCGACGCGTACGAACCGGGCGCCCATATCGACGTCACCGCGCCGTCCGGCATCACGCGGCAATACTCGCTGTGCGGCAACCCCGACGAGCGCGGCAGCTATCTGTTCGCGGTAAAGAAAGAAGCGCAGTCGCGCGGCGGCTCGCGTTCGCTGCACGACGACGTGAGCGTCGGCGCCGAATTGTGGATCGGCACGCCGCGCAACCTGTTTCGTCTGACCGATGACGCGAGCGAGCACGTGCTGATCGCGGCCGGCATCGGCATCACGCCGCTGCTGTCGATGGCGTATGCGCTGCACCAGCGCGGCGCGCGTTATCGACTGCACTATTTCGCGCGCAGCCGCGACCATGCGGCGTTCGTCGACGAACTGTCGGCCGAACCGTTCGCGTCGCACGTGACGTTCCATTACGGTGTCGAGCCCCATGCGCTCGCGGGCGAACTCGGTCGCTGCATCGAGTCGATCGACCTGAAAGCGCATGTCTATACGTGCGGGCCGGGGCCGTTCATGGATGCAGTCGTCGCAGCCGCGGCCGAGCGAATCCCGGAAGATGCGATTCATCTCGAACGCTTCGCGGCGGAACCCTCCGCGACGGTCACTGCGGATGCCGCTCCGGCAGAAGGCTTCGAAGTGCGCCTGCAACGCAGCGGCCAATCGGTGCGCGTCGCGCCCGATACGTCGATCGTCGACGCACTCGCGAAGATCGGCATCGAGGTCGATACGTCATGCGGCGAAGGCGTGTGCGGCACCTGCATGGTGCCCGTCATCGACGGCGAACCCGATCATCGCGATCACTGCCTCAGCAAGGCCGAGCGCGCGAGCAACACGGTGATCTGCTGTTGCGTGTCGCGTGCGCGCTCGGCGGTGCTCGTGCTCGATCTCTGATGCGCCGAGCGCGCCAACGTGTTGCCGCGCCAATCTACTGATCGACTCATGTAAAGATGCGCGGCCGACGGACACTCCGCCACCGCGGTTGCGTCGGGCACGAGCCGCCCGACCGTCATTCGTCGAAACGCTCGACGATCTCGGCGAGCAGCGCGCGCATCCACGCATTGCCCTCGTCCTCGTGAAAGTGCTCGTGCCAATGCATCGTCACCGGCGCGGGCGGCAGCGTGACCGGCAGCGCATACAGGCGGAACGCGTTGTCGCGGTTCAGGATCTGCGCGAGCCGCTTCGGCAGCGTCGCATACAGATCGGTGACCGACAGCACGCTCGGCAGCGCGACGAAGTGCGGCACCTCCAGCGCGATGTTGCGGCCCACGCCCTGCGCGCGCAACGCGTCGTCGAGCGCGTGGTGGCTGTGCTCGACCGATTTCACGTTGACGTGCGCGGCGCGCACGAACTGCTCGAGACTCAGCGCGGCGGCCGTCGGCAGCCCGCGCCGGCGCCCCGTCATGCACACGTAGGTTTCCTCGAACAGCACTTGGTGGCGCGTGCGCGGCATCAGCTCAGGCAGGTTGCCGATCGCGAAATCGAGCCGACTCGCGCGCAGCGCCTCCTCGATCTCCTCCACCGGCAGCGGCTGCACGCTCAACGTCACGCGCGGCGCGCGCTCGCGCAGCGCCTGGCAGATCGCCGGCAGGTATGCCATCTCGCCCGCATCCGACAGCGACACTCGGAACGTGCGCGTGCTGGTGGCCGGATCGAAGCGCTCCGCATAGCGCAGCGCGACGCGCACCATGTCGAGCGCCTTGCCGACGATGCCCGCGAGTTCGAGCGCGACCGGCGTCGGCTGCATGCCCGAGCGCGTGCGCACGAACAGCGGATCGTCGAACAGCGTGCGCAGCCGGCCGAGCGAATAGCTGACGGCCGGCTGCGACAGCGCGAGCCGCTCGCCGGCCTTCGTCAGGCTGCGTTCCTCGACGATCGCCTGGAATACGCGCAACAGGTTCAGATCGAGATGATCGACCGATGTCATCGTGACCTCCATCATTTGCCGCATTTATTTGATCATCGATTTTAGATCAATTTGACCGATATGCTGCAGAAGACGAGACTGGTCTCCGGACGCTGCGCCCAGCGCGGCCCGATTTTCGCGACTCTTTCCCCACGACGACGATGAGCGACATTCCCTACCAGACGATCGACACCCGCGCGTTGCACGGTCTCGCGCAGCCCGACCGCATCGCGCCCGCGATGTATCACGATCCCGCGCTGTTCGAAGCCGAGCTCGACCGCATCTTCTACCGCACCTGGATCTGGGTCGCGCACGACAGCGAACTGCCGAACCCGGGCGACTTCATCACGACGACGATCGGCCGCCAGCCGGTGATCGTCGTGCGCGACAAGACCGGCGAAATCAACGTGCTGCAGAACCGCTGCCGCCATCGCGGCGCGACCGTGTGCGAATCGCACAAGGGCAACGCGAAGGGCTTCACGTGCCCGTATCACAGCTGGTCGTACGCGCTCGACGGCACGCTGCGCGCGCTGCCGTACGGCGACGGCTACGAAGGCGTGTGCGAAAAAGGCGACCTGCCGCTCGTGAAGCTGCGCGTCGGCGTGTACCAAGGGTTGATCTTCGCGAGCTTCAACGATGATATCGAGCCGCTCGAGGATTTCCTCGGCGGCGCGAAGCCGTGGATCGACCTGTTCATGAAACAGGGCGCCGGCTACCCGATCAAGACGAACGGCGAGCACAAGTTCAAGTTCAAGGGCAACTGGAAGATCCAGCTCGAGAACACCACCGACCTTTATCACTTCCCGGTCGTACACAAGTCGTGGATGAAGTCGATCGACGACGAGACGGCCGCCGCGATCACGAGCTTCATGACGAGCGAAGACGCGTTCTGCCGCGCGCTCGGCAACGGCCACAGCCTCGCGGTGCTGATGCCCGAACTGATCGATCTCGACGAAGACGACGGCGCACCGCTGGCCGAACGCTTCGCGCCGCTCGCGGCGAAACTCGCCGAGCGCCACACGCCCGACGAGGTGCGCCGCATCGTGCGCTCGCTGATGGGCGTCGGCTTCAACCTGAACCTGTTCCCGAACCTCGCGCTGTCGATGGCGTTCTTCCGCGTGCTGCGGCCGATCTCCGCGAACGAAACCGAGATCCGCCACGTCGCGCTCGCAATGGACGGCGGCCCCGACGAAGCGAACCGCGAGCGGCTGCGCATCCACGAGCACTTCCAGGGCCCATTCGGCTTCGGCAGCCCCGACGATGCGGAAGCGTGGGAGCGCGTGCAGCGCGGCGCGCAGGCGGGGCCCGACGTGCCGATCCTCGTGAATCGCGGGCTGAACCGCGAGACGACCGCCGCGAACGGCGAAAAGACCGCGCATGCGACCGACGAAACCGGCATGCGCGAGGCCTACCAGCAATGGCGCAAGATGATGGAGCAACAGTGATGGACGACCGCAACGCCCTCTTTTCCGAGCAGACCTTCGCCCGCGCGGTCGAATTCGTGTGGCGCGAAGCCGAGATGCTCGACCGCCGCGACTATCGCGCGTGGCTCGACCTGTGGGACCCGGCCGGCCACTACGTGGTGCCGATCGATCCGGACACGACCGACTTCGCGGCGGCGCTGAACTACGTGTTCGACGACCAGGACATGCGCGAGAAGCGCGTGCAGCGGATGGTGTCCGGCTATTCGGCGTCGGCCGCCGACGCGGCGCGCACGGTGCGCACCGTGTCGCGCTTCACGCTGGAAAGCGGCAGCGCCGATACCGTCGAGCTGAAATCGGCGCAGGTCGTGGTCGCATACAAGCGCGGCGTCGCGACGCTGTTCGCGGCCGACGTCACGCACAAGCTGCACGTCGATGCCGAAGGCGAGATGCGGATCGCCGAAAAGATCGTGCGCCTGATCGACTCGACCGAAGCGCTCAGCGCGATCGGCTTCCTGCTGTAAGCCGCGGCCGGTTCACCGTCGCCAGCGCAATGGTGAACCGGGCACCTTCACCTGTGAGCGGCTGCCGGTTCGCCGTCACTCGCGCAACGGTGAGCCAGTCACCTTCACCTTTCCGGACGACCATGCCCACACTCGAAGTTTTCCTGCCGGCCGGCCACGACGATGCGCGCAAGGCCGAACTGATCGCGCGACTCAGCCACGCGACCGTCGACGCGATCGGCGCACCGATCGAATCGGTGCGCGTGCTACTCACCGAGCTACCCGCGACGCATATCGGCCTCGGCGGCCGCAGCGCCGCGGACGGCGCGCCGCCGTCGTTGCCGGTGATCGTCGCGATCCTGATCGCCGGGCGCACCGACGCACAGAAGCGCGCGCTGATCGCCGCGCTGTCCGATGCGGGCGCGAACGTGCTCGACGCGCCGCTGCAGGCGACGCGCGTGATCATCAAGGACATTCCGAACACCGACTTCGGCATTGGCGGCCAGACCGCGCGGGCGCTGGGGCGCTGATCATGCACCGCGCGTCGCCGCCCCGCCGCCACGCGCCGACACGGTTGCGCTCACCCGTCGGCGAGCGGCAGCGTCACGCGGCAGTCGAGCCCGCCGCCCGCTGCCGGGCTCGCGGCGATCCGCCCGCCGTGGCGTGTGACGATGCTCTTGCACAGCGACAACCCGATTCCGTTGCCGCCGGCCTTCGACGACGAGAAGCCGTCGAACAGCCGGTCGTGCGCGCCGGCCTCGATGCCCGGGCCATTGTCGATCGCACGCAACTCCGCATGGCCGGCCACGTTCGCGGTGCCGAGCGTCAGCGTGCGCGGCGCGCGCTCGCAACTAGCGAACGCCTCGATCGCATTGAACGCGAGATTCAGGATCACCTGCCCGAGCAGCACGCGCTCGCAGTGGATCGGCAGCGGCGCGTCGGCCTGCACGATCGCGACCGTCACGCCGGCCTCCTTCGCGCGCAGCTCGATGAAGTACGCGACGTCCGCGAGAATGTCGCGCAGGTCGGCCCGCGCGACGACCGGCTCGCGCTTCACGATGAATTCGCGCACGCTCTTGATGATCAGCGCCGCATGCTCGGCCTGCCGATCCGCGCTGCGCAGCCCCCAGATCGCGTCGTCGACGGCGCCGTTGCCGTTCAGCCGCCGCACCGCGCCTTCGATGAAATTGCGCACGGCCGCGAGCGGCTGGCTCAGTTCGTGCGCGATCACGGTCGCCATCTCGCCCATCGCGTTGTAGCGGCCCGCGTATTCGAGCATCCGCGCCTCGGCGCGCCGCGCGTCCTCGATCGCGACTTCGTCGCTCACGTCGCGAAACTGCACGAGCAGCCCGTCGAGATCGCCTTCGATCTCGACCTGCCGGCACAGGATGCGCAGCCAGCGGGCGGAGCCGTCGCGCCGCACGATCCGGTAGCGCTGCGGCGCGGACGGGCATGCGGACGGCGCGTCGCGCAACTGCGCGACGAGCCGGTCGCGATCGGCCGCCGAGCAGTAGTCGAGTACCTCGCCGAGCGGCTCGTCGGGCGCAAGCCCGAGCACGCGGCGGCCCGACTCGCTGATGAACTGCACGCCGCCGTGCGGCGTCACGACCGCGATCCCTTCGTCGAGATCCTGCATGAACTCGCGCAGCCGCGCCTCGTAGCGGCGCAACTGCTGGCGCACCGCCTCTTCCGCGCTGATGTCGCGGAACTGCACCATCACGACGTCGCGCCCGCGCAGCGGCACGTAGGTCGCGGTGGCCTCGGACAGCATGTCGACCCCCGTGCGCGAGCGATAGCACCATTCGTACACCTGCGGGCCGTCGACGAGCGCACGATCCCATGCGCTCACCGCGATCTCGCGCCGGTACTTCGGCTCGGGGCGCGTCATGTCCGGCGCCTTCAGCGGCAGCAATTCCTCGACGGAAAAGCCGAGCGCGATGCACGCGGCGCGATTCGCCCACACGATCGCCCGGGTGCGCGCGTCGTGCAGCAGCACGCAGGTGGTCAGCGCGTCGAGCAGCCGGTGGAAATCGTCTTCGTCGGGAAAACTCATGATCGGATTCGGAGGAAGGCGCGCGACATCGCGCGGCCGGAAACCCAACATAGCACCGGCGCGCGCCGATCGCATCTGAAGATTTCTTTAGGCCGGCACGGAGCGTCACCAGTCGCGCGGCCCAACGCACCAATTGCTGCGTGTTTTCGGCGTTTCTAGACTAGGGTCTGTTTGCATATGAAACGCACATGCGAATGCCCGGAATCGCCCCATCCCCAGGAGACTTTCATGCCGCAAGCCGCCCTCGCCATCGAATCCGCGCCGACCTCGCCGCCCGCGGCCCGTCCCGCGGCCGCGCCGTTGTCGCCGCTCGACGCGGTGATCGAAACCGTCGCCGCGCGCCGCGACGAATTCGACCGGCTGTCGCACGTACCGCGCGACGTGATCGCGCTGTTCAAGCAGGCCGGCATCTATCGCGCGGGCACGCCGCGCCGCTTCGGCGGCGATGCGCTCGCGCCGACCGCGTTCCTCGACATGATCGAACGGATCGCGACCGCCGACGGCTCGGCCGCGTGGGTCGCGAGCTTTGGCTCCGCGAACGTCTATCTCGCCGCGCTGCCGCTCGACACGCAGGCCGAGCTGTACGCGAGCGGCCCCGACCAGGTGTTCGCGGGCGGCCTGTTCCCGGTGCAGCCCGCGCAGGCCGCGCCGGGCGGCTGGCGCGTGAACGGCACGTGGAAATTCGCGAGCGGCTGCAAGGGCGCCGACTGGCTCGGCGTCGGCATCGCCGTGCCGGGCGCGCAGGACGCCGCGCCGAACAAGCCGCGCACCGCCGTGTTCCGCGCCGCGGACGTCGAGATCGTCGAGAACTGGAGCGTGGTCGGCATGCAGGGCACCGGCAGCCACGACCTGCGCGTGAACGACCGCTTCGTGCCGGAGGCGTGGACCTTCGTGCGCGGCGGCGAAGCGACCGTCGACGAGCCGCTGTACCGCTATCCGACCGTCGCGTATGCGGCGCAGGTGCTGGCGGTCGTCAACCTCGGCCTCGCGCGCGCGGCGCTCGACGTCGTGAACCGCATGTCGGGCGGCCGCCAGACGACGACCGGCGCGCCGCGTCTCGCCGATCGCGCGTATTTCCGCATCGAGCTCGCGAAGGCCGAGGCGCAACTGCGCTCGGCGCGCGCGTTTTTCTACGATGCGACCGATTCGGTGTGGCAATCGATTCTCGCGGGCAACCCGGTGACGCCCGACCAGGTCAGCCTGCTGCGGCTCGCGGCCACGCAGATCGCCCGCGAAGGCGCGAGCGTCGTCGAACGCGCGTACCGCCTCGGCGGCACGGCCGCGATCTACCGGTCGCATCCGCTGCAGCGGCTGCTGCGCGATGCGATGGTCGTCACGCAGCACGCGTTCCTCGCCGAAGGCAACTTCGACGGCGCGGGCGCGGTCTTCACCGGCGTCACGCCGTTTCCCGGCTATCTGTAACCTGCATCGCCCGACACTTTCGATGAACGCGCATGAAGCCACCGCACCGTCGCCGGCCGGCTCATGCGCCCGACCGATTCCTCTGGAGAACCCACTATGTCCGATTCGAATCCGTTGCCGCTGCGCGTGCTGTTCTGCTGCGGCGTGTCGCAGAATTTCTTCGACCTGCCGCGCGAGAAGATCGGCGAAGTGTGGCAGGCGTACGGCGCGATGCTCGCGGCCGTCGAAGCGATGCCCGGCGTGCGCGTGCTCGGCGTGATGGACGACGATCGCCTCGTGGTCGGCCAGGCCGACGGCGCACCGTGGACCTTCTACATCATGGCCGACGTCGCCGATTTCGACACGACGGTCGCCGTGTGCAACCTGTACCGCACGACGCCCGTCGGCGAATACAACCTGTGGCGCTACGGCAAGATCGAGGCACGCGTCGGCCGCGCGCTGACCGTGCCGCCGGCCGCGAAGCCCGCGGCGTGAGGCGCGCGATGACCGATCTGTCTCCGGCCGCGATCGACGCGCTCGCACAGCGCGTCGCGGCGCTCGACGCCGAGCGCGCGGTGCGCGCGACGATCACGCGCTACATGGCGCTGTGCGACGTACCCGAAGATGCGGGCGAAGGCCCGTCGCTGGCCGAACTGTTCACGTCCGACGCCGTGTGGGAAGGCATCGGCCCGCGGTACGCGCGGAAGTTCGGCCGTCTCGAAGGCCCGGCCGCGATCGTCGCGATGCTCGGCCGCTATCTTCCGCCCGATCCGCATTTCTCGGCGAACCTGCACTTCCTGACGTCGGAGTCGATCGAGATCGGTGTCGACCATGCAAGCGCACGCGGCCGCTGGATCATGCTCCAGGCGTCGCGCTACGCAGACGATTCGGCCGAGCTGATCGCCGCGCGGCTGACGATCGATTTCGCGCCGGCCACCGACGGCGCCGCCTGGCTGATCCGCCATTTCCGCACCGAACGCGTGCTCGACGGCCCGTGGCCGCTCGCCGCCGCGCCACGGTCCTGAACCCTTCCACCGTATTCGCACGCCATCGCACCATGACAGGCTTCATCGACACCTTCACGCTCGGCGGCCCCGGCCCGACGATCGCGATCAAGGACACGATCGACATCGCGGGCCATCCGACCCGCGCGGCGAGCCGCGCGCTCGCCGATGCGCCGCCGGCCGTACGACACGCGGACGTGGTCCGCCTGCTGCTCGACGCCGGCTGGCAGATCGCCGGCAAGGCGAACATGCACGAGCTCGCATTCGGCATGACCGGCATCAACGACTACACGGGCACGCCCGTCAATCCGCAGGACGCCACGCGCATTCCGGGCGGCTCGTCGAGCGGCTCCGCGTCGCTCGTCGGGCTCGGCGCCGTCGACGCGGCGCTCGGCACCGATACCGGCGGCTCGATTCGCGGGCCGGCCGCGTGCTGCGGCGTCGCCGGGCTGAAACCGACGTTCGGCCGCGTGTCGCGGCGCGGCGTCGCACCCGCGGACACCACGCTCGATTGCGTCGGGCCGTTCGCGCGCGAGATCCGCACGCTCGTCGCGGTGATGGCCGCGATCGCACCGGGCTTCGATCGTGCGCAGGCGACCGCCTCCGTTGAAGGCTGCACGATCGCGCAACTCGTCGTCGACGCCGATCCGGCGATCGCGGCCGCGCTCGATGCGGCCGTTCGCGCGTCGGACCTGCGTTCGCATACGGTCGTGCTCGATGCAATGCCGGCGGCGTTCGCGGCCGGGCTCACCGTGATCAATGCGGAAACGTCGCGCGCATTCGGTCATCTGGTCGAAACGGGCAAGCTCGGCGCCGATCTCGACGCGCGACTGCGCACGGCCGCGACCACGACACCGGCCGCGCTCGCGGAAGCCGAAGCCGTGCGCGCACGCTTCACCGCGCAGGTCGATGCCGCGCTCGAACACGCGGACGTGCTGGTGCTGCCGACGCTGCCCGCGTTGCCGATCACGCTGCAGCAGGCACGCGACGGCGTCTCGGTAATCGCGATGTCGTCGCTGATCCGGCCGTTCAACCTGAGCGGCCATCCTGCGCTCAGCGTGCCGCTGCCGCTCGCCGGTTCGCCGTTGAAAGCCGGTTTGCAGATCGTCGGACGCAAGGGCGCGGACGAACGGGTCTGCGCGATCGCGGCACACTTCGAGGCGGCATTGGCCGCATGAACCACGATACGGGCGCCGCTGCCACCCACGTGCGCCCGCGAACCACGGAATTCCACACCATGTCAGATCGAGTCGCTCTCGTCACCGGCGCCGCGCGCGGGCTCGGTGCCGTCATCGCCGCACGCTTCCATGCGGCCGGCTATCGCGTCGCGCTGGCCGACATCGCCGCCGACGCGATTCACGCGCATGCGCGCGAGCTCGACCCGAGCGGCGAACGCGCGATCGCGCTGCCGCTCGACGTCACGTCGAAACGCGATTTCGAAGCCGCGCGCGATGCGCTCGTCGCGCGCTGGGGCACGATCGACGTGCTCGTCAACAACGCGGGCGCATCGAAGGTCGTGCCGGCGATGGAGATCACGGCCGAGCAGTTCGACCAGGTGATCGACGTGAACCTGCGCAGCGTGCTGTTCGGCTGCCAGGTGTTCGGCCAGTACTTCGCGCAGCGCGGCGCGGGCCGCATCGTCAACATCGCGTCGCTCGCCGGGCAGAACGGCGGCTCGGCGACGGGCGCGCACTATGCGGCCGCGAAAGGCGGCACGCTGACACTGACCAAGGTGTTCGCCCGCGATCTCGCCGCGCAGGGCGTAACCGTCAACGCGATCTCGCCGGGCCCGCTCGATCTGCCGATCGTGTATGAAAGCGTCGCGCCCGAAAAGCTGCGTCAGGTGCTCGCGAGCCTGCCGGGCGGCAAGCTCGGATCGGCCGGTTTCGTCGCGGATGCGGCCGTGCTGCTCGCGTCGGGCGACGCGCATTTCGCGAACGGCGCATGCTGGGACATCAACGGCGGGTTGTACATGCGCTGAACGGTACGCACGCATCGGGCGCGCGGTGCGTGTGCGCGGTGTGCGTGCGCGTCGGCTGCGTCGCGTGCGTTGCATGCTTCTCGTGGCCCGGATGCACAAGCCGATCCGCGCACAGCCCCAACCGCTATCGAGACGCCTCCCCATCGTCGCCCCACACGACCATCACGTCGCGCACGAGCGCGGCGATCGACGTCGCGCCGAGCTTCTCCTTGATGCTCGCGCGATGCACGTCGACGGTCTTCACGCTGATCGACAGGTCCGACGCGATCTGCTTGCTGCCCTTGCCGTCCACGACGCCGCGCAGCACTTCCTTCTCGCGCGCGGTCAGCGCGTCGAGCCGCTGGCGCAGCTCACGGTGGCGCTGGCTCACCGCATGCCGCTGCTGCGCGAGCCGCAGCGCACGCTGCACGCGCTCGAGCATCTGCTGCGAGTTGTACGGCTTCTCGACGAAATCGATCGCACCGTTCTGCAGTGCGCGCACCGACATCGGAATGTCGCCGTGCCCGCTGACGAAGATCACCGGCAGCGTCGCGCCGCGCGCATTCAGTTCGGCCTGCACGTCGAAGCCGCTTTTCTCCGGCATCCGCACGTCGAGCACGAGGCACGCAGGCAGGTTCACGTCGAAGCGCGCGAGAAAATCGGCCGCGTTCGCGAATCCTTCGGACGCGATGCCGACCGATTCGAGCAACCACGCGAGCGACGTCCGCATGCCGCCGTCGTCGTCGACGATGTATACGATCGGTGCGGGTGACGTCATCGCGGGGGTCTCGCTGAATATCGGTATCGGTATCGCACGCGCCGCGCGCAACGCCGGTGGCCGGCGTGTCGCGAGCGTCGTTCGCTGGGGTGTGCGGCACATCATAACGAGCCGAAAATCCGCTGCAAACCCCTTCACCAGCCGCACGAACGCGCAATCGCGGTTTTTTTCGCGCGCGATGGCGCGCATCTAGGTAGAACCTTTAGATACGTTGGCAGGAACGCCATCCCGATCGTCAATCGTGCGAATGGTCGGCCAGATTTTCGCGGCGTACGCTTGGATCATCGTCGGCCAAGCGATGCTGCATCGGCAGCGCCCGCGATCGCCGCTTTCGTCCAACCAGGAGCGCCCATGTCTTCCACGACCGATATCCCGCAACCGGCGCGCGTCGAACCGACCGACGCGCAAAAGGCCTTCCGCCAGGCGATGGCCCATCTCGGCGCGGCCGTCAACGTGATCACCACCGCGGGGCCGCACGGCCGTTGCGGGATCACCGCGAGCGCCGTGTGCTCGGTCACCGACGCGCCGCCGACGCTGCTCGTGTGCCTGAACCGGTCGAGCGCGATGCATGCGACCTTCGAGCGCAACCGTCAGGTCTGCATCAACGTGCTGCCGGCCGAGCACGAGCTGCTCGCGCGACACTTCGCGGGGCTCACCGACCTGCCGATGGAACAACGCTTCGAGCTGCCCGTGTGGGATCGCGGCGAACGGGACGTGCCGGTGCTGCGCGATGCGCTCGCGAGCCTGCAGGGCACGATCGCCGAGATGAAGGAAGTCGGCTCGCATTCGGTGATGTTCATCGAGGCGACGTCGATTCGCGTGCGCGACGACGGCGACAGCCTGATCTACTTCAGCCGCGCGTTTCATCGCGTGTCGCGCACCGCGTGCGTGCGGTGACGAGTGCTTGACTACGCGGACGTGCTGCGCAGCGCGCGCTGCCCGGCCGCGAATGCCGCGCCCGCGAACAGCGTGAGCGCCGAATACACGAGCCCGCGTGCGAGCCCCGCGCTGTCCGACACCCAGCCGATCGCGACCGGCCCCGCGATCTGCCCGAACGCGAAGACCGTCGTGAAGGCGCTGATCCCCTTCGCCCATCCGTCGGGCGGCAGGTTGTGCCGCACGAAGGCCGTCGTCGACGCGACCGCCGACAGGAACGTCGCGCCGAACAGCAAGCCCGATGCGAATGCGGCGGCCGGATGCACGAACAGCGCGGGCATCAGCGTCGCGACGCCGAGCAGCGCGTTGAGCACCGCGAGCGCCTGGCCCCCGCGCATCCGGTCGAGCAGCCCCGACCACAGCCGCGCCGACACGACGGTCGCGACGCCGAGCATCACGTAGAACGCGGCGACGACCGAGCCGCTCATCCCCGCGCCGCGCAGCAGCGCGACGATGAACGTCATGTAGCCGATATAGCCGACGCCGAACAGCGCGTAGCCGGCCAGCGCGAGTGCGAAGCGGGCCGGGCTCGCGGCAGCCGCCGGTTTCGCACCGTCGGCCCGCGTGGCCGGTGCCGCATGGGCATGCTCGATGCGGCGCGCGGCTGACACGGCGACTGCCGAGAACAGCACGCACGCCGTCGCGAGTGCGAACCACGCGGGCTGCCAGCCGTGCGCGCGTGACACGAGCGTGGCCGGCACGAGCAGCGACGACGCGACGATGCCCCATCCGGTGCCGCCGTAGTAAAGGCCGAGCAGCAGCCCCGCATCGCGCGGCGACGCGGAGGCGAGCCGCGCGGCCAGTACGCCGCCGCTGATGAAGATCAACGCGCTGCCGACACCCGTCGCCAGCCGCTGCGCGAGCAACGCGTGCATGTCCGACGTGAGCCCGCCCGCGGCCATCAGCACGGCGGTCAGCACGCAGCCGGCCGCGAGCAGCGTGCCCGCGCGCCCGCGCCGCGACAGCAGCGGGAATGCAAGCGCGCCGATCAGGTAGCCGGCCGCGTTCGCCGTATTCAGCGCGCCGGCCTGCGCGAACGTCCAGCCGAGATCGGCCTTCATCGGCGGCAGCAGCAACGCATACGAAAAGCGTGCGAGGCCGAGCGCGATCGCGCTGCCGAGCGACAGGCAGATCGCGAGCCGCCACGCGGCCATGCGGCCGGGATCGGTGGCGCCGGCGTCCGGCCGCAAGCGACCGTCACGCTCCGGTTGCGGCACTGCACGCATCGGGGTGTCTCCTTCGTTGTTCGATTCCGGGGCTTGCGCCGCCGTCGCTCGATCATACTGGAGCCGCCACGAAATCGGCACGCGCGGCAGCGGCACAACCGCGACGGCCGCCGCGCCCGGTTCCCGCTCCCCCGACACGACGGCCGGACACCGCGGGAAACCAGCCGGCGCGGGCACGCGCTATCGCCCGAGTCCGGCCGCAAACGCCGCCAGCAGTGCGCGCCCTTCGGGCCATCCAGCCAGCCCGGACGCCGCGTTCAGGTGGCCGCGCGCGCCGAGCAGAAGCGGCGTCGCACCCTGTTCCGTTGCCCATTCGAGCGCGCGCCCCGACGGATCGTACGGATCGTCCTCGCTCGCGATCGCCAGCACAGGCACGCGCCCGAACCCACCGGTCGGCAGGTTCGCGAACGCGGCGGCGGCAACGGGAAAGCGCGGCCCTGCCGGGTCGGGCACGGCCACGAGAAACGCGCCGCGCACCGCCCGAGCCGACACGGCATGCCAATGCGCGAACAACAGACAACCCAGCGAATGACACACCACGAGCGGAGGCACCCCGGCGTTCGCGACGGCCTCGTCCAGCGCCGCCGTCCAGTCGGCCAGGTCGGGCGCATCCCATGAAGCCGGCGCGATGCGCGCGGCGCCGGGCAACGCCGCCTCCCAGTGGCTCTGCCAATGATCCGGTCCCGAATTGCCGATACCCGGCACGATCACGATCGCTCGATCCATCACTCCCTCCATCGACGAAAGCCCAGAGTGTGACCACGCATCAGTCGGCATGGAATGGCAAGTCATCGGTTATTGGGACAAAATGCCGATGAATCAACGGTACCGGAGGACCGTCATGCCGGAAGAAGCACTGGATCGCCTGGATCTTGCGATCCTCGAAGCGCTGCAGGACAACGCGCGGACGCCGCTGTCGGAAGTCGGCAGGCGCATCGGGCTGTCGCAGCCCGCCACGTCGGAGCGCGTGAAGCGGCTGGAAGAACGCGGGATCATCGCCGGCTACGGCGCGCGGATCGATCCCGCGGCGCTGGGGTTGGGCATGATGGCCATCATCCGGCTCAAAACCACGCACGAGCACATCCAGCCGGCGCTGCGCACGTTTGCCGAGATGCCGCATGTCATCGAAGTCCACCGCATGACCGGCGAGGACTGCTTTCTGCTGAAGGTGCTGGTGCCGACGCCGGGCCAGCTCGAAACCCTGATCGACGCGATTGCCCGCTTCGGCGCGGTCACGACTTCATTGGTGCTGCGCTCGGAACCGACGAAGGCGATCGGAAAGGCGCTGCTCGGATGACGTGCGGATGTGGACCGACCGCGTGCCGCGTGAAATCGGCAGACCGGTTCGAGCGCCGGGCGATCGCGCTCGCGTTTTTCGTGAATGACAGAAAACGCATCAATCCGTTCAATTGAATTCAAATTAAAAATAACCGAATTTATTCCATTGCCCGCGATTCAATTTTCTAAAAAATGACGTGCGATCTGTCACTCGTTTATCCACGCTTTCCAATATGTGGATCGCAAACTCCCCGTGTTTAGCACGTCTTGGCTAAAAACAATGAGACGCATTGCATTCGTAAATTCGTCAGATTAATATCGACTCCACTCGACCGGTATTCACAAAATTCCGAACGAGGAGCGGCCATGTTTTTGCCGCGCTTTCATGTTGAATCACTCATGTTCACCACAGGAGAATTGACATGCAGGAAACCCAGCAAATCGAATTGCTTGACTGGATGCAGGAAGACACGCACCCCGAGGCCGTCGACATGATGGTCGAGGACGCCGTGGTGCCGTTCGGCACCGCGCTCTGGCCGGTCTGAGCGGGCCACCCGTTCTCGCGGAAGGGTTTCGGCCCTTCCGCCGCTTCCGGAGATACGCATGCTGAACCTGCACCGCGCGCTCGGTTTTCACCCGGCGCTGCGCGACAAGCTGGCACGCGGCGAATCGGGAAAACTGCTGGTCGGCTATGACACCCGCAACCGCGACACCGCGTTGCGCGCCTTTTCCGCCCTGCCCGATTCGATCGACGCGACCACCCTCTGCCTCGAAAGCACCGCACCCGCCGATATCGCCGCCGCACTCGACGACGCCGACCTGTTCGTGCTGCTGTACGACTCGTCGTGCCTGCCGACGCCGTCGCCGAGCGGGCCGCCGTTTCTCGCCGCGATCCGCCCCGCGATCGTCGAACACTGGGGCAAATCGGTTTTATTCAAGGATTACGGCCCGCACCTCGACGAGGCGTTCGCCGAATCGCTCGACGACATCGCCGCGCGCAACGGCCGGCTGATCGAGGCCGCCGCACGCGCGTCGCAGATCCGCTTCATCGACGAAGCCGGCAACACGCTGACGGGCTCGCTCGCGCCGGACCAGAAATGGACGAGCGTGGACGGCATGGGCAACCTCGACGTCGTGCCCGGCGAGATCGCGACGCACGTGACGGACCTGAACGGCACCGTCGTGTTCAGCGGCACGTTTCTCGGCACCGTGCCGTTCGCGATCAAGTACAAGGTGGCCGAGCGGCTCGCGACGCTGCATGTCGAGCACAGCACGATCGTCGATTTCGACACCGACGATGCGGGCTTCCGGCGCGATTTCACGACCTATCTCGACCGGCACGCGAATCACCGGCGGATCGAGGAATTCGGCATCGGCACGAACCTCGGCATTCGCGGCCTGTACGGCCGCAACGCGGGGTTCGAGGAACGCCATCCGGGCCTGCATCTCGGCCTCGGCGGCGGCGAAAACGGCAGCCACCATCTCGACCTGATCTTCGCGCGCGGCACGCTCGCGCTCGACGAACGGATCGTGTTCGACGGCGCGTTCGCCGTCTGACGCAGCGAGCAGGTTGCTCAGGCTTCGGCGGCCGCCGCGTCGCCGAGCCACTTGAACATCACGAAGCAGTCGACGAAGCCGAGCCGCGCGTGACGGTATGCGCGCGGCACCCGGCCGACGATCTCGAATCCCAGCTTCTGCCACAGCGCGACCGCGACCTCGTTCGTCGCGACCACCGAATTGAACTGCATCGCGAGGAAACCGCGCTCGCGCGCCACCTTCTGCGAGTGTTCGCACATCAGGCGCGCAACGCCGCGTCCGCGCGCGGCCTCGCTCACCATGTAGCCGCAGTTGCTCACGTGCTTGCCGGGCCCGGCCGCGTTCGCCTTCAGGAAATACGAGCCGAGCACCACGCCGTCCTCTTCGGCGATCCACGTGCAGAGCGGCGCGTCGAGCCACTGTGCGCGCGCCGCTTCCTGGGTCGGCTCGGGATCGAATGCATAGGTTTCCTGAGCAGCGACGATCGCGCGGTAGGTCGGCCAGAAGCGCGCGAAATCGTCGTTGGTCATCGGGCGAATCGTGATCATGCGGGTCTCTCGTGAGGTGATGTCGGCAGGCCAGACGGGGGAACGAGCGATCGTACCGCGATTCATCGACGGTCGCCCGCTCGCGTCGCGTCGCCGCACTGCAGTACGCGGCCGGCGGCGTGCCGTATCAGCGATTGGCCCCCTGGCCGAAACTCGGCGGGTTGATGAACCCGGGCCGCGCGGCGTGCCGTCGATTCTTGTCCATGCTGTCAGACATGGCGTGCTGTTTTCCGACGCGCGGTGCACCGCCATGTGTTTCATCTGCAGGCGTTTTATCTGCGCTCGGTGCGGGGCGCGTTGCGCACGCTCGCAAGGTTTGCGTCGGGACGGGTCGGACCACGCAGACATGTCTGCATTGGCCGATTCGCGAGCGCTGCTTCGTCTCAATCTGAACCGACTGAATCCATGCCACCGCACGCCATTCATGCTTCACATATCACTCTGACAATCCGCAACAATCTACCGCCACCCTGTCTCAATAACACGACATTTCGCGATCTCCCTGCCTTATCATCAGCATCCCAAATTGATGGAGAAAACTGCTGAATGGCCAAGTAGCAGTGGCTCGCCCCATCTGCCCGGTTCGACGTCAGCGCTCGCTGCCGTCAATTCTCGGCAACCATGGGGCGGCGTCGAACATGCGACAACAAACACTAGCAAAGCGGGGAACTCCAGTGAGAAAAGCGGCTGTCCGGGATAACGATCCGACAACAACGCGCGGCTTCGTCATCGCAATTTCTTCGACGATCTACGACAAAGGAAAACGTGTCGCATTGAGCGGCGAAAAAGCGACATGCGGAAATTGCGAGGGCACCTTCGAAATTATCGGATCCGGAGAGGGCATGTCGGAAATCGGCCGAAACGTAGTGGTCGACGGTGACCGGGTAGCGTGTCCATGCATGAAAAATCGCGTCATTGCAGGCCCCAACCCCGGGATATTTCTAAAGTCGTCGGGAAACACGCCGCTCGCGGAATCGAGTCCCTTCCATCGGTGCTCCGCAACGCCCGCACCGGCAGTTCACGACGAGCAGATCCGGCTGATCGATCGGTTTTCCGGATGGCCGCTCGCCGACATCCGTTATCGAATCACGGACTCTTCAGGTCGGCTCGTCGAGGGACGGACCGATGAAAAAGGTCTGACATGCCGGGTCGAGACATCCGGTCACGACGTAATCGACATCGAGATATATCGGGGGACCTAACCAATGTGCAATAGAAACACCGGTCCGCTGCCCGACGACGGATGGGAATCGGCCGGCACCGTTGCCACGAATACGACAGCGGACTCGATCCGGGATATCGAACTGGACCTGACACCGATATGCCAAAACGTGTCGAACAAAACATTCCGGGCGTCGATCGTCCGACTTCGCGACATGGCCATTCCTTTGATTCAGGATCGCGTTGCCGGGCTGGCGCGATGGGACGATGCCGAGCAGTCGCGCGCACGGAAGTGGTTCGGCCGAAGCGACGACATCGCACGCGATACCCTGCGGCTCGGAATGCCAAAGCTGTTGGACGTCATGCAATCGCTCAAACCGGAGAACGTCATCAGATGGGATCAGCAGAAACAACGAAACATCACGTGCACCGTCTTCCCGGACAACGGCCACACGGATGCCGCAGTATGCAAGCCCGATTCCGAGAAGCGTATCATCGCGATCTATTCGCATTTTTGCACATCGCCGCCGGCGCAACGCTGGCGAGGATGCCAACTACTCACACTCATTCACGAATGCACGCATTTCGCGGATGTGTTCGACTCCACCGACGAAATGTATGGCGTGTCAATCGGTTTGACCTTCTGGGCACAATCCAATCCCGACAAAGCAATTCGCAACGCTGACAGTCTTGCGTGCTATGTCGGCTTCGACGGATAAGGAACTCGCGTGATGCGCCCCATTCTCTTCGCGCACCTGTTCGCGCTTTCGATATTCGTCGCAACACCGCTCGCCCACGCTTGCACGATTTCGACGGACATGGCGGATACGTTGCCGCTGAACTCCACCGACATCCCCAACAAGGCACGGATACGGATCGCTGAAATGGTTCTGGAAGCCCGCAGCTGGCCAAACGTCGGCATACGCGGGATCGTCTACGCAGGAGGTTACGTCGGGGAACGCGATCCGGCCGCCCTCGCTCACCGGCGCGCCGTTGCCCTGAAAACCTACCTTATTCAGTTGGGCATCGGTGAACAGAACATCTGGGTAGATACAAGGACCATCAAGCACTCGGACGTCGACAACGACGGGCGCCTTTCGCTCAATCAGATTGCCGTGACGCTGGTCCCGATATGCGACGGAGGGTGCGAGCGCTTGTGCGACGATCCCCGCGTGACGCCGACATCCAAGGCCATTCACTAGCCCTGTCCCAACCCATAAATCAACGAAGCGACCATGAACCCATCCAAAGGCGCTGTATCGCATCACGACGCGGAAATCGTCGAACTACGCACCGACCCCGGGCTTGCAGCCGCCTATTTGAAGGCTGCGGCTGAATCGCTCGGCGATCCCGACAATCACGCCGCGGCCCTCCTCGCACTGCAAGCGGTCATCGAAGCCGGCGACCTTTCCGGTCTTCCGTCTACTGGCCCGCAAACCTGAACGCCCCCTCACGGCTGAACCATCCACACCAGCAGCATCTGATCCGGCGCGGCCGTCATCCCCGCCGGCGGATGCGCGATCGTCGGCTCGACCGCCAACGCGTGCGCGATCGTCGTCGCATCGTCGATCGTCGTCGTGTGCACGATCGTCATCAGCCGCGCCGGCCGGCGCAGCGTTTCGCGATACAGCGCGCCATACCACAGCGGCCGCATGCCGAGCGCATCCTGCAACACGTACGGATAACGCCACAGCCGCAGCACGAAGCGGCTTTCCGGGTGGGCCGGATCGACGCGGACGAACACGCGCCGCGTGCTCTCGCCATGCGTATAGCGCGGCAGCACGGGCAGCGTATCGGCGGGCGCCTGCGGCAATAGCCAGCGCAGCGCGGTGGCCGGCGACCACGGCGTCGCGCGCTGCCAGCCGGCCTGTGCAAGATGGCGGTCGAGCGTGTCCGACGTCGCGCTCCATTGCAGCGGCAGATATTCCTCGCGGTCGCCGCCGGTCTCGGTGCGCCGCGTCGGTACGCGCTGCCAGCCGCCGCGCAACCATTGGTCGACGGTCATCGCGACCACGTCGCCGACATGCGGACGCGCCGCGCGATCGAGCTGCCATTGCGCGGGCACCGTCCATACGCCGGCCGTCGCGAGCACGACGACGACCGCGACGAGCGCGCCGCGCGGCTGCACATGCTCGCGCACGCGCCAGTACGCATAGGCGCCGGCAAGCAATGCGAACCATGCGAGGCCGAGGCTCCATCCGCCCAGCAGCCCCGACAACCAGGTATCGCCGACATACAGCCGCGCGAAGCCGCCGAGCACGATCCACAGCACGACCGCCGTCACAACCGGAATGCGCCACAGCGCGAGCCGGTCGCGCGTCAGTACCCAGCCGAGGCCGCTGCTCGCGAGGATCGCGAAGGCGGCGTCGCCGTCGGGCAGCGGCACGTGCAGCGCGCCAGGCGGCAGGCTCGCAGGCGTCGCGCCGGGCGTGCCCGCGCCGAACACCGGCACGAGCACGACGGCGACGCCGATCGTCGCGAGCCACCATGCGGCCGTCAGCCAGCAGCGATGGATCATCAGCCAGACGAGAAACGCGGCCGCGACGATCAGCCCCGTGTCGTGTCCGTGCAGCACGGCGAGCGCGCTCATCGCGGCGTCGGCGGGCGGCGTGCGCAGGTGCTGCAGGAAGGCGTACAGCGCGATGTCCGCGTGCATCAGCGGATCGTTCGCAACGACGTCCCGCACGATCCCCGCGAACAGCCACACGCAGCCGATGAACAACAGCGCGAGTACGGGCACCGCGCCCGGCAGCCCGCGCAGGTAGGCGATCCCGTCGTGCAACCGCGCGCCGAACCGCGGCCAGCGGCGCACGCACGCGTGCACCGCTTCGGCGAGCGCACAGCACAACAACGGCCAGCCGCGCCGCAGCGCGACGCGCACGCCGATCCACACGAGGGCGACCAGCGCGGCCACGACCAGCAGGATCGCGGCGACTCGCACGCTGATCGCCGCGGCCAGCGCGGCCGACGCGCCGAACAGGATGCCGGGCGCGACGTGCACGGGCGCCCACACGAGCGCCGAGATCACGTTGACCGGATAGAACGACCGGCGCGGCAGCGTCGCGCAGCCGACGACGACCGGCACGACCGCACGCACGGGCGCGAGAAAGCGCGCGAGCACGATGCTCTTCATGCCGTGACGCAGCACGAATTCCTCGCCGCGCGCGTATGCGTTCGCCGAGCCGAAGCGCGCCCACGCAGTGCGGATCATCCCGCGGTAACGTCGTCCGAGTTCGTAGCTGATCCCGTCGCCGATCACCGCGCCGACGGCCGCGACGCCGATCGTCGCCCATGCGTCGAGCGCGCCCGCGCCGATCAGCGCGCCGGCCGCGAACATCACGGCGCCGGCCGGCACGACCGTGCCGATCAGCGCGATCGCCTCGGCGCACGCGGCCACGAACACGATCGCCAGCACGAGCAGCGGATGCGCGCCGATCGCGCCGATCCACGCATGGATCGTGTCGCTCATCGCACACTCCCGAACGGTGCGGCCCGATGCGCGAACAGCGGGCCGGGAGGGGCATTGGATACGTTCATCGCGACATGCGCACGCTCGCGCCGGTGTCGAGGTCAGGGGTCAATCGAATTCGTGTTGCCGCGCGTCGGCCTCGAGCGGTGCGTCGTGGTAGCCGACCGTCGCGATCTCGTGCAGATAGCGCGCAAGAAACGCGCCGATGGAGCCGGCGGCCTCATATTGATGCACGTGACGGAACTCGTGAGTCAGCAGCCGGCGCGTGTCCTGCCCGCGCAGCACGTACACCGCATGACCGAGCGTGAGGCCGATCGTCCCGGGCGACAGCAGCCCCGTGTCGCGGGCGATCGCGGCAAGCGTCGGCGTGTCCGGAAACGGCATGCGCTCGACCGCCACCACGCGAATCCGGTCCGGCTGCGCGACGCCTACCGTGCGCGCGTCGTCGGCTTGCGCGGGCGTCAGCGGCGCGCCCTGCGCGAGCCCGCGGGCCGCCTCCGCTTCGGCCCAGGCAACGGCGGCAGGCAGGGCGGACGGCAGGATATCGGCCAGCTCGATCATTGCAGGACTCCTCGGTTCGCGCAGATGGCATCGGGCACCAGTTTAGTCCCGAATCGGAGCGGTTCGCGGGGCGAGCCCGGCGATGCCGCGCCGACCCGCGTCCGGTGCAACGCTCATTCGGGAATACCCTGATTCGCATGCGCTGCGCACGATACGTGCCGGTAGATTATTTCGTCGCAGTGCGCATTCCGCGATCAACCCCCTTGAAAATTTCGCGAACGAGTACCGTTTTCGGGTCCGGGGGCATATATTGGTCAGAAGAACGGCCGCGGCGACAACCGGACAGCCACGACGGCAACGCGCGGCGTCATCCCGAAGAGGACCGCTGGAAGATGATCAGGGTAATTCTGGCTGACGATCACGCAGTCATGCGGGACGGACTGCGTCACATTCTGGAGATGGCCGGCGGTTTCGAGATCGTCGGCGAGGCGAGCGACGGCTCGGGCACGCTCGCGCTGGCCGAACGCATGGCCGCCGACGTGCTGCTGCTCGACCTGTCGATGCCCGCGCCGACCGGCATCGAGCTGATCCGGCTGGTCAAGCGCCAGGCGCCGTCGCTGCGCACGCTCGTGTTGACGATGCACGCGGAAGCGCAGTACGCGGCGCGCGCGTTCAAGGCCGGCGCCACCGGCTACCTGACGAAGGACAGTGCGACTGCCGAACTCGTCGAGGCCGTCGGCAAGGTGGCGGCGGGCGGCGTCTACGTGAGCCCGTCCGCGGCGGAAAGCCTCGCGCACACGCTGCGCGCACCGGCTCAGGCGCTGCCGCACGAGCGACTGTCCGCGCGCGAGTTCGACGTGATGCGCCGCATCGTCGCCGGTCAGACCGTCACGCGGATCGCGTCCGAACTCGCACTAAGCGCGAAGACGGTCAGCACGTACAAGACGCGGATCCTCGAGAAGATGGGGCTGCCGCACGAAGCCGCACTGGTCCGCTACACGGTGCGCCACGATCTCGACCTCGGGGCCGACGACGCATGATGGCCGCCTTCCGCTTCCCGTCCGCGCCGCCGCCGTCGCCGTCGCCGCCGCCGGACAACGACGATCCGGATACGTCGCGCCTCTTCATGTCATCGCTGCCGCCGGGCCGGCGCGAACGGCGGCTCGCGCTCGCGACGGTACTCGTGTCGGCCGTGATCTTCGCGGCGCTCGCGCCGTTCGCGGCCATGCCGCTCGCGCCGGGCTGGGCGTTCATCCCCGTGTACCAGTCGGCGATCGTCGTCAACGACATGGTGACGGCCGGCCTGCTGCTCGGTCAGTATGCGATCCTGCGCGAGAAGCCGCTGCTCGTGCTGGCGGGCGGCTACCTGTTCACGGCGTTCATGGCCGGCACGCACATGCTGACCTTCCCCGGGCTGTTCGCGCGGACCGGCCTGCTCGGCGCCGGCGAACAGACCACCGCATGGCTATACCTGTTCTGGCATGGCGGCTTTCCGCTGTCGGTCGCCGCGTGCGCGCTGCTGCGCGCGACGTCGCGCGGGCGTCCGGCGCCGGCTCCGGCCCCGCAGCGCCGCGCGGCGATTCCGGTCGGCCTCTGCATCGCCGCCGCGATCGGCGCGACGATCGCGCTCGCGCTGCTCGCGACCGCCGGCCACGACCTGCTGCCGCGCATCATGAGCGGCAACCGGATGACCGCGACGATGACGAAAGCGATCACCGTCGTCTGGGGGTTGAATCTCGTCGCGCTGATGCTGATGTGGCGGCAGCGGCGCCGCCATTCGGTGCTCGACCTGTGGGTGATGACGGTGCTCGTCGCGTGGCTGTTCGACATCGCGCTGTCGTCGATGCTGAACCACGGGCGCTTCGATCTCGGCTTCTACGCCGGGCGCGCGTACGGCCTCGTCGCGTCGGGCGTCGTGCTGTTCGCGATGCTGTTCGAGAACGGCCGGCTGCACGCGCAGACGGTGCGCGCGCTGGCCGGCGCACGCTTCCAGCATCTGCTCGTCGTGCAGAAAAGCGCGCAGTTGAACGATGCGAACGAACGGCTCGAACAGCGCGTCGCCGCGCGCACCGCGCAGCTGAGCGCGTCGAACCGCGACCTGCGGCGCGAAGTCGAGGAGCGCGTGCGCGCGGAGCGAGCGTTGCAGGCGTCGCGCGAGGAGCTGCGCGAGATCGCCGCGATCAGCGCCAGCGCGCGCGAAGCCGAGCAGCGCCGCATCGCGCGCGAGCTGCACGACGAACTCGCGCAGTCGCTCGCGGCGCTGAAGAACGATCTCGAATGGCTGATCGACCGCGTGCCGCAGGACGACGCATCGCTCGCACGCAAGATCGCGGCGATGCATGCGCTCGCGCGCGGCGCGGTGGCCGCGACGCGCCGCATCGCGTCGGACCTGCGCCCGCTGATGCTGGACGATCTCGGCTTCGCGGCGGCGATGCAATGGCTCGTGGAGGATTTCCGGCACCGTCACGGGATCGCCTGTTCGCTGCACGTCGAGCCGCCCGAACTGCAACTCGACGAGCCGTATGCGACGGCCGTGTTCCGCATCGCGCAGGAAGCGCTCGCGAACGTCGCCCGGCACGCGGCCGCGTCGCACGCGGACGTCGAGCTCGTGTGCGGCAGCGAAGCGATCACGCTGACGATACGCGACGACGGCGCGGGCTTCGATCCCGCGGTGCCGCGCAAGTCGGCTTCGTTCGGGCTGGTGGGGTTGCGCGAGCGTGCGTATCTGGTCGGCGGCACGCTGCGGATCGCGACGACGCTCGGCGAAGGCACGACGGTCGAGGTCGAGATTCCGCGGGTTCCGGTGTCCGCGGCGCTCGCGCATGGCGGGCACGGGAGTTCGCGGGGCTAGATGGAGGGCGGTGGAAGCCGCCGCACGACGATGACTTAGTCGACCGCCTTCGTCGAACGCGCCGCTTCGAGCATGCGCTCGAGTTCCGCGCGCACGTTTGCCGCATCGATATACTCGCCGGTCAGCCGTGCTTCATCACGCGATGCCAGGCCGTGCGCGACAAACTCGCGCTGCATGCGGCGGCGCTCATCGCCGTCGCAAGACATCTCCATCGCCGTCACTTTCTTCATTGCCCGCTCCATCCGTCGCATGTGCACCGCATGGTAGCGCGCTCGAGTACTTGCCGTCGAACCCGCACGCCATCACGCCCGCACCGCCACCATCCCCCGCTCCGAGCGCGTCCACGCGACCAGCGCGCCGACGCCGAGCAGCGCGAGGCACACGATCGGCACGATCATCGGCCCGAACGCGGTGCCCGTCACCTTGCCCGCGAACGGCATCAGGTTCTGGCTGAAGAAGCCGCCCAGGTTGCCGATCGAGTTGATCGCCGCGACGCTTGCGGCCGCCCGCGCGCCGGTGAAGTAACGCGGCGGCATCGACCAGAAGCACGGATACAGCAGCGGGATGCACGCGCCGCCCAGCACGAGCGCGATGAAGCGCAGCGCGGTCGACGGCAGCACGAGGCTCAGCAGGAAGCCGAGCGCGCCGAGCGCCGCGACGATCGCGATCGTGCGCAGGATGCTCTTCGCGCGACGCAGCTTCGCCGGCAGCCACACCAGCAGCACCACCGCGAGCGCCCACGGCAGCATGCTCAGGAAGCCGTTCGTGGTGCTCGACACGCCGAACGATTTCACGAGCGTCGGCAGCCAGAACGTGACGCCGTACAGCGACGTCGACATCAGCATGTAGGTCGCCGCGAACAGCATCACGCGCGGATCGAGCAGCGCCTTCCACGGCTGGCCGTGCTCGGCCTGCGCCGGCTTCTCGCGCTCCAGCGCGACCGCGACGATCTGCTTCTCGCGCTCGTCGAGGAACGGCGCTTCTCGGAACGACGCGGGCAGCACGCGGAACACGACGATCGCGACGATCACGGCCGGAATGCCCGTCGCGACGAACACCCACTGCCAGCCCGCGAGCCCCCACACGCCGTTCAGGCTCAGCAGCAGGCCGCCGACCAGCGAGCCGAGCATGTTCGCGAGCGCGCTGCCGAGCGTGAAGATGCCGAGCACCTTCGCGCGGTAGCTCTGCGGAAACCACAGCGTCAGGTAATAAATCACGCCCGGATAGAAGCCGGCCTCGGCGATGCCGAGCAGGAAGCGCAGCGAGCAGAACGCGGGCATCGACGTCGTGAAGCCCATCAGCACCGTGATGAGCCCCCACGTCAGCATGATCCGCGCGAGCCACACGCGCGCGCCGTAACGATGCAGCGCGAGGGTGCTCGGCACCTCGAACAGCAGGTAGCCGATGAAGAACAGCGACGACGCGAGCCCGAACGCGGCTTCCGTCATGCCGAGGCTGTGCACCATCTGCAGTTTCGCGAAACCGACGTTCTGCCGGTCGATGAACGCGATCAGGAACATCACGACGAGGATGGGCAGCAGGCGCCGCGCCATCTTCGACATGATGCGCTGTTCTTCGGCGGACGCGGGGTCCAGGGTGTCGGTAGCGTTCACTTCAGGCTCCTTGGGTGAATCGGTTGCATATCGGTTGCTTGTCGGTTGAATCGGCGCCGCGCTTGATGAACGCGCGGGCGTCACGTGGTTCGATAAACGGACTCGGATCGCGGCCCGCGTGGCTCAACCCGACCGGTAGTCGTCGAGCATCGGCGCGAACATCTCGTGCCACGCGCGCGGCTTCGCCTTGATCGTGCCGGCGAGGTACAGGAATTCGACGTAGTCCATCAGCTGGTTCGGCAACACCGAGAAGCGCGTGTCGGGCGCGGCGAGCATCCGCATCACGTCGTCGTGCGACACGCCGACGCCCGACGACGACGCATAGAGCGCGGCCGCCGCGCGCGGGTCCTGCGCGATCATTCGATTCGCCTCGTCGAGCGCGCCCAGAAACGCGGCGGCGAGCGCCGGCTCCGCATCGACGAGCCGCTTCGGCGCGAACACGACGTCGAGCGTCAGCGGGCCGAGCACGTCGACCGAATTCACCACGCGATGGATGCCCGGCTGCCGCAATTCGAGCGTCGAGAACGGCGGCGACGTGAAGTGCGCGGTCACGCCGTTCTCGCGGCGGATCAGCGCCTGCATCGCCTGCGGATGCGGCAGGTTCACGGTGATCGAATCGAGTTGCGCGAAATGCGTCGGGCCGAGCTGCCGGCTCGCGACCATCTGCAGCACGACCGCCGACAGCGACGTGCGGATGCCCGGCACCGCGATCCGGTCGGACGGCGTGAAGTCGCGCAGCGACACGAGGCCCGCGCGGTTCGCGTTCAGCGACAGCGACGTGGTCGACAGCCCGCTGATGCCGATCACCTCGACGTTCGGAATGCCGCGCGCCCGCGCCCACAGCTCGATGAAACCCGGCGCGCCGGCGGCCGCGAAATCGAGCGTGCCGGCCATCATCGCGTCGTTGACGGAATTGCCGCCGTCGAGCAGCACCCATTCGACCGCGACGTCGCGCACGCCGTGGCGCGCCGCATGCCGCTCGAACAGCCGCTGCTTCTCCATCACGAGCAGCGGCAGGTACAGCACGCCATAGCCTTTCGAGATCCGCACGGTGCGCGGCTTCGCGCGCACCCGCGCCGGCGCCCCGAGCACGCCCAGCACGCCGAGGCCGGCTGCGATCAACGCGCGGCGGCGCGGCGACGTCGTCATGCGCGCGCCGCCGTGCGGCCGACGGCCTGCGGCCACGCGCAGGCCGGCGTGGCGCCGCGGCGCGCGTTCGTCGTGCCCGTGACATGCTGCATGTTGCCGTCTCCATGAATATTTCTGGTATTAATGCCGTCCTTGCATCCTGCTTCCGGCTCGACACAGGTTATCGGCCGAGTCTGAGAAAATGCTGACATCCCGGCCCCGGGAAAACCCCTAACCCACCTATCTGCAAACGGCACCATGCGCATTCTCGTCGTGGAGGACGATGCCGAAATCGGCGCGGCGATCCGCAGCCGTCTGGCCCGGCTCGGCCACGCCGTCGATCTCGAAACCGACGGCGCGACCGCGAACGGGCTGCTGCGCGTCGAGCGCTTCGATCTCGTCGTGCTCGATGCGAACCTGCCCGGCATGGACGGCTTCACGGTATTGCGCAACCTGCGCGCATCGGGCAGCACGACACCCGTGCTACTCGTCACCGCGCGCTCGGCGATCGACGACCGCGTGAGCGGCCTCGGCCTCGGCGCCGACGACTACCTCGTGAAGCCGTTCGACTACCGCGAACTCGACGCACGCGTGCAGGCGCTGCTGCGCCGCAACAGCGGCCATGCGAACGACGTGCTGACGCTCGGCGGCCTCGTGATCGACCGCAGCAGCCGTCTCGCGGAACTCGACGGCCAGCCGCTGTCGCTGTCCCGCCAGGAATTCGCGCTGCTCGAAATCCTCGCGAGTCGCCCGCAACGCATTTTCTCGAAGGAAGAACTGCTGAACCAGTTGTTCAGCTTCGGCAACGAGCCGACCGCGAATGCGGTCGAGCAATACGTGACGCGCGTGCGCAAGAAGCTGCAGGGCAGCTCGGTCGAGATCCGCACCGCACGCGGGATGGGGTATCAGATTGCCGCGCATTGACTGGTTCCCGAAGACGCTGTTCGGGCGCACGCTGCTGTTCATCGCGTTCGTCGTCGCGACCGGCGCGCTCGCGCTCGCGGCGATCGCGCGCTACTACGCGGGCGTCGCGGCCGAACGCGCGTACGACCAGTTGCTCGCCGGCGCATCGATCCAGGTTGCCGAAAACCTCTACGTGCAAGGCGGCGTGCTCGCGCTGAATCCGCCGGTGGCCGCGCTGTCGACGCTGTCGCGCTACGACCTCGTCTACTACAAGGTGGTCGATTCGCGCGGCGTGGTCGTGGCCGGCTACCACGATCTCGCGAGCCCCGCGACGCTCGCCGCCGCGAAGCAGGGCCCCGCGTTCGCGAATGCCGTCTACCAGGGGCATCGGGTGCGCACCGCGACGATCGCGCGCTTCATGCCCGAGGAAAGCACGCCGGGCTGGGCGCTCGTGACGGTTGCGCAGACAACCAACGCGCGCCAGCAGCTGACGAACGACATGAGCATCAAGGTATGGACGCTGATCCTGCTGATGAGCGTGCTCGCGATCGGCGCGAGCGGCCTCGCGATCCGGCGCGGCCTGCGCCCGCTCGCGCAGATCGGCACGATCATCGCCGCGCGCGACCCGGCCGACCTGCGGCCGGTGGCCGTCGATACGCCGAGCGAGATCGACGCGATCATCGGGTCGATCAATGGCCTGATGCACCGCCTCGCCGAGCGGATCAACGCGATGCAGCGCTTCATCGCCGACGCCGCGCACCAGATGCGCACGCCACTCGCGCGGCTCGACGCGCAGATCGAGCTGCTCGACGGCGAATCCGATCCCGCGCGTCATGCGGCGCGGCTCGACGCGCTGCGTGCGACCTCGTCGGACGTCGGCCGGCTCACCGGGCAGTTGCTCAATCATGCGATGGTGATTCATCGCACCGAGGCCGTGCCGCTGCAACCGGTCGAACTCGTCGCGCTCGCGAAAGAGGTCCTGGGCCGCACGATTCCGCTCGCCGGCGAACGCGACGTGGCCGTTGCGTTCGCGAGCGACGCGCCGCACGCATGGATCGACGGCGATGCGATCAGTCTTCAGGAAGCACTGTCGAACGTGCTGCACAACGCGCTGCTGCACGGCCACGCGGACGACATCGTCGTGTCGGTCGCGACCACCGGCAATGCAGAGGGCGCGGTGACGCTGACCGTCACCGACAACGGGCGCGGGATACCGCGCGAGCATTGGGACGCGGCGTTGCAGCCGTTCGTGCGAATCGCGCCGGACGGCAGCGAGCGACGTACCGGGTCCGGTCTCGGGCTCGCGATCGTGCAGGAAGTGATGAAGGCGCACGGCGGGCGCGTGGGGTTTGCGTTTCCCGATGCGGGCGGGTTCGCGGTGGTGCTGATGTTTCCACGCGCGGCGACGACGCACGCCGCAAGCGACGCTTAGGCAACCGCAGATCCGGCGCACGCACGTTCGATCGAACGCCGCCGCGCAACACGCGTTCAGTCGTCGCTGTCCCGATCGTCGTCGGGGTTGCGCTTCGCGTGTCGCGCAACCCGTTGGTCCAGCTCGTCATACTGGCGCTCGCAGAACAACCGGCACAACGCATCGGCGTCGACGCGCTTTCTCACGTCGATCGTGTCGACGTGCTGCTCCAGCTTGCCCTTGCCGATGCCGAAGAGCCCCTTCTTCATCCGCATGGACACCGCATTCAGCTGGAAGCCGTCCGAATGCGCATCCGTCAACGCAGTCACCCACAGCTCGCGCTGATCGTCGGCATGCTGCAGCACGAGCGCCGGCAGCGGGCCGTCCTGCGTCTCGTTCCATTCGACGTGCTGAGCGGCCCAAGGAAACGCATCGAACGCGTGAACGAACGACGCGTAGTCGGTCGCGCCCTGCTGATCGAGTTGATTGAAATCGTAGCCGACTTTCTGGATGGAATAGGTCAACATGGCGCGGTGCTCTCCGTGGTGTCGATCGCGACAGAACGCCAATCTACTCCACATTTCACGGCGCTTGGCAGCCCCAGCTCGCGCCGCCTACGCCGCCACCGCCTCCCCACCGAGATACGCATCGCGCACGCGCTCGTCGTCGAGCAGCGTTTTCGCGGGGCCTTCGAGCACGACGCGCCCCGTCTGCAGCACGTACCCATAGTGCGCGATCTCCAGCGCGAGGCTCGCGTTCTGCTCGACCATGAACACTGTCACGCCTTGCTTGTTGATCGCGTCGATCAGCTCCAGCACCTTGTCGACGTACAGCGGCGACAGCCCCATCGTCGGCTCGTCCATGCAGATCAGTTTCGGCCGCGCCATCAGCGCACGCGCCATCGCGAGCATCTGCTGCTCGCCGCCCGACAGCGTGCCCGCGCGCTGAGCGAGCCGTTCGCGCACCCGCGGAAACAAATCGAGCACACGCGCGTAGTCGTCGGCCACCGCCGCACGATCGCCGCGCGTGTAAGCGCCCATCAGCAGGTTCTCGCGCACGCTCATGTCGCCGAACAGCCGCCGCGCTTCCGGCACGGCCGCGATCCCGCGCCGTACGCGCTGCGGCGTCGCGAGCGCGGTCACGTCGTCGCCGTCGAAACGCACGACCCCGCGACGCGGACGCATCAGCCCGAGGATCAGCTTCATCGTCGTCGACTTGCCGCTCGCGTTGCCGCCGAGCAGGCTGACGATCTGCCCGCGACCGACTTCGAAGTTCACGTCGAAATGCACCTGCACCGGCCCGTAGAACGTGTCGAGGTGTTCGAGTTTCAGCAGCGCGTCGGTCATGGTCGTATCGGGTCCGGAAGATTGCAAGCTCATGCGGCCGCCTGCGCGGCGCGCTCGGCCGGCACACCGCCCGCGTGACGGCGGCCGAGATAAGCCTCGATCACGCGCGGATCGTGCCGCACGTCGCGCGGCGCGCCTTCGGCGATCTTCACGCCGTTGTCGAGCACCATCACGCGGTCGGACACGCGCATCACGAGCTCGAGCTTGTGCTCGATCAGCAGGATCGTCAGCCCGCGCGCCTTCAGCGACTGGATCAGTTGCAGCATCTCGGCCGTCTCCGTCTCGTTCATGCCGGCCGTCGGCTCGTCGAGCAGCAGCAGGCGCGGATGCAGCGCGAGCGCACGGCCGATTTCCACGCGCCGCCGGTTCGCATACGACAGGCTGTGCGCCGGATGATCGATGCGCGGCGTGAGCCGTTCGCCGAAGCCGGCGACGATCGCGCGCGCTTCTTCGCGCAACGCGGCTTCCTCGCGCCGCACCGACGCGGGCCGCACGAGCGCGCGCAACACTTCGGCGGCCGCGCCGAGCGCCGGCCAGCCGGGCCGCGCCGCACGCAGCCGCGCATGCGCGCCGATCAGCACGTTGTCGAGCACGCTCAGGTTGCCGAACACGCGGCCGTGCTGGAACGTGCGCGCGATGCCGAGCGCCGCGAGCCGCTCGGGCGCGGTGCCGGTGATGTCGCGGCCGTCGAACGTTACGCGGCCGGCGTCGGGCCGGTCGGCGCCCGCGATCAGGTTGAACAGCGTCGACTTGCCCGCGCCATTCGGGCCGATCACGCTGAGCAGTTCGCCGTCCGCTAGCGTGAGGCTTGCGCCGTCGAGCGCGGTCACGCCGTCGAAGCGGCGCGTCAGGCCCTGCACGTCGAGCAGGGGTCGAGTGGTGGTCATCGCATTTCTCCTCACACCGTGCCCAGCAGGCCCTGCGGCCGGAACCGGACGAGCAGCAGCACGAGGCCGTAGATCAGCATCCGGTAGTCAGCCGCCCAGCGGAACAGCTCGGGCAGCCCGATCAGCGCGATCGCGCCGACGATGCCGCCGAGCACGTTGCCGAGCCCGCCGAGGATCACCATCGTCAGCGCGAGGATCGACACCTGCGAATCGAAGGTCTGGTGATTGATGTAGCTGTACAGATGCGCGGCGATGCCGCCGCTCACGCCCGCCGCGACGCCGCCGACCGCGAACGCGATCGCCTTGTAGCGGTTCGGCGCGATGCCGTGCGCACGCGCGGCGACGTCGTCCTCGCGCACCGCGCGTAGCGTGCGGCCCAGATGCGAACGCAGCAGCCGCACCTGTACGAGCGCGAACACGACGAGCACCGCGAACGTGAACCAGTACGCGGCGCGCGCGGTCGTCGCCCACGGCAGCGGCGCGATGCCGGTGATGCCGAGCGGGCCGCGCGTCAGGCCGTCCCAGTTCAGGATCACGAGGCTCACCACTTCGCCGATCCCGAGCGTCGCGATCGACACGTAATGCCCGCGCAAGCGGAACGCCGGATAGACGAGCAGCGTGCCGAGCACGGCGGTGATCGCGCCCGCGCACGGAATCGTCACGGCCGGCGACCAGCCGAGATCCGACGACAGGAGCGCCGACGCATACGCGCCGATCACGAGCAGCGCGGCGTGGCCGAGCGAGATCTGCCCGACCGTACCCGCGACGAGCGTGAGACTCAGCGCGAGCAACCCGTACAGCCACGCGTTGGTCAGCGTCTGCAGCACGTAAGGCGATGCCCCGAGCCACGGCAGCACGGCCGCCGCCGCGATCAGCGCGACGAGCACCGGGCGCGGCACGCGCACGGCTTTCGCGGCGGCGAGGAAGGTGCCCGTCATCGGCTCCGGCGGCAGCGCACGGTTCGCACTGAACAAGCCGTTCGGCCGCCACACGAGGAATACGATCAGCAGTCCGAACGCGAACAGGTCGCGATAGCTGGTGCCGAACAGCGCGACGCCGTAGCTTTCGACGAGACCGAGCAGCAGGCTGCCCGCGATCGCACCCGGCACGTTGCCGAGCCCGCCGATCAGCAGCGCGACGACGCCCTTCAGCGTCGCCTGGAAGCCCATCGCTGGGTCGATGCTGTTGTAGTACATGCCGACCAGCAGCCCGCTCACGCCACCGAGCGCGCACGCGATCGCGAACACGGTCTGGTTCACGCGATCGACGTCGACGCCCATCTGCAACGCGGCGTCGCGATCCTGCGCGGTCGCGCGCACGGCCCAGCCGAGCCGCGTGAAGCGCAGGAAGCCGTACAGCAGCGCGGCCGCCGCGATGCCGATGCCCGCGATCAGCAGGTCGAGCGAGCCGAGCGTCGCGCCGGCGATCCGCACGTGCCAGTCGGGCAGCGGCGTCGGCACCGCGCGCGGGTCCGCGCCGAACGCGAGCTGCGCGAGCTGGTCGAGGATGAAGCTGATGCCGATCGTCGCGAGTAGCGGCGCGATGCGCGCGGCGTGGCGCAGCGGCCGCAACCCGATCCGCTCGATCGCGATGCCGAGCGCGCCGCACCCGACCACGACCGCCGCGAGCGCGACCGGCAGCGGCAGCCCGAAGCGCGTCAGGCACAGCCAGCCGATGAACGCACCGACCATGTACACCGAGCCGTGCGCGAAGTTGATCAGGTGCGACACGCCGAAGATCAGCGCGAGCCCGACCGCGAGCAGCGCGTATATGTTGCCGACGATGAGGCCGTTGAGCGTGTAGTCGAGCCAGGAAGCCATCAGGATGCGTCCGTCATGTGCGTGCGGTTCGGGTTCAGCGCGCCGCGAGCTGCGGCTTCGCGCCGTCCCACAGCGCCCACTGCCCCTGTTTCACGACCAGATACACGGTGCGCGCGCCGGCGACGCGGCGCGTCTGCGGATCGAAGCGCACCTTGCCGAAGATCACGCTCGGCACGTCGCTGATCTTCGCGAAGCCGTCGTGCGCGGCCTGGCGCGTCGTGCCGTAGCGACGCAGCACTTCCGCCGACAGGATCAGCGCGTCGTACGCGCGCGCGACGAACGAATCGGGATCGGCGTGGAATTTCGCGCGATAGCGCTGCACGAACGCCTGCACCTCGGGGCGCGGTTCGGCCGGGAAGAAGTTCGATTCCGTATAGACGCCTTCAACGGCCGTACCGCCCAGTTCGAGGAACTTCGGCGAATACACGGAGCCCACCGCCGCGATCGGCAGCGCGACGCCCGACGTGCGCGCCTGGCGCACGATCTGCGCGCCGTCCGCGTAATACGAGATCAGCACGATCGAATCCGGCTTCGATTCACCGATGCGCACGAGCGTCGAGCGGAAATCCTTCTCCGCAGGCTGGTAGCCCTCGGCCGCGACGACCTGCGCGCCGAGCCCCGTCACCGCCTTCGCGAAGATATCCTTGCTGGTGCGGCCCCAGTCGGTGTTCAGGTACAGCACCGCGATGCGCTTGAAGCCGAGTTCCTTCACCGCATAGCGCGCGAGCAGCGGCTGTTCCTCCGCCTGGCTCAGCGCGGTGCTCCACAGATAGTCGCCGCCCTTCGTGAAATCCGGATGCGAATTCGTGAAGCCGAACTGGATCAGTTGCCCGCGCTGGTAGATCGGCGACGCGGCCATCGACGTCGCGCTCGAGAAGTCGCCGAGCTCGATCGCGATGCGCGGATCGGCGACGAACTTCTGCGCGATCGCCACCGCCTGGCGCGGGTCGCTGCGGCTGTCCTGGAAGTCGATCGCGAGCGGCCGGCCGTGAATGCCGCCGCTGCCGTTGATCTCGTCGAGCGCGAGATCGAAGCCGCGCTTCCACTGCTCGCCGTATTGCGCGTCCTGGCCCGTGAGCGGCCCGCTCACGCCGATCACTACCGGCTCGCCCGACACGCCGGCCGCGAGCGCGCCGCCCGTCGACAAGCCCCATGCGGCAGCAAGTGCCGCCACCGTGCCCAGCACGCGCCGCCATGCGCCGCGCGCGTCGTTCCCCGAAACGTTCATGCGTCCCCCCTGCTTCAGTCAATCGAAAAGAGTGAGGGCATGTAACCATCGGGTTCAGGACGATCCAACGAAGTTTTGCGCATATCGATATCGCCCGCGGCGCGAAGCGGATGACGTTCATGATCGATCGTGGCGATCCACCGCATCGACCGACACGCCGGCATGCATCGCATCGCGTTGATTCGATTGGCGTTTTGTTCTTGTCACCCCGCGCAATCGGCGCGCATGCGCGCATGGCCGGCCGCCGCGACGATCGCGCGCTTCGCAGTTTTCCCGCTGTCGATAGCAAAAATCATTATATGAATCGCGCATGCTTGCACTCCTACAATGCGCAAATCGCATCATCGGAACGCGTCATGGAGTTGCATCAACTCGAAGCCTTTTCCGCGGTCATGTCGGCCGGCAGCGTGACCGGCGCGGGCGAACTGCTCGGCCGCTCGCAGCCGGCCGTCACGCGGCAGATCCAGGAACTCGAAGCCGATCTCGGCTACGCGCTGTTCGACCGGCACGGCCCGCGCGTCACGCCGACGCGCCGCGCGTTCCTGCTGTACGAGGAAGTCGAACGCTCGCTCGTCGGCCTGCGCGCGATCGAGGCGCGGGCCCGCGCGCTCGGCGACGAAACCGCCGAACCCGTACGCATCGCGGCCACGCCGTCGCTCGCGGCCACGCTCGTGCCGACGGCGCTCGCCGCGCTGCCCGACGATACGCATGCGCCGCACTACCAGTTGCGCAGCGAATCGGCCGAGCATGTGGTGCACGAGGTGCTGGCCGGCACGGCCGATGTCGGCGTCGTCACGCTGCCGATGGCGCATGCCGGGCTCGACGTGCACTGGATCGCGCAGACGCCGTGCGTCGCCGTGCTGCCGGCCGGCGATCCGCTCGCGGCGAAACCTCGCATTGCGCTGCGCGACCTCGCGCGGCGCCGCATCGTGACGGTCGCGAACCGGCACCGGCTGCGCCAGCGGATCGACGCGGCGTTCGCGGCCGCGCGGGTCGATGCGCGCGTGTTCATCGAAACCAATGCGTCGCTGAATGCGGTGATGGCCGCGCGCGCGGGTATCGGGATCGGCATCGTCGATCCGGCAACCGGTGTCGCGTTGCCGGTGGACGGCGTCGTCGCACGCGCGCTCGACGTCGACATCCCGTTCGCGTTCGGCGTCGCGACGCCGGCCGGCAAGGCGCGCACGGCCGCCGTCGATGCGCTGCTCGACGCGCTGCGCCGCACGACGCGCGCGCTGCTCGACGACGTGACCTTTCACGACGCCGCCGCGCACGACGCGCTGCTGCGCGGCGACCGGCTGCGCACCGAACGCACGTCGCGCCCGCCTCGCCCGACACGAACCCGCCGCGCGCGCCCGGAGGCCGCATGACGACGCCACTCGACGCACTCGAAGCACGGCTCGCGCAGGACCTGCGCTGGCTCGACCTGCCCGCGCCGTCGTGGGTGCCGCCGCGTGAAGCGGACGGCGCGCGCGTGCTCGACGTCGCGATCGTCGGCGGCGGCATGGCCGGGCTCGCGGCGTCAGCCGAACTGCGACTGCTCGGCATCGACAACCAGTGCGTGATCGATCGCGCGCCGGCCGGCTACGAAGGCCCGTGGGTCACGTTCGCGCGGATGGAAACGCTGCGTTCTCCGAAGCAGCTTGCGGGCCCCGCGCTCGGTCTGCCGGCGCTGACGTTCCGCGCGTGGTTCGAAGCGCAATACGGCCGCGACGCGTGGGATGCGCTGTACAAGATTCCGCGCCCGCAATGGATGGACTACCTGCGCTGGTATCGGCGCGCGCTCGACCTGCAGGTGCGCAACGACACGACGCTCGTCGCGCTGCGTCCGCGCGAGGACGGGCTGCTCGCGCTCGACGTGCGCGGCAACGGCGAAGCGCAGACGCTGCTCGCGCGGCACGTCGTGCTCGCGACCGGCCGCGACGGGCTCGGCGGCCCGTACGTGCCGCCCGTCGCGCAACGCGCGCCGCGCACGCGCTGGGCCCATTCGTCCGAGCCGATCGATTTCGCCGCGCTCGCGGGCAAGCGCGTCGGCGTGGTCGGCGCGGGCGCGTCCGCGTTCGACAACGCGGGCACCGCGCTCGAAGCGGGCGCCGCGCGCGTCGACCTGTTCTTCCGCCGCGCGGACATTCCACGCATCAACAAGCTGACCGGCATCGGCAGCCCGGGCCTCGTGCACGGCTACGCCGATCTCGATGACGCGACGAAATGGCGCTTCATGCACTACGCGCTGACGTCGCAGACGCCGCCGCCGCGAGACAGCGTGCTGCGCGTGTCGCGTCACGATCATGCGCATTTCCATGCGGGCAGCCCGATCGAGACGCTCGCCGACCACGCGGACGGCCTCGACGTGACGACGCCGCGCGGCCGCTACACGGTCGACTTCCTGATCTTCGCGACGGGCTTTCATTCGGACTGGACGACGCGCGAGGCATTCGCGTCGTTCGGCGCACACGTGCGGCGCTGGAAGGATCGCTATCGGCCGGAACCGGCGCTGTGGCTCGACGAACTCGCCGAGTCGCCCGATCTCGGCCCAGCGTTCGCCTTCCAGGAGCGCGAGCGCGGTGCGTGCCCGGCCGTCACGCGGATTCATTGCTTCAACCATGCGGCGAGCCTGAGCCACGGCAAGCTGTCCGGCGACATTCCGGCCATCAGCGCGGGTGCGCAGCGGCTCGCGCGCGGCATTGCGAGCCGGCTGTTCGATGCCGATCGCGACCGCCACTACGACGCGCTCGTCGCGTACGCGAATGCCGAACTGCAAGGCGACGAATGGCGCGACGCCGACGCCATCGGGCACTTTGACGACGAAGGAAAACCGAAACGATGACTGACTCCCTCACGCCGGCCGCCGTGCCGGATACGATCGATGCGACAGCCGGCCTGCGCGAAGGCGACGCCGTCGCCGCGCTGCGCCGTGCACGCGGCAAGGTGCTGTTGCATACGCAACTGAGCGAAGCCGCGCTGTTCGATCCATCCCTGCCCGATCTTTCGCCGGTCGAGCGGCTGCATGCGGCGCGCTATGTCGCGCGACAGTCGAACGCACACGCACTGGCCGACATCTATCGCACGCGATTGCTCGACGCAGGCGGCACGCTCGACGATATCGAACGAGCCGATGCCGACGCGTTCGACGCGCTGCCTCGCCGCCTCGGCGCGATCCTGTTGCACGCGAAGCGCCTGACGCACGCACCCGTCGACGCACGCGCGGCCGATCTCGACGCGTTGAAATCGGCCGGACTCACGACGCCCGCGATCGTCGCGCTGTCGCAGCTCGTTGCGTTCGTCGCGTATCAGTTGCGCGTGGCTGCCGCCGCGCGGGCACTTCAGGCACGCACCGCCAGGGAGGCCGCATGACGACGGCTACCCACGGCTTCACGTTTGATACGCTCGGCTGGCGCGCGTGGCTCGACACGGTCCCGCTCGACGCGGCGACGCCCGATCAGCTCGCGGTGCTCGAAGCGAGCCACCCGCAAGCGAAAACGTCCGACTACTATTTGCTGCTCGTCCATCATGCCGAGATCCTGCTGCAGCGCTCGGGCGTGTTCAACGCGATCATGTACGGCCCCGGCGGGCTGTCGCGCGCCGAGCGCGAACTGGCGAGCACCGCGGTGTCGCGCGTGAACGGCTGCGTGTACTGCGCGTCGGTGCATGCGCAGCGCTTCACGCAGCTCGCGAAACGCACCGATGCGATCGAGCAGGTGTTCGACGATCCGGCGACGGCCGGCACGACGGCGCGCGAACGCGCGATCGTCCGCTATGCGATTGCATTGACCGAACGGCCCGACGCGATCGATGACAGCGATATTGCCGCGCTCGAAGCCGAAGGGCTCACGCATGAGGAAATTCTCGACCTGTCGCACGCCATCGCGATCTTCGCTTGGGCGAACCGGTTGATGCTGACGCTTGGTGAGCCGGTGTTTCCGGAGCCGGCGGCCGGCGCCTGACCGCGCGCAGGAACGTGCCGCGTCACGCCTTGTGCGTCGACAACAAGATGCTCGTCTCGGTATTGGCGATTCCCGCTCGGCAACCGCGCGTGATGACGCAGAAATCGGATCAGCGGAAAAGCGTCGCGAAGGGGTGTCGCACGCCTGAATGAAACCGGCTTCGACGTCGTGCCATGGGCGGCGCGACGTCGACCGAGACCGGACGCTTCGATCCGCGAACGAGATCGAAGCATCCCGCACGACTCTCAATCGCCCAGCAGCTTCAATCCGGCCGGCAGCGTTTCGCCGAACACGCGCACCGTATCGGCTTCATCGAACGCGATCGCTTCACGGACCATGTCGATCCACGTCGCCGATGCATGCGCGGCCAACAGGCGCTTGATGACGGCCTCGCGCGTGTCGTCCGGCAAATCGCGCGAGCGGTCGCCCGTCATCCGCGCGATCTGCGCGGCCGCGAACGCAGCCGGTTCGACCTGCTTCCAGTCGAGCGCGAACAGCGCATCGAGCCAGCCGATGACGATTTCCGCCGGCACGACGCTATGCGCGCTGCCATAGAACGGCCGCCTTGCACCGATCCGCCCGAGCGCCCACGCACACAACGCACGGTCGGCCGGCTTCTGCAATTGCGCGATCAGCCGCTCGGCCAGTTCGACCTTGCGCTCGACGGGCAGCCGTTCGAGCGACGCGGACAACCGCGTCATGTCGGCGGGCCCGACCTTGGCCGGATCGAACGGCAGCTTGCGCCGCTTGTCGTCGGACGGTTCGAGGAACGCGATCGCGTCGCGCACCTGCGTCTGCGCATCGTCGTCGAGGCCGCCGGCCACGCGCCGCCACAGCGTCCACCACTCGGACCACACCTGCGCGTCGGTCACGTATTGAATGCCGTCGTCGAACAGCGGCCACAGCTGCTCGATCCGCCACGCGTCGAGCGGATGGCCGAAACCCGGACGCAGGCAATACCCGGCGAGGTTCAGCCATGCGCGCTCGTGATCGGCCGAGCGGCGCCGCCGCCGCGCCCGCGCGAGCAACGCGTCGAACAGTTCGCGCGCAAGCGCGACGTCCCAGTCTTCGCGCGCGCCGAGCACCTGTTCGAGTTGCGCGCGCAACCGGCGCGTGTCTTTCGGCGTGACGCCCGCGGCCTTGCTGCCGAACGAGCGCTCGATCAGCTCGATCGCCTGGTCGAGCCGCGGATGCCGGGTGAGCGCCGCATCGTCGCCATGAACCGGCGCATCGCCGCGCAACTGGAATTCGAGCCGCCAGCGGCGCGCCGCGTCGTCGGTCGCGATGCAATGCATTTCGAGCGTGCCGACCTCGGTCAGCGACGCGGTGAGCTTCACCGGCGTTTCGCGTGCGTCGCCGCCCGCCTTCGCGTCGACGACCGTCGCGATCGGCGGCAGCCGCACGAAATCGCCGGCGTCGAGATCGACGAGATCGCCGGGCTGGTACTTCGTGTCGGCCACGGTCGATACGAGGTGGAAACGCACCGGCTGCCCAAGCTGCAGCGCGAACGTGCGATCGTCGAGGCGGATCTCGCGGCCCTCTTCCGCGCCGCGCGGCAGCAGGCAGACGCCGCGTGCGGCGGCGGCGTCCGCGCCATCGTCGAGCACGAGGAAATAGCTGCGCGCGGAGCCGCCGCCGATGCGCGGCGCATGGCCGGCACGCGCAAGCCCGTAAGCCACCGCGCCGCGCGCGACGGCCACATCCGGATGCGCGTTGTGCAGCACGTCGAGCGGCGCGCCGCGCCACGCGCCGAGCGTCTGCGCGAGACGGCCGGCGAGCGCGCTCGCGCGGAACACGCCGCCGTTGAGCAGCAGCGTGTCGGGCAGCGGGCCTTCCGCATGACGGTTCAGGAACGCGGCGACATGGCGCGTGACGGCCGCGTCGCTCGCATACGGCAAGCCGAATTCGACGATCGCCGCGCGCGCACGGCGCGGCAATTCGCCGGCCGCGACCTGCGGAAAGAACCCGTCGACGACGATCTGCTCGACTTCCTGCCGCGTCAGCTCGGCCGATCGCGCGCCGCCGACGAGCTTGCTGCCCGCGCCGAGCAGCGTGACGGTGACGGACGCCGGCGCGTCGTCGCCGAGCAGCCGCTCCTTCGCCGCGCGGCAACGCTCGACGAGTTGCGACAGGCTCGCGGCCGACAGGCGCGTGCCGGGCTCGGTCAGCCGCGACTCGACCAGGCGCGCGAGCGCGAGGTCCATGTTGTCGCCGCCGAGCATCAGATGGTTGCCGACGCCGACGCGCGTAAAGGTCGGCTCGCCGTCGTCGCCCGGCGCGACATCGACGAGCGTGAGGTCGGTCGTACCGCCGCCGACGTCGCAGATCAGCACGCGCCGCGGCGCGGCGAACGTGTCGCGCAACGTCGCGCGCTGGCCGTACAACCAGTCGTAGAACGCAGCCTGCGGTTCTTCGAGCAAGCGCAGCGCGGGCAGCTTCGCGCGTCGCGCGGCCTCGACCGTCAACGCACGCGCACCGTCGTCGAACGACGCGGGCACCGTCAGGATCACGTCCTGCCGCGCGAGCGGCGCATCGGGAAAACGCGCGTCCCACGCGTCGCGCACGTGCGCGAGATAGCTCGCGCTCGCATCGACCGGCGATACCTTGTCGACGCCGTCGGCCGCGCCCCACGGCAGGATTGCCGCGAGCCGATCGACCGACGCGTGCGACAGCCAGCTTTTCGCGCTCGACACGAGCCGGCCCGGCACCTGCGCGCCGAGCGTGCGCGCATAGCGGCCGATCACGGCCGGCGGCGCGTCGGTCCTGGCCGATTGCGCATTCGCCTTCGTATTTGCCTTCGGATCGGCCGCCCACGGCAGCCGCAGCGCGTCCGGCGGCAGCTCGCCCGCCGCCGGGTGATAGCGCACCGACGGCAGCAGCGGCTGCGCGGCCACCGCGCCCGGCCCGACCAGTTGCTCGACGTCGAACACGCGGATCGCGTCGGAACCGGCCTCGACGTACGCGACGACCGTATTGCTCGTGCCGAGGTCGATGCCGACCGTATAACGCTTCATCGCGCTCAGGCGGCGCCGCGCACGTCGAACTCGACTTTCCAGCGCTCGTTCGTGCCGCTCGGGATCGCCTCGAGTTCGAGTGTGCCGGCTTCGGTCACGCGCGCGTGCAGCTTCACCGGCACGACTTCGCCGACGGTGCGCCCTTCGGCGGGCAGCGTCGCCTGGATTTCCTCCAGCTCCTGCAGCTCTTCCGCCGACCAGTAGTCGAGCAGCGTGCCGACCTGATCCTGGCGGCGCACCGACGACCCGAAGAAGCGGAACTGCACCGGTTCGCCGACGACGAGGCCGAACTCCTGCGGCGGCAGCGCCGCGTCCGTGCCTTCCTCCATCCCGAACGGCGCGACGCACAGCGCCTGCACCGGCGGCTCCAGCCCCGGCACCGCGGGCATCGCCGATTCGATCGCGACGTAGTACGCACGCGCCGTGCCGCCGCGAATGCGCACGCCGCGACCGCGCTTCACATAACCGTAGTACGCCGCGCCGCGCGCGACCGCGAGATCGAGATCCGCGCCTTCGAGCAGGCGCGCGGGCGGCGCGCCTTCGGCGGCGAGCCAGCCGTTGAGCGTATCGAGCACGCGCTGCGTGAGCAGCGTCGACTTGAACACGCCGCCGTTGAACAGCACGGCGGTCGGATGCAGGAACGTCGCGCCCTGCGGCAGCGTGCGCTGCACGCCTTCGAGCGTGTCGAGCGCCGCGACCTGGCGGCCGAGGAACGCCGCGAGATGGCGCGTGATGCCCGCGTCCTGCGCATACGGCAGGCCGAGCTGCGTCAGGCCGACGCGCGCGCGGCTCACCGGGCGCGCGGCCGCATCGACTTGCGGGAAGAAGCCTTCGAGGATCGTCTGCGTGAGTTCCGCACGCGTCAGCTCGGTGCGGATCGAACCGCCGATCAGCTTCGAGCCGCGGCTCGGCACGACGAGCGGCACCGCGTCGGTGGTCGGGTCGGACAGCAGCGTTTCCTTCGCCGAGCGGCACGCGTAGGTCAGCGCGCGCAGTTGCCACGGATCGGCCTGCGTGCCCTGCTGCGCGAGCTTGCGCGCGACCACGTGCGCGAGCGCGAGATCCATGTTGTCGCCGCCGAGCAGAATGTGCTCGCCGACGGCCACGCGATGCAGTTCGAGATTGCCGTCGCGCTCGACCACAGCGATCAGCGACAGGTCGGTCGTGCCGCCGCCGACGTCGACGCACAGGATCAGGTCGCCGACCTGCACCTGCTTGCGCCAGCCGCCTTCGCTTTTCTGGATCCAGCTGTAGAGCGCCGCTTGCGGCTCTTCGAGCAGCGTCATCCGCGTGTAGCCGGCGGCGCGCGCGGCCTCGGCCGTCAGTTCGCGTGCGGCCGGATCGAACGACGCGGGGATCGTGACCGTCACGTCCTGGTCGGCGAACGGCGCGTCGGGATGCGCGTGGTCCCACGCTTCGCGCAGGTGCGTGAGATAGCGGATCGAGCTTTCCAGCGGCGACACGCGCGCCACTTCCGGCGGCGCATCGCTCGGCAGGATCGCCGCGCGGCGATCGACGCCCGGGTGGCACAGCCAGCTTTTCGCGCTCGACACGAGGCGGATCGGCGTGCCGGCGCCGCGCGTGCGCGCCATCTCGCCGACCGCGAACGCGCGCGAATCCGTCCACGGCAGCGTCAGGTCGCCCTGCGTCAGCTCGCTTTCATGCGGCAGGTAGAGGAACGACGGCAGCAGGTCGCGCGATTCCAGCGCGCCCGGTGCGGTCAGCTGCGCGATCGGCAGCACCTGCTGCACGATCTTTTCGCCGTCGCTCGTGCTGCTGTCGACGTACGACAGCGCGCAGTGGGTCGTCCCGAGGTCGATACCGATCGAATAGCGCGGATCGCTCACAGTTCCACCTCCGCCGGTGCGATGACCGATGCGTCGTGGCTGCCCGTCAGCTTCGGCAGGCGCACGTCGGAAACACGCCAGCCGCGATGGCTGACGGTGCCCGTGAACGGCGCGGAGCCGACCACGTTGCCGGTCACGCGCACGGCCGTCGCGTCGAAGCCGGCCGGCAGCGTCACGCGGCTGCCTTCGGCTTCGTCGCGCACCGGCACGATCGTGAAGTGCTCGCGCAGCGCGGCGCGGCAGCCGTCGTGCACGAGGCGCGCGGCCGCGCCGATGTCGGCGTCCGCGTAGCCGGCGATGTCTTCCTCGACGAAATCGATGAAGCGCGCATCGCGTTGCAGCAGGCCGAGCAGCTGCAGCGCGGCCTGCGGGCTCGCTTCGCGCAGCTCGGGGGCCGGCGCCTTCACCGGCGCGGGCGCGACGGGCGCGGCAGCGGGCGCCGGCGTCGGGACCGGCGCGACCGGTGCCGGGGCGCCATCGCGCACGCGCAGCACTTCGGCCGCGAACTCGCGATTGCCGAGCACGGAGAAGAACGTGCCGACGGCCAGCGACAGCCGGCCGAAAAAGGACAGGTTGGATTCGGGCATGGGGTCTGGACTCCTGTGGGCTCGCGGCATGGCGAGCGTTTCTTGCCTGGGCGCCCGGCGGCGGCGTGCGGCATGCGCACTGCCGCCGCCCGGCGCGTGATTCGAACGCGCCCTCGCGGGTGCGGAAAACCCGTATTTTGCCCTGTGGCGGGCGAACCGGGCAGAAGTTGGGGGACAGAACGTGGCGGCGCGACGGTTTCGATCGTGCCGGCGCGCGCCGCAGCGTGCGTTATGCGCGTACGGCGGGCGTGCTGCGCTGCGTCAGCGCGGCTTGCGCAACCGCGCCGCCTTCGCTTCGAAATCGCGCGACAGCATGCCGAGCGTGACTTCGCCGAAGCGCGCGAGCAGCGACGCTTCAGCCTCCTTCAGCGCCGCCGACAGATGCGCGTTGACCGCCTGTTCGACCAGGCATTCGGGCGCGTCCTTGGACACCAGGTCGGAAAACAGCGGCGGCTCGCCCACCGCGCGATAGACGTCGAGCAGCGTGATGTCGTCGAGCGCGACGCTCAGCGCCCAGCCGCCGCCGTGCCCCTTCTCCGACTGCACGTAGCCGCCATCGCGCAACCCGCCAAGCAGGCGCCGCACGACGACCGGATTCGTGCCCAGCATCGTCGCGATCGTTTCCGACGTCAGCGGGCCGTCGGCCTGGTCCATGTGGATCAGCGCATGCAGCATGCGCGACAAACGGCTGTCGGTTCTCACGGGCGGGACTCCCCTCTTTCGAAACTTCTGAAGTTGCATGAATGATACCATCGCCCTATCATGCAACTTCTCGTGTTTCATGAGTTGACCGCCAGCGAAGCACGTCTATCCGTCACGCAGATTCAGAAAGGAGTGGATGCATGGATACCCATCATGAAGTGATCGTGATCGGCGGCAGCTTTGCCGGGCTGTCGGCCGCGATGCAGTTGGCGCGCGCACGCCGCCGCGTGCTCGTGATCGACGCCGGCCGGCCGCGCAACCGCTTTGCCGAACACGCGCATGGCTTCTTCGGGCAAGACGGCAAGCCGCCCGCGCGGATCGTCGCCGAAGCGAGCGCGCAGCTTGCCGCGTATCCGACCGTGCAGCGCATCGACGGCGACGCGCGCACCGCCGAACGTGATGCGGACGGACGCTTTCACGTGACGCTCGCCGAGGGCAGCCGCGCGAGCGCCGACCGGCTGATTCTCGCGACCGGCATCCGCGACGAACTGCCCGCGCTGCCGGGGCTCGCCGAACGCTGGGGCATCAGCGTGCTGCATTGTCCGTACTGTCACGGATACGAAGTGAGCGGCCAGCGGCTCGGCGTGCTCGCCACGCATCCGCTGTCGGTCCATCAGGCGATCCTGATTCCGGACTGGGGCCCGACGACGTGGTTCACGCAGGGCGTGGTCGAAGCGAACGAAGAGGAAGCCGCGTTGCTCGCCGCGCGCGGCGTACGCATCGAACGCTCGCCGGTCGTCGAGATCCTCGGCGACGCGCCGCGTATCGACGCGCTGCGGCTCGCCGACGGGCAGGTCGTGCCGATCGACGCGCTGTTCGTCGGCGCGCGCACCGACATGGCGAGCGACCTCGCGCAGCAGCTCGGCTGCGCGTTCGACGAAGGGCCGCTCGGCATCGCGATTCGCGTCGATGCGTGGAAGCAGACGAGCGTCGCCGGCGTGTATGCGGCCGGCGATGCGTCGAGCCTGATGACCAATGCGACGTTCGCATCGGCATCGGGCGTGGCGGCCGGCGTGGGCTGCGGATTCAACCGGTCGATGCAACGGATTGATGGAACCGCTGGGCGGGTGTGTCAAAGTTTAGCGTCTTACGCGGACGCTCGTTGAGACGCCTC
>NZ_CADFEH010000011.1:0-192194 GCF_902833155.1 Burkholderia sp. BCC1047 | reverse complement strand
GGGCATTCTTATGGGTGTTCATCCGGCTGGGTTCCTGGAAGGTTGGGTGTTTGGCGACTTCCAGTCTCCCAGACTCAGTCCGGATGAACCATCGATACAACCTATTGAAGCTTCACACCTAGCGCAGCAGCGCAACGTTCTCGTCGATTCGACGCTGAATGTCCGTCAGGGTGCCTTCTGTGATGATCCCCTCGTAGCGGCGCTTCGCAATGGCCGAGAACTGGCTGGCCACGCCGCACATTCCGTCGATCATGTCGCCGGCAGCGGCTGCGGAAAGCTCGGCTTCCTTTGCCAGTCCGAGCAATGCCGCCCGGTCGATCCGCAGCGCCTCGCCCATGACGTCCATTTGGTGGTAACCGCCCGGCCCCTCGCAGAATGTCACGTCGTAGGCCGGCGCGAGTTTCCACTGGCCGGATCGCGACATGACGTATGCGAAGTTTTTCGGATGATCGTCGCGATTGTTGAACGCGACATTGAAGACAGCCCGTTCAAACGCCCGCGCCTTCTCGCGTACGTCGTTGGTGCACATGTGAGTCGCGCGCAAGAAGTTCACGTAGTCCAGCGCACCCGGCGTTTTGTAATCGGCACCGGTAAACGCGGCAACGCTTTGCATGGGCACGCGCAGACCGTCCCGTCGATCGAAACGCCGGGACGCAAATGCCGCCATCCCGTCAGGCAAATTGAAATGCAGCGTGTCCGGGGTCTCGATGCCGCACATGCGCAAGCACTCGGCATAGACCATTTCGATCGCGCACACCTCGGGATGCTCTTGCCGGGCCGGGAACTTGACCAACCATGCTTCAAGACCCGCCACCGCGGCCGTGGTAAAAGCGCCGGACTGCGGATCACGATAGACCAGGGCCTTCGGCCTGGCACCCTGCGGAGAGCCGCCCACCTGCAGCAGTTGATGAAGGAATTCGCCGCCCTCACCATCGAGGACTTCCTGTACCTCGGCCGCGAGCCGGTCGAGAGGAATATCCGGCTGCGGTGCCTGGATCTCGAGCGCGACCGGTTCGAACGACAGGGCGCCCATTGCGTGGTTGCCAATGTAAGCCAACCGCTCCAGCGGCCCGATGCGTGCCGCGTTGAGACCGCGGCGTTTGAACAAGCGGTCCGTGAGCAACATGCCCCATCCGTCGGGCAGCGCGTCATAGACCGGGCCGGGCAATCCCATCTGGTGGGACGGAAAGTCCTTGCGCAGCCTCGCTCCATGCAATGGAAGCGCATAAGACGATAGTTCCAGCCCCCTCTTGCGCGCGTCATCGCTATATTCGAATACGATCAACGGGCGCCCCGTGATCGCCGTCGTAGAAACCATCGATCCCCACAGCCAGTGCTCCCCCCAGCCGTCGTAGTAGACATCGATCCGCTCGATCATTTCTGGTTGCCCCGCTTGACGCGCTGACGTTTGGCGCTTTTTTCATACCGGTGAACGTCTTCCAGGCTATCGAGCTTCGGCAGGAACAATCCTTCGAGTTCCTTGCTTCGTCCCAGGACCATGGCTACACGAACGACCGTCTCGAGGCTCACATTGCGTCCGGATTCCAGATTGGACACGGTATTGGAACCGACGCCGGCACGCGCGGCTACGTCGCTCTGCGTCAGTTGCAACGCCAGCCGCTCCGTGCGAAGCCTCGCGCAAAGCAGTGTGACGATTTCGTCGGGCTTGCGAAAACTTAATTCCAACATAGTGGGCCTTCCCGGGCTATATCTCTCGTAACTCACAATATTATAGAGTTATAGGGAAAATGCACTCAGGGAATATAATTCCCACATATTAGATCTTATGGCACAATTTTCGCAGTTAATCCACTCCAAGACAGAATTGGTGCGTCAGCGATGCATGCTCTTCCCTACCCGCCAGAGACGCCATGTCGTGGATGGATCGCCGCGCTCATCGATGCGTTTACGGGCCTTGGCGTGAGCCCGCTAGCGAGCAACCGCCTCCGGCGTGCTGACGGCTGCGATCGCCGTCGCTCGCCGCTCCGCCAGCTTCTGCGCGAACCGATACGCCACAAGCGAACCCGCCACTGCCAGCAACATCGGCACGAGGCTGTCGTGATTCGCACGCGTGAATTCGAGCATCAACACGACGGCCGTGATCGGCATCTGCATCGACGCAGCGAGAAACGCGGTCGCGCCGATCAGCGCGCATCCGCCGAGCGATGCGCCCGGCCACACGGCGCTCCACAATCCGCCGAGCACGACACCGAGCAGCGCGCCGTTCGCGAGACCCGGCGTCAGCAGCCCGCCTTCCGCGCCGGCCCGCAGGCTGCCGGCCTCGATCAGCACCTTCAGCACGAGCAGCGTCGCGGCGAAGCCGATCGTCAGCGTGCCGTCGAAACCCAGCGCCGCCGGGCCCTTGCCGTTGCCGAGCAGTTGCGGAAACCCCATCGCGAGCACGCCGACCACCGCGAAGTTCAGCAGCGCGAACACCGGGAGCCGCCAGTCCTTCGGCGCGTTCGCACGCGCGCGGGTCGTGAGCCGCACGAAACCGTACGCGGCGAAACCGAACAGCGGCCCGCAGACGATCGACCATGCGACGAGCGGCGTGCTCAGCACGAACGCCGGCACCGTGTACTGATGCTCGTTGCCGAGGCCGATCCACGCGACGACCGCCGCGATCGCGGACGTCACGACCGCCACGATCAGCGTCCGCAGTTCGAACGTGCCGAGCAGCACCTCGAGCACGAAAATCGCGCCGCCGAGCGGCACGTTGTAGACGGCCGCGAGCCCCGCGCCGGCGCCGCACGCGACCATCAGCCGGCAGTCGTCGGGCGTGAGTCGCGCCGCGTGGGCAAACCGCCCGGCGAGCAGCGAGCCGATCTCGCGCGGCGCGACTTCGCGGCCGAGCGGCGAGCCGAGCGCGACGGTGACGATCTGCAGCAGTGCGTGAACCGTCGTGCTGACGAATGGCATCCGCGGATCGGCCGCGCGCACCGCGCGACGGATGCTGACGAGCGGCCGGCCATACCGGTAAAGCGCCCACCAGCCGCCGCCGGCGACGATCCCGCAGACGGCCAGCACCGCGACCCGGCGCAGCGGCTCGGCCGCGGTCACGCCAGTGAGGAAGCTCTCGGACCCGATCACGTGCGCGATGCTGTAGCCGTACGCGACGTGCTGGATCGCATGCAGCAGCAGCGCGAGCAGCATGCCGCCGAGCCCCGCGCCGATGCCGGTCAGGACCGTGACGACGGCCAGGCGCGCGAACGGGCTGGCAGTCGGCGAAGAAGCAGCGGGAGCGGACGGAAGATCGAGGCGCATGGGGTCGGCGAACGAAGAGAGAAAAGGACGGTGCGCAGGTGGCACGCCGTCGTCAGGACCGAATCGTAGGCCCGCGCCTCTCATGAAACAAACGTATTTTTCGAATCGACTGATGTATTTTGCGAATACATGAAGGCCAGCGGGCCACGATGGCCCACCTTCCGCATCAATCCGGATACGTAATGCGCTCCGGTTCGCGCCGCATGATGACCTTCCCGTGGCGCATCGACAGCGTGGCCTTCGCCTGCCGGCGTACGGCTTCGTAGTCGCTGTCCGCGTCGAGCACGACGAGATTGGCCGGCCGCCCGACCGCGATGCCGTAGCCATCGCCCAGATGCATCGTCGTCGCGCTGTGGTCGGTCACGAAGTCGAGGCAGCGCTGCAGGTCCTGGTAACCCATCATGTGGCAGATATGAAGGCCCGCGTCGAGCACGCGCAGGATGTTGCCGTTGCCGAGCGGATACCACGGGTCCTTGATCGAATCCTGCCCGAAGCACACGTTGATCCCGGCACGGTCGAGTTCCGCGACGCGCGTGACGCCGCGCCGCTTCGGAAACGTGTCGAAGCGCCCTTGCAGATGGATGCTCTCGGTCGGGCACGAGATGAAGTTCAGTCCCGCCCGCTTCAGCAGCCGGAACAGCTTCGAGCAGTACGCGTTGTCGTACGAACCCATCGCGGTCGTGTGGCTCGCGGTGACGCGCGCCCCCATGCCGCGCACGCGCGCTTCTTCCGCGAGCACTTCGAGAAAGCGCGAATGCGGATCGTCGGTCTCGTCGCAGTGCACGTCGACGAGGCAGCCCGTGCGTTCCGCGAGATCCATCAGGAAGCGGATCGAGCTGACGCCCTGCTCCCGCGTGTTCTCGAAATGCGGGATCCCGCCGACGACGTCCGCGCCGAGTTCGATCGCCTGCTCCATCAACGCGCGGCCGCCGTCGAACGATTCGATGCCCTCCTGCGGGAACGCGACGATCTGCAGGTCGATCAGCCCGCGCGCCTCGTCCTTCACTTCGAGCATCGCCTTCAGCGCGGCCAACGTCGGATCGGTCACGTCGACGTGCGTGCGCACGTGCTGGATCCCGTGGTCGCGCAGCATGCCAATCGCCGCATGCGCGCGTGCTTTCGTGTCGTCGTGCGTGATCGTCGCCTTGCGCTCGGCCCAGCGCTCGATGCCCTCGAACAGCGTGCCGCTCATGTTCCACGCGGGTTCGCCGGCCGTCAGTACTGCATCGAGGTGGATATGCGGCTCGACGAGCGGCGCAATCGCGAGCCGGCCGCCGCCATCGATATGGTCGGGGTTCGTCGACGCGATCGGTGCGGTTTGCGCATCGATCCGCGCGATCTTGCCGGCATCGATGCCGATCGTGAACAGGCCGTCGCGGCCGCGCAGACGTACGTTGAACAGGTTCATGGGGGCCTCTTGTCGTATGCGTTGACACGGCCGCGCGATCTGCATCGGCGGCCGTGCGGTCCGGACAATCAGTATGGAGGAAAAGCAGCGATGCGCGCACGTACCGCGCATGTTGCATCGACACGACAGCAGGGCCGCGCCGGAGGACAGCCGCAGGCTGGCCGTCGCGCAAGAACCGCCGGCCGGCGCGGGCGCATCGCGTCGTGTCGGTTTTGTGAACGACTCTTGCAGGATCCGGAACAGTGCGCTCGCGGCCGCCCGGCCCTTGCGCGCGCCGCGCATTCCTATACTTGCGCCGAACTTTGGTTTCCCGTCCCACACGCAGGAGCTTCACCTTGAAAAAAACCCTGATCGCCGGCGCGTGCGCCGCCGCCCTGTTCGCGCCGCTCGCCCACGCGCAAAGCTCGGTCACGCTGTACGGCCTGATCGACGCCGGCATCGCCTATACCAACAACGTGAACGGCGCGTCGCAGTGGCGCATGGCGACCGGCACGATCAACGGCAGCCGCTTCGGCCTGCGCGGCACCGAGGATCTCGGCGGCGGCCTGAAAGCGCTGTTCGTGCTCGAGAACGGCTTCAACGCGAACAACGGCGGGCTCGGCCAGGACGGCAAGCTGTTCGGCCGGCACGCATATGTCGGCCTCAGCCAGGCCGGCTACGGCACGCTGACGCTCGGCCGCCAGTACGACACGATGGTCGATTTCGTCGCGCCGCTGTCCGCGACGTCCGGCGATTTCGGCGATACGGGCTTCGCGCATCCGTTCGACAACGACAACCTGAACCACTCGCTGCGCATCAACAACGCGGTCAAGTACACGAGCGATACGATCGCGGGCTTCAAGGTCGGCGCGCTGTACGCGTTCTCCAACTCGGCGAACTTCAGCGCGAACCGCGCGTACAGCGTGGCCGCGAGCTACACGAACGGCCCGCTGAAGCTGGCCGGCGCCTACCTGCAGATGAACGGCACGAAGGGCTCGACGAGCGCGAGCCCCGGCGCGACCGATTCGGCCGAAGCGAAAAGCCTGAACCAGGGCGGCTGGTCGATCGGCTCGGACCGCATGCGCAGCTACGGCGGCGGCGTCAGCTACGTGTTCGGCCCGGCGACCGTCGGCTTCGTCTACACGCGCTCGCAGTACGACAACACGGGCGCGTTCGGCTCCAGCGGCCAGATCGCGTTCAACAACTACGACGTGAACGTGCGCTATGCGGTGACGCCGGCCGTCAGCGTCGGCGCGGCCTATGTGTACACGGACGCCAGCGTGTCGAATCCGGACAGCAAGCACGGCAGCGATCCGAAGTGGCATCAGGCCAACCTGCAGGCCGTGTACAAGCTGTCGCGCCGCACCGACCTGTACGCGGAAGCGATGTTCCAGCATGCGTCGGGCCGCGGCTACCAGGCGTTCATCAACACGTCGGGCGGCGCATCGAGCACCGCGAACCAGGTGGTCGGCACGATCGGCATGCGCACGCGGTTCTGACCGGCATCGCGCGACGTCGTCCGCCTGCAGGAGCCGTGTGCACACACGGGTTCAGTGGCCGCGGGCGACGCCGCCAATGTTGTTCCTTCTGGAACGCAGCCCTCCTGGAATCGGGGTGTTTGCACGCGGACTCGCTCCGTAGACTGACGTCGAAGGTCGGCGCCGCGCGCAGCGTGTCGATCCGGCCACCCACCCCTTATTCAGGAGAACCTCGTGAAATCGCTCGTCGTTACCGCCGCCGCTGCCGTCCTGCTTGCCGCACCGGCCCTGTCGTTCGCCCAGCAGGCGAAGTCGCCCGTCACGCGCGCGCAGGTGCTGCAGGAGCTGATCGATCTCGAATCGGTCGGCTACAACCCGGCGCGCGGGGAAATCGGCAACTATCCGGACGACATTCTCGCGGCGCAAGAACGACTGCAGGCGAAGCGTCTCGCCGAACGGAAAGCGGCGCGAGCCGCCTACGGCCCGACCGGCGAGCCGGCAACCGAATCGGGCGCGGCGGCCAAGCCCGCGCTGTGACGGCGCGCGTCGCTCGCCTCCAGCATGGATGGCGAGCGACGCGGTTCCGGCATGGGCATGAAGCAACCCGCCGCGCGCCGATGCGCCCGCGCGGTCCAGGCGGCCTGCGCTCAGGCGGCCTGCGGTTCGCGATCGATCGCGTTCAGCATCTCGACGTCGCGCGCGATCATCGTCGGCACCTGCGCGCGCAGCATCTCGACCCAGGTCCGCACCTTCGCATCGACGAAGCGGCGCGACGGGTACAGCGCATACACGTTCATCTTCTGCAGGATATGCGCGGGCAGCACGCGGACAAGCGAGCCGTCGCGCAGCGCGTCGATCGCCGAATACAGCGGCAGCATGCCGATCCCGATGCCGTCGCGGATCGCAAGCGCGAGCGATTCGGCGGTATTGGTCTGCACGGGCCCCGCGACGTGGATCTGCTCGACGCCTTCGGGCCCTTCGAGCACCCATTCGTGCGTCGGAAACGCCGGCGTACACAGCGTCAGGCACGCATGCGCGGCGAGATCCTGCGGGCGGGCCGGCACGCCGTGCCGTTTCACGTAGTCGGGCGATGCGCACAGAATGCTGAACGTCGAGCCGAGCAGGTGCGACACGAGTTCCGAATCGGGCAGCGACGACGCGGTGACGACGGCCGTGTCGCTCGTGCCGTCGAACAGGTCGGGCATGCGCTGCGACAGCGACAGTTCGATCGACACGTCCGGGAATTGCGCGTGATAGCGCGTCAGCGTGGGCAATACATAGTGATGACCGACGCTCGCGAAGCTGTGCATGCGCAGCACGCCGGCCGGGCGCTCGTGCGCGCAACTCGCCTCTTCTTCCGCGCGGTCGACGTCGGCGAGGATCTGGCGGCAGCGCCGCAGATAGCTTTCGCCGGCCGACGTGAGCGCGAGACGGCGCGTCGAGCGATTCATCAGACGGGTGCGCAAACGCGCCTCCAGCTCCGACACCGCGCGCGACATCGCGCCCGTCGTCGAATTCAGCGATTGCGCGGCGGCGGTGAAACTGCCCGTCTCGACGACGCGCGAAAACACCCGCATGTTTTGTAGGGTATCCATTCCTGTGAGCGACCTGTAGCGGAGCCGCCATTTTCCTCCACTGGATGCGACAGATTGTTACTCCGGCTGCAACTATCGTTTCCCCGCAACTGCGTTAATGCGCGGGCGCCGCGCTCCTACAATCGGCGCCTCATCAGTCGAACGGACCCGTTCGGACGCGCCGCGGCACCTCGCGCGGTCGGCCTTGGGCCCCTTTTTCATGAAGCCACCACCTGCGATCGCGCGACCTTCCATCGAACCGGCACGATGGAGGCGATGGCTCGATCCGCTCGGCAACGCGGCGCGCGACTGGGCCGTGACCGACGGACTGATCTGGCTGCACCTCGCGAAAACCGTGCTCGCGGCGCTGCTGGCGATGGGCATCGCGATGCGTCTCGAGATGTCGCAGCCGCGCACCGCGATGACCACCGTGTTCGTGCTGATGCAGCCGCTGTCGGGGATGGTGTTCGCGAAGAGCTTCTACCGCGTGCTCGGCACGGCGGCAGGCCTCGTCGGCGCGCTCGCGCTCGGCGGGCTGTTCGCGCAGCAGCCCGAGCTGTACATGGCCGGCATCACGCTGTGGATCGGCGGCTGCATCGCGCTCGCGGTGCGCAACCGCCACTTTCGCTGGTACGGCTTCGTGCTCGCCGGCTACACGGCCGCGCTGATCGGCCTGCCGGCCGTGATGACGCCGCAGACGCTGTTCCAGTCCGCGCTCACGCGCGCCGCGGAAGTCGCCCTCGGCATCGCGTGCTCGGGCGCGGTCAGCGCGCTGATCCTGCCGTTGAGTTCCGCGAAGGCGCTGATGCGCTCGCTGAGCGCGCGCCACGCGACGTTCGCGGCGTTCACGGCCGGCGCGCTGTCGGGCGACGTCGCGCGCGGCGATTTCGAGCGGCGCTTCGCCGATTTCGTCGACGACATCGTCGGCTTCGAAGCGAACCGTGCATTCGCGTCGTTCGAGGATCCGCACATTCGCGCGCGCAGCCGCCGGCTCGCGCGGCTGAACAGCGAGTTCATGAACGCATGTACGCGGCTGCATGCGCTGCACCAGCTCGTCAAGCGGCTGCGTGCGAATCGGTCGGACGCGGTGCTCGACGCGCTGGCGCCGCACGTCGACGCGCTCGCACTGCGCTTCGCCGCGTTGCGCGACGAACGCCAGCGCGGCATCGCGCCGGCCACCGGCGCGATGCTCGAACTGCGCCGCTTTCACAGTGCGTTGCCGAAGGCCGCGCGCGCGTCGCGGCGGGCCATCGAGGACCATGCGGCCGGCGGCCTGCTCGACTTCGATACCGCGATCGAACTGCTGTACCGGTTCATCGGCGAATATCTCGGCTACGTCGACACCTATGCGTCGCTCGACCAGGACGATCACGCGTTCGAGCGCTCGGTCACGCACTACGCGGTGAAAACCAATGCGTTCTTCGTCGGTTTTGCGTTCCTGCGCACGGTGGTTGCCGTCGGCGCGATGAGCTCGTTCTGGATCGCGTCCGAATGGCCGAGCGGCTCGCTCGCGGTCATCGCCACCGCGATCGCGTGCGCGCTCAGCTCGACGTCGCCGCGCGCGCCGAAGTTCGTCGCGCAGATGGGCGTCGGCGCGGCGTTCGCGACCGCCGTCGGCTACCTGTTCCTCTGCTACGTCTATCCGAACATCGACGGTTTTCCGCTGCTGTGCGCAGCGCTCGCGCCGGTGCTCGGCCTCGGCGCGTTTCTCGCGATGCGGCCGGGCCTGTCCGGCTACGGGATCGGCTTCGCGGTGTTCTTCTGCCTGCTCGCGGGCCCCGACAACACCATCGCGTATACGCCCGAAGTGCTGATCAACAACGGGGTGGCGGTCGTCGTCGCGATGCTGGCGTGCTCGCTCGTGTTCGCCGTCGTGTTCCCGACGCACATGCCCTGGCTCACCGGCCGGATCGCGCACGACTTGCGCCGCCAGGTGACGCTTGCGTGCGAAGGCGCGCCGGACGGCCTCGCGCAACGCTTCCAGTCGAGCACGCACGACCTGATGGCGCAACTGCGTACGCTGCTGGTGCGCCGCACGCGGCAGCATCGCGATGCACTGCGCTGGATGCTGTCGACGCTCGAGATCGGCCACGCGGTCATCGACCTGCGCGACGAGCTGCACGCGTTCGGCGCGGCGAAACCGCCGCAGACGCTGCGCTGGACCGGCTCGATCGATGCGGTGCTGCTCGAGCTGCCACGCTTCTTCGACGATCCGACGCCCGCCCGCCATGCGCGCACGCTGAAATCCGTGAATCTCGCGATCCGCGCGGCGCAGCACGCGCTGCAGGCGTGGTACGCGGTGCCCGACGCGCGTCGCAACATGCAGCGGATCGTCGGCTGCCTGCACTTCATGCGCAGCGCGCTGCTCGACAAGGACGCGCCGTTCAACCGGCACCGCCATTGAAGATCGATGCGCGCGCAACGGGATCGTTGTTCCGGATGGAAATAAGCTCTACAGGCGCGGCGATTAATCTTTAAGCAGTGCGAGCCTATAGTTTCCTCACTGCCAGCGAGACTGGCACTCATCCAGGAGAAACAACATGAAGCCGCTGCACCTCGCCCTCGTTGCCCTGTCGCTCACCGCTGCCGTCGCTCATGCGCAGCCGGCGCCGGCAGACGCCGCACCGCAACAGGCGAACCGCGCCGAGGCGATCCAGGCCGCCGGCCGCGTCGATCGTGCGCAATCGAAGCAGGAAGACCCGAACGCGTGCGTCGGCCCCGTCAGCTTCTGCAACATCTACTTCGGCAGCTGAGCATGACGCCGCGTCGTCACGGCCAGACCCGCATCGCCCGCACCGCATGCATGACGTGCGCGGGCGGACGGCGGTCCGACCGATCGCCGCATCGCCGCCCCGCACCACGCCGCTTCGATTGAAGCGGCGCTTGCCGTTTCAGGCGCCGCGCCCCGGCCGCCAGCCCACTTCGCGCAACGCATCCAGCAAGCGCGCGTGCCCGAGCCCTTCGACCCGCGCCCCGCGCGACGCGACGTCGGCGCCCGCAACCAGCGCATTCACGATCGCTTCCTCCACCGCTTCCGCCGCCGCGACGAACAGCGCGGAAATATGGTCGTTGTTGACCATCCGCACGTCGGTGGTCGGCATGCCCTTGCTGCCGTAGTTCACCGCCGGCAAGCCGGCGTTGCCGGTCGCGAACGCGAGGAAGATGTCGCCGCTCGAATCCTCGGTGCCGCCGCCGACGCGGGCAAGCCCGACACTCGCGCGCTGCGCGAGACGCGTGCATTGATGCGGCAGCAACGGTGCGTCGGTCGCGATCGTGACGACGATCGAGCCCATGCCGGCCTCGCCTTTCGCGTCGGCTTCGCGAAACGGCGAATGCACGTGCCGCAGCACTTCGCCGACCGGGTAGCCGGCCACGCGCAGCATCTCGCGCACGCCGTAGTTCGCCTGCACGAGCGCGCCGACCGTCCAGCCGCCCGCATCGCTCGCCAGCACGCGCGACGCGGTGCCGATGCCGCCCTTGAACTCGTGGCAGATCATGCCCGTGCCGCCGCCCACGCCGCCTTCGGCGACCGGCCCCGACTGCGCGGTGGCCAGCGCGCGCTGCACGTGCGCGGCGTTCACGTGCTGCCCCCAGATGTCGTTCAGCAGTCCGTCGTAGGTCTCCATCACGACCGGCATGCACCAGTACACGCGGCCGCCCGCCGCTTCGCGTTCGTTCGCGACCAGCGCGTCGCGTACCGCGCCGACGCTGTGCGTGTTCGTATAGGCGATCGGCGTCGTCAGCAAGCCCGCTTCGCGGATCCATTCGAGCCCGGTCGCGTCGCCGTTGCCGTTCAGCACGTGCACGCCCGCGAAGCACGGCGAATCGTGCGCGGCACCCCCGCGCGGTTCGATGACGGTGACGCCGGTGCGGATCGACGCGTCGCCGTTCTCGACGTTCAGCGTGCAATGACCGACCCGCACGCCCGGTACGTCCGTGATCGCGTTGAAGCGGCCCGGCGTGCCGAGTCCGATGCGGATGCCGAGATCCCTCGTGCGCATGATGCCATTCCTCCTGTCTTTCGATGATTCGGTGTATCGGTGATGCCCGGTGTCGAACCGATGCTCAGAGCGCGCGGAATGCCGCGCTGTGGCGCGCCCACATGACGTACATCACGAGCGCCGCGACCAGCAGCCCCGCGATGATGATCAGGTCGGTCGGCTTCGTCGCCGTCGCCAGCGTCGTGTAAAGCGTGTACGCGGCACCCGCGACCGCGACGAGCGGCGTCACGGGCCACAGCGGCATCCGGTAATGATGCTCGACGTCGCGACGCACGAACCGGCTCGCGAGCGCGGCCAGCCCGACGACGAGGTAGATCAGCAGCAACAGGTCGACCGTGAATGCGGTCAGTTCATCGAGGCTCGACACGAACACGAGCCCGGCCGACGGTATCGCGAGCGCGATCGTCGCGAGCCACGGCGATTCGAGGCGCGGATGGATCGTCGAGAACGCGCGGTTGCAGGTGCGCGACCACAGCGCATGCCGGCCGCTGCTGTACAGCAGGCGGCCCATCGCGATCACGATCGCGATGATCGCGTTGAACACCGACAGGAAGATCCCGCCGCTGACCACGCGCGACACGGCCGGATTGCTCAGCGAGCGCACGACATAGCCGATCGGATCGGCGCTCTTCGTCAGTTCCGTCAGCGACGGCGCGCCGAGCACGATCGCGGTGAGCGGCACCAGTTCGACGACGAGGATCACGAGCAGCGAATAGATCACCGCCTTCGCGACGTTGCGGTTGCCGCCGCGCAAGTCCTCCGCGAGATAGGCGGCCGAGCCGAAGCCGTTGTAGCAGAAGATCGCAGTGCCGATCGCGGGCACGATGGCCGCGAGCGTGGCCGGCACCAGCGCGTTGCCGCTCGCGACGACCGGCGCGATCAGCACGTCGGCGCCGCGATGCGGCGACCCGAAGCCGAGCCCCGCGATCAGCATCAGCACGCCGATTTCGACGACCAGGAACGCGCCGGTGATCCACGCATTCGTCTTGATGTTCAGCATGCCGAGCAGATAGCTGAGCAGCACGATCGTCAGCGCGACCGACTGATTGCCGAAGTGCGTGCCGAGCGCGCTGTTCAGGTACGGCGCGGCGCCGCTCGCGAGCACGGCCGGAATGAACACGCTGACGGACAGCACCGTGATGAAGGTCAGGTAGCCGGGCAGCGTGCCGAACACGCGCTTGGCCATCACGTATTCGCCGCCCGCGCTGCGGTGCGCGGCACTGAGTTCCGCATAGCAGAGCGCGAACGCCAGCGCGAGCACGCCGCCGAGCACGAACGACAGCACCGCGCCGCTGCCGGCCTGCTGGATCGCGAACGGCGCGATCACGAAGATCGAGCTGGCCGGGGTCACGCCCGATACGGTGATCATCACAGCGTCGCGCACGCTGAGCGTCTGCGACAGCGCGCGCGGCGCGTCTTCCGTTGCAGAGGCCGCTTGCAGCGTGCCCGTCGATTCCGACATCATCGCCATTTCGTGCTCCTTTGTTCCTTTGCCGCCTTTTTTTGAACACCCATACTCGGGCCCGATTGATTGCGTGGCAGTCTAGGAAGCCAATTTCAGGACCGCTATTCCCCCTTCGTGTTACGCCCTTCCGGTGGTGGTATGGATCGTCTCTTTTCCGAAATCGCGATGCACCAGGCGCTCGGCCGCGCAATCGATCATCTCGGCCAGCCGCGTTTCTGGCGGTTCCTCGTGCTGCTGCTCAACGAAATGGCGCCGTTCGACAACGCGCTCGCGACCGCGATCGGCCGCGACGGCGTGCCGCTCGTGCTCGACGAATACGACACGGGCGGCGCCGACACCGCGTCGCCGGTGCCGCTTTACCTGAACGGGTTATATCTGCTCGATCCGTTCCTGCAGGCCGCGCACGACGGGCTCGCCGACGGCTGCTACCGGCTCGAGGAAGTCGCACCCGACCTGTTCCGGCAGAGCGAATATTTCCTGAGCTATTTCCGCGACGCGGTCGGCGACGACGAGATCCAGATTCTCGTGCGACCGAACGCCGATACGCTGCTGTCGCTGTCGCTCGGTGCGTCGACGCGCTTCGACGTCGAGCCGCTCGGCAAGCTGACGGCCGCGATGCCGTGGGTGCTCGCGGTCATCCGGCAGCATTGGCGACTGGTGGGCGATGCCGCGCGCGCCACGCCCGACGCGGACCTCGGCGCACGCGTCGAGCAGGCGCTCGCGCGCTTCGGCGCGGGCGTGCTGACCGATCGCGAGATGGCGATCGCAAGAATGGTGCTGCGCGGCAATTCGTCGAAGGCGATCGCGGAGCGGCTCGCGATTTCACCGGAGACGGTGAAGGTGCATCGGCGGCATCTTTACGCGAAGCTCGGAATCTCGTCGCAGCCTGAGCTGTTTTCGCGGTTCATTCAGGCGCTGGGGGAAGACGACGCAGCCGGTTGAGCGGCGCGCGCGTCGTCGACCGGCGACGCCCCGGCGGGCGGCCCTTCGCGGGCGCCTCGCGACGGCGAAACGTCGGCTTCGCGCGGCGCGACTGCGTTCACCTGCCCGATTCGATGAACCCGCCATCGGGCGCCGGGTGCGGCACGTACCAGCCGAAATACACCTCGGCCTCGACAAGCCGGCCATCGTGCACGCGTAACCGTTCGGCATTGCGGAACCGCCTGCCGGCGGTCGTGACGGCTTCGTATACGACGTACACGTATTCGCCGTGCACGGCGACGTCGACGAACTCGAAAGCGGCGAGCATCGCGCTGTTCGGCCAGCAGCGTGCGAGATATGCATCGCGATCGAGCCGGTTGTCGAGCGGGCTCGTGAAATGGAAATCCGGCGCGATCAGCGCTTCGATCGCGTCGCGGTCCTTGTCGACATACGCGCGATAGCTGGCGCGCGCAACATCGCCTGGATCCTGAAGCATCGTCGTCCCCTCCCGGAAGGATCGGCGCGAGCCCGGCTCGCGCTGACGAAGATATTCCGGCGGAATGCGCGCGATGTCATCCACGCAAACCCGTATCGGGGTCGTTGCCGCCGCAACGCATGCGCGGCGCGGGCTCGGGGACGGATGCCGAATACCCGGGCACGACGACGATCGTCGCGCTGTTGCGCGCCGCGTGCGTGCCGCCGATATGCCCCCCGATCTTCTCGCAGCACCGCCAAAAACCGCCTATCGTGAATAAGGCGCTCCGTTCGCCGCCATTCGCCCCGCCGTGGCTCGCGCGGGCCGGCGGCGACGGCGCCGTGCTCCGGCACCATTCATCGCGATTCCGGCGCACGCTCGCCCGTGCACGCGATCGCGGCCGCCCACCGGATTATCAGGAGGCACTCATGAAAGCCGCGCTGCTCGTCAGCTCCGCCCTGCTCGCCATTGCGTCAGCTTCGGCCACGGCCCAGGGTTCCATCACGAAGGAAGAAAACGGCGCGCTCGTCGCCGCGAACGGGATGACCGTCTACTCGTTCGACAAGGACAAGCCCAACGCCGGCACCAGCGCCTGTTCGGGCCCATGCGAAACCCTGTGGCCGCCGTACAAGGCCAGCGCGACCGACGTACCGGTCGGCCCCTACACGATCGTCAAGCGCGACGACGGCAGCCCGCAATGGGCATACAAGGGCAAGCCGCTGTACTTCTATTCGAAGGACATGAAACAGGGCGAACGCAACGGCGACAACTTCAAGAACGTGTGGCACGTGGTCGCGCCTTGAGCCGGCTTGCGCCGCGTTCCGCGCGTTTCGCCGGGACGTGAAAAAGCCCGCCGCCGATCGTCGATCGGGGCGGGCTTTTGCGGCTTCGCACGTCGCGCCGGCTGCATGCGGCCGGCGCGCGCGTCGACTCAGCGGTTCGACGGAAAGCTGAACACCGTCCCTTCGCGCACGCCGGCCGACGGCCAGCGCTGCGTGATCGTCTTGCGCTTCGTGTAGAACCGCACCGCATCCGGGCCGTACGCGTGCAGATCGCCGAACAGCGAGCGCTTCCAGCCGCCGAACGAGTGGTACGCGACCGGCACCGGCAGCGGCACGTTGATGCCGACCATGCCGATCTGGATGTTGTCGCTGAAGTAGCGCGCGGCCTCGCCGTCGCGCGTGAACAGGCACGTGCCGTTGCCATATTCGTGCGCGTCGATCAGCGCCATCGCGTCGTCGAGCGACTTCAGGCGGATCACGCCGAGCACCGGCCCGAAGATCTCGTGCTGATAGATCGGCATGCCGGGTTTCACGTTGTCGAACAGGCACGGGCCGAGGTAATAGCCGCCATCGTGGCCGTCGACCTTCACGCCGCGACCGTCGACGACGAGCGTCGCGCCCGCTGCCACGCCCGCTTCGACGAAACCCGTCACCTTCTCGAAATGCTGCTGCGTGACGAGCGGGCCCATGTCGACGCCCGCGCCGTTGCCCGGGCCGACCTTCATCTTCTCGATCTCGGCCTTCAGCCCCGCGACGACCTGGTCGCCCGTTTCGTCGCCGATCGCGACGACGAGCGGAATCGCCATGCAGCGCTCGCCGCACGAGCCGTACGCGGCGCCCATCAGCGCGTTCACCGCGTTGGGGATATCGGCATCCGGCATCACGACCGCGAAGTTCTTCGCGCCGCCGAGCGCCTGCACGCGCTTGCCGTGCGCGCAGCCGGTCGAATAGATGGTTTCGGCGATCGGCGTCGAGCCGACGAAGCTCACCGCCTTCACGCGCGGATCGGTCAGGATCGTGTCGACCGCTTCCTTGTCGCCGTTCACGACGTTCAGCACGCCCGGCGGCAGGCCGGCTTCGAGCGCGAGCTCGGCCATGCGCAGCGTCGACGACGGCGTACGCTCGGATGGCTTCAGCACGAACGTGTTGCCGCACGCGACGGCCATCGGCCACATCCACAGCGGCACCATCACCGGGAAGTTGAACGGCGTGATGCCGGCGGCCACGCCGTGCGCCTGGAACTCGCTCCACGAATCGATCGCGGGGCCGACGTTCTTGCTGTGCTCGCCCTTCAGCAGTTCGGGCACGTAGGACGCGTATTCGACGTTCTCGATCCCGCGCTGCAGTTCGCCCATCGCATCGGCGAGCACCTTGCCGTGCTCGGCCGTGATCAGCGCGCACAGTTCTTCCGCGTGCTCCTCGAGCAGCGTCTTGAAGCGGCTCATCACGCGGGCGCGCTTCAGCGGCGGCGTGTTGCGCCATGCCGGGAACGCGGCCTGCGCGGACGCGATCGCGGCTTCGACGGTCAGCTTGTCGGCGAGCGCGACGCTCTTGTGCGATTCGCCGGTGGCCGGGTCGAACACCGGCTGGACCCGGCTGCCGCCGTCGACGCGCTTGCCGTCGATCAGGTGGCCGACGGTGGAGGTCACATTGCTGTCGTGTTTCATGTGTCTGGCTCTTTGGTGGATTCGGTTGTCGCTGCGAGCGAGCCGTGGCTCAGTCCACTTCGTTCAGTGCGTCGGACAGCGCGTTGACCAGGTTGTCGATCTCGCGCTTTTCGGCGATGAACGGCGGCGCGAGCTGGATCGTGTCGCCGCCGTAGCGCACGTAGAAGCCCTTCGCCCAGCAGCGCATCGCGATCTCGTACGGGCGCCGTGCCGGTTCGCCCGGCAGCGCGGCGATCGTCAGGCCGGCGGCCAGCCCGTAGTTGCGGATGTCCGTGATATGACGCTGGCCCTTCAGCCCGTGCACGGCCGCCTCGAAATGCGGCGCGAGATCGCGCACGCGGGCCACCGCGTCTTCCTTCACCAGCAGGTCGAGCGCCGCGACGCCGGCCGCGCACGCGACCGGGTGCGCCGAATACGTGTAGCCGTGCGGGAACTCGAGCATGTACTCGGGGCCGCCCGCGGCCATGAACGTGTCGTAGATTTCCTTCGTCGCGATCACGCCGCCGAGCGGCTGCACGCCGTTCGTCACCTGCTTCGCGAAGTTCATGATGTCCGGCACCACGCCGAAGGCATCGGCGCCCGTCATCGCGCCTGCCCGACCGAAGCCCGTGATGACCTCGTCGAAGATCAGCAGGATGTCGTGCGCGGTACAGATGTCGCGCAGGCGCTTCAGATAGCCCTTCGGCGGCACGACCACGCCCGCCGAACCGGAGAACGGCTCGACGATCACGGCCGCGATGTTCGACGCGTCGTGCAGCGCGATCAGTTCGAGCAGGCGGTCGGCCAACTCGGCGCCGTGTTCGGGCATCCCGCGCGAGAACTTGTTCTCGGCCAGTTGCGTATGCGGCAGGAAATCGGCGTCGAGGCCCTGGCCGAACAGCTTGCGGTTCGGCCCGATCCCGCCGACCGAGATACCGCCGAAGTTCACGCCGTGGTAACCCTTCTCGCGGCCGATCAGGCGCGTCTTCGTGCCCTTGCCCTTCGCGCGCCAGTACGCACGGGCCAGCTTCAGCGACGTGTCGGCCGCTTCCGAGCCCGACCCCGTGAAGAACACGTAGTCGAGGCCGGCCGGCGTCAATTCCTTGATCTTGTTGGCGAGCTCGAACGATTTCGGATGGCCGAACTGGAAGGCCGGCGCGTAGTCGAGCTGCGCGACCTGGCGGCTCACCGCTTCGACGATTTCCGTGCGGCCGTGACCGAGGCCCGTGCACCAGAGACCCGACAGGCCGTCGAAGATCTTGCGACCTTCGCCGTCGGTGTAATACGCGCCCTTGCCGGACACGATCAGGCGCGGATCGGCCTTGAACTGGCGATTGGCGGTGAACGGCATCCAGTGCGCGTCGAGCCAGGCGGCGTCGGTGCGGAGGTTCGTGTCGTCGTGCTGCGCGGTGGTGATGTCGGTCATGTCGGTCGGCGCGGCGCGCCCCTCCTTCTCGTATTGATATTGCGCATTGTCGGGACGCCAATTAGTCTTTTGAATATCGCAATATCAATGTTCACTTGCGCACCTATGCAAGCAAAGAAACCGAAGAGCCGCGCGCTGCTCGGGCAGCTCAGCGACATGGATCTCCGCCTGCTGCGGGTCTTCAAGGGTGTCGTGCAGTGCGGCGGGATGGCGGCGGCCGAACTGGAACTGAATATCGGCATTTCGACGATCAGCCGGCACGTGAAAGATCTGGAGACGCGGCTCGGCCTCGTGCTGTGCCGGCGCGGCCGCGCGGGCTTCACGCTGACGCCCGAAGGGCAGACGGTGTACGAGGAAACGCTGCGGCTGCTCGCGTCGATGGAGGCGTTTCGCAGCAGAATCGACGGCATTCACGACAAGATGGGCGGAGAACTGCACATCGCGGTGTTCGACAAGACGGCGACCAACCCGCATGCACGCCTGGGCGACGCGATCCGCCAGTTCGCGGACGAGGCGCCCGACGTCGCGCTGAACCTGCACGTCGCGTCGATCAACGAGGTCGAGCGCGGGGTGATCGACGGCAGCTACCACGTCGGAATCATTCCCGCGCACCGCAATTCGGGCAGCCTCGTGTATGCGGCGCTGTTCGACGAACGGATGCTGCTGTACTGCGGCCGCCAGCATCCGCTGTTCGACGCGCCGCACGGCAAGCTCACGTGGACGACGATCCGCCACCACGCGTTCGCCGGGCTTGGCTTCCATTCGCCGAACATGGAGCTGAGCCATCGCGCGAAGCTCACGCGCAGCGCGACCGCGTCGGACCAGGAATCGATTGCAACACTGATCCTGTCGGGCCGCTATCTGGGCTTCCTGCCCGATCACTACGCGGAAAGTTTCGAAAACAAGGGGCTGATGCAGCCAATCGCGCCGCACCGGTTCAATTACCGGTGCCGGTTCGTGAGCTTGCTGCGGCGCTCGCCGCGACCGTCGCGGGCGGCGCTGCTGTTCCAGTCGTGCCTCGAAGCCGCGCATGCGGCGGTGTTGCCGGCGGCGTAGCGGCGGGTTCGGGTCCGGCTCTGGCTTTCGTTCAGGCCCCGTCGCCGCCCGCGCGCGGCTGCGCGCGCTTGCGCGTGACGAAATGGGTCGCGACGAGCGCCGCGGCAAAGCCGGACGCCGCACCGAGGCCCAGCGCCCAACGCGGGCCGAGATGGTTCGCGACCCAGCCGGCCACCGGCGCGCCGATCGGCGTGCCGCCCAATGCGACCGCGAGGCGCAGCGCCATCACGCGGCCGCGCATCGCCGGCTCGGTGGAGAGCTGCATCAGGCTGTTCGTGGAGTTCATGAAGGTGATCGCGGCGATGCCGGTCAGCACTAGCGCCGCGGCGAACGACCAGTAGCCGGGCGCCAGCGCGGCGAACGTGCAGCCGAGCCCGAACAGCGCCGCGCCGATCCACAGATGACGAAACCGCGGCTGCTCGCGGCGCGCGGCGAGCAGCGCGCCCGAGATCGTGCCGACCGCCATCATCGACGACAGGAAGCCGAACCCGCGCGCATCGACGTGAAACACGCTGGCGGCCATCGTCGAAATGAACAGCGGGAAATTGAGCCCGAACGTGCCGATCAGGAACAGCATCACGAGGATCGCCGTCAGGTCCGGGCGGCGCCACACGTAGCGGAACCCGTCGAGCAGGCTGCCGCGCGAGCGGCCTGCCCGCACGTTCGCGCGCAGTTCGTCTTCCCGAAGCCGCGACAGCGACGCCAGCACCGCGAAGAAGCTGAGCCCGTTCGCGAGAAACGCCCAGCCGGTGCCGACCGATGCGATCAGGAAGCCGGCCGCCGCCGGGCCGACCATCCGCGCGGCGTTGAACGACGTCGAATTGAGCGCGACCGCGTTCGCGAGTTCGCGGTCGCCGACCAGTTCCGCAACGAAGGTCTGCCGCACCGGCGCGTCGAACGCCGACGCGCAGCCGAACAGGAACGCGAATACATACACATGCTCGAGCCGCACCGCGCCGGTGACCGTCAGCACGCCGAGCACGAGCGCCAGCGCGCCCATCAGCGCCTGCGTCGCCATCAGCAGCTTGCGCTGGTCGAAGCGGTCGGCCGCGTAGCCGGTCCACGGCAACAGCAGCAGTTGCGGGCCGAACTGCAGCGCCATCACCGTGCCGACCGCCGATGCGTCGTGATGCGTGAGCTGCGTGAGGACGAGCCAGTCCTGCGCGGTGCGCTGGATCCACGTGCCGATGTTCGACACTAGCGAGCCGATCGCCCACACGCGATAGTTGAAGCTGCGAAGCGAGCGGAACACGCCCGCGGCCGGCACGCTCATCGCCGCTCCCGGTCGGACGCGTTGCCGCCGTGCAGTTCGCCGAAATGGCGCGCAAGGAACAGGCCGAGCACGAGGATGCCGAGGCCGAACGCCGCCGCGTCGGCCGTGATCTTCAGGTCGAAATCGCCGGCCCGGCGCACGAGCGCATAAGCAATGACGAGGTTCACGACGCCCCACACCACGTTCACGGTCGACGACGACAGCCCGCGCCCGGGCGGATGTGCGAACGGTGTCTGGAACGGCTCGCCGCGCAGCCCGCTGACGAGATGCGGCACGGCATTCGCGAGAAACGCGCCGCCGAAGAAGTACGACACGAGATGCAGGAAGTTCATGGGCGAGCCATCCTTTCAGCGAGCGGGTCGATACGGTTTACGAACGCGCCGGGTCGTGGAATTCGGCGAGCCGCTGCAGCAGCTTCACGGCCGCCGCGAGCTCGGCCTGTTCCGCCGCCGACAGTTGCGCGTGCAGCGCGCGGAACAGCCAGTCGTCCTTGGCCGCGCGGTTCGCTTGCAGCACCTTGCGGAAACCGGGCGTGAGCGCGATCAGCGTCTGCCGGCCGTCGGTCGGATCGGGCGCGCCGGCGACCGCGCCGAGCGCCTCCAGCGTCGCGACCGTCACGCGCATCGACTGCGGCCGCACGCTTTCGGCGCGTGCGAGCGCCGAGACGGTTGCCGGGCCGTCGCGATCGAGCCGCAGCAATACCGATTTCTGCGACGACGTGAGGTCGTTCGGATGGGTCTGCTCCCGCATCCGCCGCATCAGCTTGCCGACCGAGATGCGGAGTTCGCCGGCGAGACCGGCCAGTGGGAGCGTGTCGGGGGGAGACGATGGCGAGTTCATGGATTCAAGATAGCACATCGACAGTCAAACTGTACAGTTTAACTGTATATTTCGTTACGTAAGGATTGACCCGCCGCGCACACTTTCGGCGCGACGCCACGCCCCGTTCGGCCGCGCGATCCGCCTCTGCGATAATGCGGGCTTCCCGTTTCCGCCCCGCCTTCCGCCATGACGCAGCCGCCCGCCCCGCTCTCCACCGACCTGCCGCCGATCTCGTGCCTGCCCGGCGATGCACTGCCGTGGCTGCCGATGAGCGCCGACCTGCCGGGGCTCGCGATCAAGTACCTGCACATCAACGCGGCCGAGGACACGCTGACCGCGCTGCTGAAGATGCCGGCCGGCGGCATGCTGCCGCGCCATCGGCACGACGGCGAGGTGTTCGTCCATACGCTGCAGGGTGCGTGGCGCTACCGCGAATACGACTGGGTCGCGCACGCCGGTTCGACGGTGCTCGAACCGGCCGGCTCAGTGCATACGCCGGAAACGCTCGGCGCGCCGGGCGAGGACGTGATCACGCTGAACGTGATGCGCGGCGACCTCGTGCTGCTCGACGACGACGGTCGCGAAACGGCGCGCGAGAACTGCCGCGTCGCGCTGCTGCGCCAGCGCAAGCATGCGCGTACGGCGCCGGATGCGGCCACGGCGTTCGTTACGCGGTAAGACGGGGAATGACGCAGCAAGACAGGCAATGCGACGCGATCCGAATCGTGCCGCTCCCGTCCCGCGTAAGCGGCCTCCGGGGTAGGTTTCCGCCGCCCGGCTTGCTCGCTCGTTATCGAAACCGTCTGAAAAACCGCCGAATATCGTCGGCCAGCAAATCCGGCTCCTCCATCGCCGCGAAATGGCCGCCGCTCGGCATGTCGGTCCACTGCACCACGTCGAATACGCGTTCGAGCCAACTGCGCGGCGGGCGGCTGATCTCCTTCGGGAAGCGCGCGAAACCGACGGGCACCGCCAGGCGTTGCCCGGGGGCAAACCGCATCGGCTGCAGCCGGTTCTCCCAATACATCTGCATCGACGAGCCGATGCAGCCGGTGTACCAATAAAGCGAGATGCCCGTCAGCAGCGTGTCGTGCGAAAACCGCCGCGCGACGTCGCCGTCGCAATCGCTCCACGCACGGAATTTCTCGGCGATCCACGCGGCCAGCCCGAGCGGCGAATCGTTGAGTGCGACGGCCAGCGTCCGCGGCTTCGTCATGTGGACGTGCGCGTACCCGCCTTCCAGCGCGGCCCAATCGCCGCGCTGCTTCAAGAACGCCTGCTCGTCGTCGGTCAGCGGCCGCGCCGCGTCGATCGGCGGTTCGTAGCTGCCGGGCAGATAGTTCAGATGGATGCCGTCGACCACGCCCTCGTGCCGCGCGCCGAGCGCGACCGACACGCCCGCGCCCAGGTCGCCGCCCTGCGCGCCGAAGCGTCGGTAGCCGAGGCCCGCCATCAATTCCGCCCAGCAGTCGGCGACCTGGAGCGCCGACGTGCCGGCTGCCGCCGGCGCCGGAGAAAACAGGAAGCCGGGTAGCGACGGCGCGACGACGTCGAACGCGTCGTCCGGATCGCCGCCGAACGCGGCCGGATCGCACAGGCGATCGATCAGCGCATGGAATTCGAATACGGAACCCGGCCAGCCGTGCGTGACGACGAGCGGATAGGGTTTCGGGCCTGTGCCGCGCCGATGTACGAAATGCACGCGCCGGCCGCCGACGTCCGCGACGAACTGCGGCAGCCGATTCAGCGCGCGTTCCGCCGCGCGCCAATCGAAGCCGTCGGCCCAGTACGCGGCCAGTTCACGTAGCCACGCGCCGTCTACACCCTGCTGCCACGGCTCGGCAGGCGTCAGGTTCGGCGGGCGGGTGTCGTGCAGACGTCGACGCAGGTCGTCAAGTGCTTGATCGGGTATCGCAATGTCGAACGGCTCGGCGTGCATCGTGTCTCCTCGCGAAACATGTCGACGAGATTCTGCGCGATTTTCCCGACCCGCGCTGGCGGCGTACGGCGGCGCCCGTCAGCCCGTTTCCCGCTCGCCCGCCCGCGCATCGCGCCGCAACGCCTGCGGCGGCACGCCGAACCCGCGCACGAACGCGTCGCGCATGTGCCGGCGGTCGCGAAAACCGTTCTCCTTCGCGATCACGTCCAGCGGATGGCGGCTCTGTTCGATCATCAGCCGCGCCGATTCGAGCCGCAGCCGCTCGATCGCCTTCGCCGGCGACTGCCCGGTTTCGAGCGTGAACACGCGGCTGAACTGGCGCGGGCTCAGGTGCACGGCCTCGGCCAGCTCCTCGACGGTCAGTGCGCGGCCGAGATTCTGCCGCGCGTAGTTGAGCGCGTTCTGGATCCGGTCGGATTTCGGCGCAAGCTCGAGCATTTCCGAATGCTGCGACTGGCCGCCGGCCCGGCGCTGATGCATCACCAGCTTGTGCGCGACCGAGCGCGCGGCGTCGGCGCCGAGGTCCTTTTCCACCATCGCGAGCGCGAGATCGAGGCCGGCCGTCATCCCGGCCGACGTCCAGATCGGGCCGTCGACGATGAAGATCCGGTCGTCCTCGACGCGAATCTCCGGGTAGTGCCGCTGCATGTCGCGACCGAACGCCCAGTGCGTGGTCGCGCGGCGCTGCGCGAGCAGCCCGGCCTCGGCCAGCACGAACGCGCCCGTGCAGATGCCGGCGATCCGCCGCGCCTGCCCGTTCGCGCGGCGCAGGTAAGCAACGACGCCGGCCGGCGCCGGCGAGGCGAGCGGATCGTTGACGCCCGCGACGATCCACGTATCGACGCCGAGCCGCCCGCGTAGCGCGCGCGTGGCGACCGGCAGCCCGAGCGACGAGCGCACGTCGCCGCCGTCGACCGAATAGCTGTCCATCGCGTAGAACGGCGCGTCCATCCCCATGTTCGCGTACTCGAACACCGACTGCGCGGCGAGCGCCATGATCTGGAAGCCGTCGCTGATCAGAAAACCGATTCGGTGCATCTGCATTCTCCGGTTCCGTGCCGATTGGCCCGATGTCCGGAATCATACCCATCTACGTCATTTGTGTCGCAGCGCTTCGAAGCCAGAATGTCTTCACGCCATCCGGCCATCCTCATCGAAACGGAGTTACATCATGACGCAAGCACATCGCGGTACCGCTGTCATTACCGGCGCGTCGTCGGGCATCGGCGCCGTCTACGCGGACCGCCTCGCGCGCCGCGGCTACGACCTGATCCTGGTCGCGCGCAGCCGCGACCGGCTGAGCGCCCTCGCCGACCGCATCACGAACGACACGCGGCGCAGCGTCGAGATCGTCGACGCGGACCTGAACGACCGCGCGGCGCTCGCCGCCGTCGAAGCCAAGCTGAAACAGGACGCAAGCATCACGCTGCTCGTGAACAACGCGGGCATCGGCACGCATGCGCCGCTGCTCGACAGCGACGTCGACGCGATGACGCGGATGATCGACCTGAACGTGACCGCGCTCACGCGGCTGACCTATGCGGCCGTGCCCGGCTTCGTCGCGCGCGGCCGCGGCGCGGTGATCAACATTTCGTCGATCGTCGCGATCTCGCCGGAAACGCTGAACGGCGTGTACGGCGGCAGCAAGGCCTTTGTGCTCGCGTTCAGCCAGTCGCTGCATCACGAGCTCGCCGACAAGGGCGTGCAGGTGCAGGCCGTGCTGCCCGGCGCGACGGCCACCGATTTCTGGCAGACGGGCGGCCTGCCGCTGGAGCACCTGCCGAAGGAAATCGTGATGACGGCGCCGGACATGGTCGATGCGGCGCTGGTCGGGTTCGATCGCGGCGAACTCGTGACGATCCCGTCGCTGCACGCGGGTGACGAATGGGACGCGTACGAGGCCGCGCGCCGCACGATGGCGCCGCATCTGTCGGCCGATACGCCGGCGCCGCGTTACACCGCGACGCGCTAGTTGCCGGCGGGGCCCGCGCCGTGCGGTGCGGCCCGCACGCCCAGCAGCATCGCGACCGCACACGCGGCCAGCAACCCTGCGATCATCAGCATCGCCGAATCCATGCTGCCGGTGCGCGTGCGGATCACGCCGACGATCCACGGCGTGATCATCCCGCTCGATACGCCGATGCTGCTGATCAGCGCGATCCCGCCCGCTGCGCCGGCCCCCGCGAAATACGCGGACGGCACGGCCCAGAACACCGGATGCGCGGCGAAGATCAGCATCGCCGCGATCGACAGCAGCGCCATCATCGCGACGATGCTCGGCAGGTGCAGCGTCAGCAACGCGAGCGTCACCGCGCCGCCGAACGCGCACGCGGCGAAATGCCGGCGCCGTTCGCGCTTGCGGTCCGAGCGCCGCGCGATCGCGATCAGGCCTGCCGCGCCGATCGCGTTCGGCACGATCGACAGCAGGCTGATGTGCACGACGTCGTGAATGCCGAATTCGCGAATCATCAGCGGCATCCAGAACAGCAGCATCAGCAGCGCGGTCGTCAGCGAGAAATAGATGAACGCGAACAGGTAGGTACGCGGCTCGGCCAATACCTGCCGCAGCGAAGCAGCCGCGTGCGCGGGCGCATCCGCGCGATCGGCGGCCAGGTCGGCCGCGAGCCGCTGCCGGTCGTCGTCGGACAGCCAGCGCGCGTGTTCGGGACGGTCGCACAGCCAGAACCATGCGATCGCGCCGAGCAGGATCGCGGGCGCGCCCTCAATCGCGAACATCCATTGCCAGCCGTGCAGCCCGAGCACGCCGGACATCCCGCGCATCAGCCAGCCCGACAGCAGCCCGCCGATCATGCCGGCCACCGCGACGCCCGCATAGAAGATCGACAGCACCGACGCGCGCCGGCGCGCCGGATACCAGTACGTCAGATAGAACACCACCCCGGGGAAGAAACCGGCTTCGAACAGCCCGAGCAGGAACCGCAGCACGTAGAACTGCTTCGCGCTGTCGACGGTGATCATCGCGACCGACACCGCACCCCACAGGACCATGATCCGCGCGAACGTGCGTCGTGCGCCGAAGCGGCGCAGCAGCGCGTTGCTCGGCACCTCGAACAGCACGTAGCCGACGAAGAACAGCACCGCGCCGAGGCTGTACATCGCGTCGGTCAGGCCGAGATCCTGCCGCATCTGCAATTGCGCGAAGCCGATGTTGCTGCGATCGAGGATCGACACGATGTAACAGACGAACAGGAACGGCACGATCCGGATGCCGATGCGGCGGTACAGCGCGTCGTTGCCGGACACGGCGGAACCGGACACAGCCGCGTGCGCGGCGTCCGCTTGCAGGGGGATGGACATCGCTCGTCTCCTCGATGGATGCGAATACGGGCCGGACGGAAAACGCGACGCCAGTCGCCGCCGCCCGCCGACGGCAACCGGCCGAAGCCGACGTTCAGCCGCGCCGCGCGGATTCGCCCTTCACGCCCGCCATCAGCGCCACGCCGCTCGCGACCAGCAGCGCGGCGAGCAGGTACACGGCGAGATCCATGCTGCCCGTGCGCGTGCGGATCATCCCGATCACCCACGGGCTGACGATGCCGCTCGTGATCCCGATGCTGCTGATCAGCGCGATCCCGGCCGCGGCCGCATTGCCGGACAGGTAGCGGGTCGGCACGGCCCAGAAGATCGGCAGCGCGGCGAAGATCAGCGTCGCCGCGATCGACAGGCACGCGAGCATCGCCGCGAAGCTGTGCAGGTGCAGCGTCAGCGCCGCAAGCGCGAGGCCGCCGCCGATCGTGCAGCATGCGAAGTGCTTGCGGCGCTCGCCGGTGCGGTCCGAGCGGCGCGCGATCAGCACCAGCCCCACCGCGCCCACCGCATTCGGCACGACCGTGTAGAGACTCACGGCCACGACGTCGGTCACGCCGAAGTCGCGGATCATCAGCGGCATCCAGAAGTTGAGCGTCAACGATGCGCAGGTCAGCGAGAAATAGATGAACGCAAACAGGTACACGCGCGGGTTCGCGAGCGCGGCCAGCACGCTGCGCCCGTCGTGTGCATTGCCGTGTGCGCGGCCTTCGGCGCACAGCGCGGCGACGCGCGCCTTTTGGTCGGCCGTGAGCCAGGTCGCGTCCTGCGGCCGGTCGACCAGCAACGTGAACGCGGCGAACGCGAGCAGGATCGCCGGCGCGCCTTCGATCGCGAACATCCACTGCCAGCCGTGCAGGCCGAGTACGCCGCTCATGTCGCGCATGATCCAGCCGGACAGCAGCCCGCCGAGCACGCCGGCCACCGCGACGCCCGCGAAGAACACGGAGATCGCCGCCGCACGCCGGTTCGCGGGGAACCAGTAGGTCAGGTACAGCACGATGCCGGGGAAGAAGCCGGCCTCGAACACGCCGAGCAGGAAGCGCAGCACGTAGAAATGCGACGGCTGCGACACGAACATCATCCCGGTCGACGCGAGGCCCCACAGCAGCATGATCCGCGTGAACGTGCGGCGTGCGCCGAACCGCGCGAGCAGCATGTTGCTCGGCACTTCGCAAAACACGTAGCCGACGTAGAACACCGCGGCGCCTAGGCCGTACATCGCATCGCTGAAGCCGAGATCGTGCTTCATCTGCAACTGCGCGAAGCCGATGTTGATGCGGTCGAGAAACGACACGACGTAGCAGAGGAACAGGAACGGGACGATCCGCCATGCGATCTTGCGGAACAGCAGCGCGTCGCCGAATGCGGATGCGGAAGTTTGCGCCGAAGCGCTCGCGTGCGCGAGCGTCGCTTCGGCAGGAAGCGATTGGGTCATGTCTCTCTCCAAACGGGCCGCACGATATCGAGCGCGCGGCAGTCTCCGAGGGCGTGCATGCGCCCTGCTTTCTTGTGAGACCGGATACGGTTGCCGGCGCCGCGGCGCGATGCCGCCGCGGATGCCGCAACCCTCAGTGAAACGGCGAGGCGATCATCTGAACGCCGCCCCGCCGCCGTGCGCCCTTCACTCCTGCAGCGCGGCCCACATGTCCTTGTCGCGCTGCGCGGTCCAGATGCGCGGATGCGCGATGCCGCTCGCTTCGTCGAATGCGCGCGACACGTCGAACGGCAAACAGTGCTCGTAGATGAACACGTGGCCGAACTTCGGGTCCATCGCCTCGCGCGTGAGCGCCATCGCCGCCTTCAGGTCGAGATTGCGCTCGACGGCCTTGCGGCCCTGCGCGAGCAGCGTCGTGACGAAATCCTTCGTGTAGTCGAGGCCCTTGTTCACTTCGGCCGGATTCAGCAGCGCGGGGCCGCGGCCCGGCACCAGCTTCTCGGCGCCAAGCGCGCGCAGCGCCTCGAGCGTGGCCGGCCACTGTTCGAGCTGTGCGTCGCCGCAATAGCACGCGGCGTCGTATTCGACGAGGTCGCCCGAGAACAGCACCTTCTGCGACGGCAGCCACACGATCGTGTCGCCCTTCGTGTGGCCCGAGCCGACATGCATGATCTTCACCTCGAGCTTGCCGAGGAACAGCGTGATCTCGCGCTCGAACACGAGCGTCGGCCAGGTCAGCCCCGGCACCGTCTCGACGCCGGCGAACAGGCGCGGGAAGCGCTCGATCTCCGACTTCATGTCCGCCTCGCCGCGCTCGACGATCATCTCGTACGTGCCGCGGCTCGCGATCACGTGCTGCGCGCCTTCGTCGAAGTACGCGGACGCGCCGAGCACGCGCACCGCGTGGTAGTGCGACAGCACCACGTGCTTGATCGGCTTGTCGGTCACGCTGCGGATCTTCGCGATCAGGTCCTGCGCCATCGCGGGCGTCGCGGTCGTGTCGACGATCAGCACGCTGTCGTCGCCGATGATCACGCCCGAGTTCGGGTCGCCTTCGGCGGTGTACGCGTACGCGTTCTCGGACAGCTTCGTCCAGGTGACTTTCTTCTCTTCCAGATCGGCTTGGGAGGCGAATGCTTTGGCCATTGTGCGTTCCGTGGCTGCGAGCCATGTGTTGAGGGGAATGAGCGGATCATCGACTTGCGCCGAATATTTGTCAATGGCAAACTCGCTTGCTATTGTCTAATACGGGTAAACCTGCGGGCTGGCGCTGAAAACGGCGTCGGATACCATGCGGGGTTTCGTCAACGGAAGAATCATCGCGTGCAGAACCACGAAGTCAGCGCGGACGACGCGCCGCCCAAGGCGCAGCGCGGCATCCAGAGCGTCGAGGTCGGCGGCCGGCTGCTCGACGCGTTCGCGCGCCGGCGCAAGCCGCTCGGGCTGTCGGAACTGGCCGCGGCGGCCGAGCTCTCCACCGCGCAGGCGCACACCTATCTCGTGAGCCTGACGCGGCTCGCGCTCGTGAAGCGCGATGCGATCACCGGCAACTACGAGCCGGGCCCGCTGTCGCTGCGGCTCGGGCTGATGTCGATCGAGCGCCAGCCGGCCTACCGCGCGACGCTGCCGCATGCGGCGCGGCTCGCGGAAACGGTCGGCCTGAGCGTCGCGCTGTCGGTGCCGGGCGTGCTCGGCCCGACGATCGTGCGCATCGAGCACGGAGGCTATCCGCTGCACATGAACCTGCACGTCGGTTCGGTGATGTCGCTCGACACCACGGCGACCGGCCGGGTGTTCCGCGCGTTCGGCGACGCCGCGCACATCAACGCGATGGCGGCCAGCCAGGCCGGCGCGGGCGGAACGCTGGCGGGCGCCGAACGCGAGCCGGTCGTGCCGGACGCCGCGGCGCAACACGTCGAACTCGACGCGATCCGCGCGCGCGGCATCGAACGCAGCATCGATCGGCCGAGCCCGGGCGTCAGCGGGATGTGCGTGCCCGTCTTCGATGCGCACGGGCGCCTGCAGCTCGCGTTGACGGTGATCGGTTCGACGGGCTCGATCGATGTCGACTGGAACGGCCCGATCGCCGCGGCGTTGCGCGACGCGGCGCGGCAGGCCACCGCGTCGCTCGGCGCGGTGCGTGCGGAGCCGGTGCCCGCACCGGCGTCGGGCCCAGCACGCGTACCGCCCGCGCTCGCCGACGACGCGAAGGCGCAGCGCGGGATCAATGCGCTCGACAGCACCGGCGACCTGCTGCTCGCGCTGGTGTCGGCGGGCCGCGCGCTGCCGCTGCGCGATCTCGCGACGGCGGCCGGCATGCCGGCGGCGAAGGCGTTTCCGCATCTGGTCAGCCTGCAGAAGATCGGCCTGCTGAGCCGCGACGACGCCGGCTGTTTCGACGGCGGCCCGCTCGCGCAGGCGCTCGGCCTGATCGCGATGCAGCGCGTGTCGCCGACGCGCGACGCGGAAGCGGAGATCGTCGCGCTTGCCGGCGCGACCGACATGAGCGTGGCCGCCGCGACGCTCGGGCCGCTCGGGCCGACCGTGATCCGGCTGGAAGAATCGGCGCGGCCGCAGCACGTGAGCCTGCAGGTCGGCACCGTGATGTCGCTCGTCAATACGGCGATCGGCCGGGTTTTCGCGTCCGGCATGTCCGACGACGTGCTGACCGACCTGCTTGCCAACGAGCCCGTGCGGCTCGCCGGCGCGCACACCGCGCCGGACGACGCGGCCTTCCGCTCACGGCTCGCGGCGATCCGCGCGGACGAACTCGATTTCGCGTTCGACGCGCCGGTGCCGGGCATCGGCACGATTGCGGCGCCGGTGTTCGATCACACCGGCAGCATCCGGCTCGTGATCGCGATCATCGGCTCGTCGCGCGGCTTCCCGCGCGGGCCGGACAGCGAGCTGGCGCAGACGCTGCGCGCCGCGACGCGACGGCTGTCCTGGCGCTTCGGGTGGATCGGCCGATAGCCGCGCCCTTTTCCCCGACGTACGTACGTTCGATTCCGCTTCTTTCTGCCCGCGAGGCCGCGCCGGCACGGCGTCGTCACGCCTGCCCGACAACCGCGGGCCGCCAATATTCATGTTGCGCAGCAGCAACATGAATTGTCAGTAATTCTCATATAACGAAATCGCATTTCACAAGGCGGGGCCGTTTCGTTATGATTAGGGTTATCCCTAGCTCGCCACCTATATGGGGCTTCGTCATGCAAACGTCTAATGTCTCCGATCGTTCCACCCAATCCACTGGCTGGCTCGCACGTGTTGGCGAGCTGCTGGCGGAAGCCTGGGCACTGCACCTCGAGAACTGCGAAGTCATCGCTGAAGCGCACGCGCGCCTGCCGCGCTGAGCGAATCGCCGGCCGCCTGATGCGCTTGTGCTGACGCGCGCCGCGAGCGGTTGTTGCGCCGGGCGCCCGATGGGTGCGCCGGCCGGATAGCAAGAGGCCGGGCTCGTCCCGGCCGAATACGCTCGCCGCGTGGCGAGCGTTTCAAGTTCGTATCGAGGCCGTGTTTCAGGCCGATGCCGACGCGGGTCACTTGCTGCGCGCCGGTTGCCTGGGCGCGAAGCCATTCCCCTCCGACCGGCGATTAGCGCCCGAACGGAAGATTCATCCGTTTTTGTGGGTCCGCGGGCCATCTCCCTGGTGAGCCTTCCCTTTCAGCCGTTCGCCGGTTACGTCCGCGCCGGCGCGTCGTTGCATGCACCGTCGTTTCAACGACGGTCGCGCTCGCATTTCCCTTGCGTCACACCTGAATCGAAGGCACATCCTTCATACACCGCAGCGCGAACATCGAACGGCTGTGGCGGATGCTCGAAATCCGGTACAGCTTTTCGCGCAGGAAGCGTTCGTAGCCGGCCGTGCCGTCCACCGCGACCTTGATCCAGTAGTCGTACTCGCCCGACACCAGATACGCCTCGAGCACCTCGGGCAGCGCCGCCAGTTCGGCGCCGAAGCGCGCCAGCGCGTCGTCTTCATGGCGATCGAGCGTAACTTCGAGAATCACGATATCCGCATAGCCGAGCTTGCGCTGGTTGACCAGCGCGACATAGCCGTCGATGTAGCCGTCGAGTTCAAGTTGCCGCGTACGGTTCCAGCAGGCGGTGGTCGACATGCCGATCTGTTCGGCCAGTTCGGCGTTCGACAGACGCGCATTTTTCTGCAATGCACCGAGGATCTTGCGGTCCTGATTGTCGAGCGTTTTCGGCGTGCGTTCGCGAGTAGCCATGATGAGAAGAATCTTCTACTGAAAAACGTGATTCTATCTGAACGACATTCCGGTTTCAGGTCCGTTTTGCTGGAAAACAGGAAGCCTTTTAACCGGGCCGCTTGATACATTTTCTCCATGCCTGCTGCCCGGCACGCTCCCCGCGATCACCCCCTCGCAGCGGGACGCACGGCCGCAATCACGAGTTGCGGTGCCGGCCGGCAGGCATGCGATTCCCCGCCGCCCGCACGCCTATCCGACCGCGTGCGGGGCCGGTGCCTGCTTCCCCGTTCCTGCCCGTCCGTCATGTCGTTCAAGCTTTATCTGTCGTTCCTCGCTGCTTCCGTCGTCCTCATCTACGCACCCGGCCCCGTCAACCTGCTCACGATGAACCAGGCGCTGCGCACCGGCTGGCGTCGCGCGCTGCCGTGCGTCTGGGGCGGCACGCTCGCCGTGCTGCTGCAACTCGCGCTGACCGCGCTGTGCCTGAATTCGCTGGTCCACCTCGACGAACACGCGCTGACCGTGCTGCGCTGGGCCGGCGCCGCGTATCTCGTCTGGCTCGGCGCCAAGCAATGGCTGAACCGCGCGCCGGTCGGCGCAGACGCGGCGCCGGCCGAGGCCGGCATCACCGGCGCCGGAACGGCAATCGCCGCACCGGACATCGACAGCGGACGCGCGCTGTTCTGGCGCGGCGTCGCGACTTCCGGTCTGAATCCGAAGACGCTGCTGTTCTTTCCGTCGTTCTTTCCGCAGTTCATCAGCCCGACTGCCGACTGGAGCCTGAACGGTCAATACCTGCTGCTCGCCGCGACGTTCGCGCTGCTGTTTGCGGGCGGCGTCGCGTCGATGGCGCTGTTCTCGCACCGGCTGAGCCGCGCGTTGCAGCGGCCGGCGCGGATGCGCGCGATGAACCGCGTGACGGGCGGGCTGCTCGTCGGAATGGGCGCGATCATGGTCGGCTGGAACTGAAGAGAACACAAATTCTCTGATCAACATGTCAACCGAAACAGCTTCGCCCGGATAAATCGATTTCTTAAGAAAATTTTCTCAAAACACACACTTACTTTCTTTTTTTCTCAATCAAGTGCACTTCAACCTTAAACCCCATCCTTCCTATGCGCTCCGCGATCGGCTGAAAGCTTACTTTGCTAAAAAATGGCAAATCCAATCCCTTTGACCTCGCCTTTTTTGATACATATGCAGTTCGCATAATTCCATAAACAACGGAATAACTAGCAGTCACGGGCTGATCCCCTTTTTTGGGCAAGAGCTTCACAAATCCAGCTCGACCGTACTTGATTTGGCGAATCCGCACATTATCCCTGAATTGCTGACGAAACTCACCATCACTAACCAAACATTCAGCCGATACCAAGCCTTGATTCCAAAGATGACTAATTGGAGCAGAATCATGTCCATCTTTCAAATGAATAAATTGTCTGCTTTTGGAAAAAAAATCACAAGGCTCAAGATTTGCGCCAGATGCATTTAATGGAGACAATTTAACCTGATCCAAATTCAACAACTCCTTGCGGGCACTCAACTCACCAATAAAATCCCTTTCATTAACTGAGTTGGTTGCTTTTACAAATGGATTTTTTGATAAATATTTTTCAAAATTCGAAACCACTCTTGCATAATACCCGCCGTCAATTCGATACCATGATCCAGCAAAGAGCACATAAGTTACACCTCCATATTTTGCTTCAAATATAAAGCAGTCATATAACCGCTGACGCTGACGCCTATCCCCCTCTCCATTGACAATTACACGAATTTCGTGACTAGCCTTCAATTCCGACATATCAGCGATATCCGCTATACGTCCAGATCGAAGCTCCGAAACATAGTCTTCAATTTCAACATCCGGATATGTCGCCTTACTCCCCGATCTAAGTCCACTCCCGTAATATCCAATTTCAAATGCATCCTCCGGGTTAATCATCTCGGGAATCGCAATATGAAGACTTGACGACTTTCCATCAACCATCGATTTCAATGAATCAAAAACCTTCTTATCGAGAACCCTTACAACACTTTGGCGATTTTCCGGAACGATATAATCAATAAATTTGAAATCTCTCTCGTAATGCTTTTCACAATATAAATCAAATGCCTCCCTACACTTCTCGGCAATCTTAGCAGGATCTATTTTTGCCGTGAGAGACAAAGCATCCTTCCCAACTAGCGCGCGAGCAAACTCTCTATCAGTAGGGGCTCCGCCAGCCAGCCTCAACAAATCACTCTGCTCATCAATACCAAAGTCGCGCAAATCAGATTTTCTACTTGCCTGAATTCTCTTCTGAATAAGAGTAGTATCCAATTGAGCGACATCCACATTGCGCAAATCACTTCGAGCCACCGCATTGAGCGTCACACGCAATCCGAAATTTTTAACGTAAGAATCCGGATTAAGGAAAAGATGACCACTACCAAATGTTATTGCAAAAAATCGTTTACTCATTCGCAGATCAGAGGGGGTAACCTCCAAAAACAGGACCGCCGAGCAGTGACGATTGGTCAAATCCGGGAGATCTTCTATAGAAAATTCGCGGACAATTTTGACCCAGCTTGGCGGGGCATCTTCGGACTGCGCTGTATACAGATATCCCCCCTCGCTTTCTCGCTCAATCATTGTGTGCCCCGAGCGCAAGCCATCTTTGACAGAAGCCCCTTTGTTCATTAGACGAATCGAAAGAGTACTGGATCGCCCACTTAACTTACTGGTCTCTTCGCTCTTTTTTTTCATTTTACAATCCAAAATTTTATGTGACGCTCATCATCCGAACCGAAATCAGGACATTGAGGTGAAACTCCATTCTATGTCAAAAAAGGCAAATCGAAATCGGACGGATCGAGCTGTGATTTCTTGAACCGAATTGCCCGTCGCTCCTTGGCAACGAGAGAATACTAGGCGCCAGCGCGATTTAACTTCACTCAACTCCGTTAAAGAGAGTCGGCCGGATTCTGTTCGTGGTCAGTTCGAAGGTACCTTCACGCGTGAACGCGCCTTTTCCCTCTGGCGAGCCCTTGGAACTGCCAAGGACGAGTCGGCTACCTACTCTGCTTACGTGAACAGCCTAGAGTGGGCCAGTACAATCGCGCGATGTCCGAATTGCTCACTTACGGCGGCCTGTTCGCCGTGTCGATGGTCGCCGCGACCCTGTTTCCGCTCCAGTCCGAAGCCGTGCTCGCCGGCCTGCTGCTCGCCGGCCGCGAGCCCGTGTGGGCGCTGGTGCTCGTCGCGAGCGTCGGCAATGTCGCCGGCTCGGCGATCAACTGGGCGCTCGGGCGCGGCATCGAGCACTTTCGCGAGCGCCGCTGGTTTCCGGTCAAGCCGTCCGCGCTCGCGCGCGCCGAGGGCTGGTATGCGCGCTACGGCCGCTGGTCGCTGCTGCTGAGCTGGGCGCCGGTGATCGGCGATCCGCTGACGATGATCGCCGGCGTGCTGCGCGAGCCGCTGCCGACCTTTCTCGTCATCGTGACGATCGCAAAGGTCGGCCGCTATCTGGCCGTCGCGTGGCTCGTCACGCACTGACCTCCGCCCTCCCTTCGCCCGCCTGCCGGTCCGCGATGCGCGACAGCCGCTAAAGATTTCGCGAAAGTTGCCGTATTAACCGGTCCACGAGCGGTGACGCGTGCGTTCCGCCCCCTCTCACTCCACTCAGGATGTTCCATGAGACTGACCCAATTGGGCCGGGTGAGCGTCGGCGCGCGTCTGGCCGCGCTCGCGTGCACGCTCGTCGCCCTGCTGTTTACCGTGTTCGCGTGGACGCTCGCCCATTTCGCCGGCCAGCAGCTCGCGGAAGAAGCGCACCTGCGGATCGACGACAGGGAGCAGTCGATCCGCGCGATGGTCGACCTGTTCGACAAGGCGCTGACCGCCGAAGCCAACCGCTCGATGTCGCTGTTCGCGAGCTTCCTGCCGGCCGATTTCTCGCTCGACGCGGCACGCACCGTCGATATCGGCGGCGTCGCCGCGCCGACGCTCCTCGCGGGCGGCCAGCCGCTCGACCTCGATTACTCGATTCCCGATCAGTTCCTGAAGAAAAGCGGCGCGATCGCGACGATCTTCGCGCGCGACGGCGACGACTTCGTGCGCATCACGACGTCGCTGAAGAAGCAGGACGGCGCGCGCGCCGTCGGCACGAAGCTCGACCGCGCGGGCCCCGCGTATGCGCCGCTGGTCGCGGGGCGCAGCTACACGGGCCTCGCGAAGCTGTTCGGCCGGTCGTACATCACGCAGTACAAGCCGGTGACCGACGCGAGCGGCCGCGTGATCGGCGCGCTGTTCGTCGGCCTCGACATCGGCGCCGAGCTCAAGCTCGTCCAAGACGGCATCCGCTCGCTGAAGATCGGCGACAACGGCTACTACTTCGTGCTCGATGCATCGCAGGGCCCGTCGCGCGGCGCGTTCGTCGTGCATCCCGACGCGGCGGGCCAACCGGCCGACAACACGCGCGCGCCCTACGCGCAGATGCTCGCGGCCGGCCAGGGCCGGCTCGCATACACGTCGACCGACCCGGCCGCGCACGACCGTGGGCCAACCGCGAAAGTCGTGTCCTTCACGACGATTCCGCAGTGGCAATGGCTCGTCGGCGGCATCGCGCTCGACGACGAACTGCTCGCCACGATGCGCGCCACCCGCAACCGCTTCCTGATGATCGGCGCCGTGCTCGTCGCGGCGTTCGCGACACTGTTCGTGATCGTCGTGCGTCGCGTCGTGAGCCGGCCGCTGGAAGCCGCCGCCCGCGCGTCCGAGCGCTACGCGGCAGGCGATCTCAGCGTGCGCATTCGCGACAGCGCGGGCGCGAGCGCGGTCGAGCAAGGCAGCGCGGACAACGACGAGATCGGCCGGCTCGTGCAGGCGGTCGACGGGATCGGCGACGGCCTCGCGCGGATCGTCGCGCAGGTGCGCAACAGCGCGGCCGACATCGCGCACGGCACGGTCGGCATCGCGGCCGGCAGCGGCGACATCGCCGCGCGGATCGCGACGCAGGCAAGCAGCGTCGAACAGACGGCCGCGAGCATGGAGCAAATCACCGCCGCCGTGCAGCAGAGCGCCGAGCATGCGGCGCAAGCCAACGCGCTGGTCGCGGACGCATCGGCCGCCGCGACGAACGGCGACGCCGCGGTGCAGCGCGTGGTCGCGACGATGGACGACATCGGCCGCGCGACGCGCCGGATCGCCGAGATCACGAGCGCGATCGAGGGCATCGCATTCCAGACCAACATCCTCGCGCTGAACGCGGCCGTCGAGGCCGCCCGCGCGGGCGAACACGGCAAGGGCTTCGCGGTGGTCGCGGCCGAGGTGCGCGCGTTGGCGCAGCGCAGCGCGGCCGCGGTCAAGGAGATCGACGCGCTGAGCGCCGAATCGTCGACGACCGTCGAACAGGGTTACCGGATCGCGGACGCCGCGCGCGGCACGATGCGCGACATCGTCGCGCGGGTCGACCAGGTCCGCACGCTGATCGGAGAGATCAGCGCCGCGTCGCGCGAACAATCGACCGGGATCGAGCAGGTGAACCTGGCCGTCACGCAGATCGGCGAAGCGACGCAGCAGAATGCGACGCTGATCTCCGACGCCGAGCGCGCGGCCGTCGCGTTGCGCGACCAGGCCGCGCAGCTGTCGGACGCCGTCAGCGTGTTCCGGCTCGAACGCAGCGCGTGACGGACGCCCGATGATCGACCTGGGCCGGGCGGCTCGCCTACTTCTTGTCGCCCGCCAGGTCGATCGCCTTGTCCGAGCCGACCGCATTGCGCAACTGGAACTTCTGGATCTTGCCGGTCGACGTCTTCGGCAACTCGCCGAAGCGCACGACCTTCGGCACCTTGAAGCCCGCGAGCAGTTGCCGGCAGTGCGCGACGATCTCCGCTTCGGTCGCGCTCGCGCCTTCGCGCAGCTCGACGAACGCGCACGGCACCTCGCCCCACTTCGGGTCGGGCATCGCGACGACGGCCGCGACCGCCACCGCCGGATGCCGGTACAGCGCGTCCTCGACCTCGATGCTCGAGATGTTCTCGCCGCCGGAGATGATGATGTCCTTCTTGCGATCCTTGATCCGGATATAGCCGTCCGGCATCAGCACCGCGAGATCGCCGGTATGGAACCAGCCGCCGTGGAACGCCTCGTCGGTCGCCTTCGGATTCTTCAGGTAGCCCTTCATGCAGATGTTGCCGCGGAACATGATCTCGCCGAGCGTCTCGCCGTCGGCCGGCACCGGCGTCATCGTATCGGGATCGAGCACCGTCGCGCCCGCTTCGAGGTGGTAGCGCACGCCCTGGCGCGCATTGAGCCGCGCGCGTTCCTCGTCGGATACGGCGTCCCAGTGCGCCTGCTTCGCGCAGACGGTCGCCGGGCCGTAGACCTCGGTCAGCCCGTACACGTGCAGCAGGTCGAAGCCGATCTCCTTCATCTTCGCGATCACGGCCGGCGCGGGCGCCGCGCCGGCGACCATCGCGTGCACCGTATGGTCGATCCCCGCGCGCAACTCGGCCGGCGCGTTCGCGATCGCGCTCTGCACGATCGGCGCGCCGCAGTAATGCGTGACGCGCTCGCGGCGGATCAGGTCGAACACGGTCTTCGCGTCGAACTTGCGCAGGCACACGTTCACGCCGCCGCGCGCCGCGACGGCCCACGGGAAACACCAGCCGTTGCAGTGAAACATCGGCAGCGTCCACAGATACACCGCGTGCTTCGGCATGTCCCATTCGAGGATGTTGCTGATCGCCGCGAGATACGCGCCGCGATGGTGGTAGACGACGCCCTTCGGATCGCCGGTCGTGCCCGACGTGTAGTTCAGCGCGATCGCCTCCCATTCGTCGGCGGGCGGCGTCCATGCGTAGCCGGGGTCGCCGCCGGCCACGAACGTCTCGTAGTCGGTCGCGCCCGCGAAACGGTCGGGGTCGGCCGGCATCGCGTCGGCCACGCTGACGATCTTCAGGCCCGGCACCTCGAGCGCCGCGCGATGCGCGACCTCCGCGTATTCGGTGTCGACGATCAGCACCTTCGCCTCGCCGTGACGCAGCATGAACAGCACCGACGACACGTCGAGCCGCGTATTGATCGTGTTCAGCACGGCACCGGCCATCGGCACGCCGAAGTGCGCCTCGACCATCGCCGGGATGTTCGGCAGCAGCGCCGCGACCGTGTCGCCGCGACCGACGCCGGCCTGCACGAGCGCGCTCGCCAGCTGCTTCGCGCGCGTGCAGGTCTCGCCCCACGTGCGCCGCACGTCGCCGTGCACGATCGCGAGGCGCTCGCCGTAGACTTCGGCCGCGCGGATCAGGAAATCGATCGGCGTGAGCGGTACGTAGTTGGCATCGCGGCGGCCGAGCCCGGCCTCGAACATCTGCGTCATGATCCTGTCTCCCGTGTTCTGTCGACCGGGATGCGTGCACCCCGGATCGTCTTGATGTGGTTCAATGGCCGACAGCCTAACGGGCGCTATTGTGAGCCGTCTGTCATCGAAACGACAGAGTGCCGCTCGAGCGCTGCGCGTTATCCCTATCCTCGCAAACCCGCACCCATGCACGACCATTCCGACGCGGCCGCCCGGCCGGCCGACACGCTCCCCGAACCGGGCCCGCTGCCGCCGCTCGCGACGCTGTTCGGCCAGTGCGCGTGGTTCCGCACGCTGGCGCCCGAACACCAGGCGCTCGTGCTCGCCCAGTCGCACGTCGAGCAGTGCGACGCCGGCGACGTGATCGCGCGCCGGCTCGCGCCGTCCGCATACTGGATCGGCGTCCATCAAGGGCTGCTGAAGCTCGCGATCTTCAACGTGTCGGGGCGCGGCTGCACGTTTTCCGGCGTGCCGTCGGGCGGCTGGTTCGGCGAAGGGAGCGTGATCAAGCGCGAGCTGCGCAAGTACGAGGTCGTCGCGATCCAGCGCTCGACCGTGCTGTTCGTGCCGGTCGACACGTTCCATGCGCTGCTCGACACGAGCCTGCCGTTCACGCGCTTCGTGATTCATCAGCTGAACAACCGGATGGGCGAATTCATCGCGTCGATCCAGAACAGCCGGCTGCTCGACGTCGATGCGCGCGTCGCGCAGGCGCTCGCGCAACTCTTCAACCCCGCGCTGTATCCGGATACCGGCCCGTCGCTGTCGATCTCGCAGGAGGAACTGGGGATGCTCGTCGGCGTGTCGCGCCAGCGGATCAACCAGGCACTGCAGCAGTTGGAGAAGCTCGGCGCGCTGCGGCTCGCGTACAACCAGATCGAGGTCGTCGATCTCGACGCGCTCGCGCGCTTCGGCATGGAGCAGCTGTGAGCGCTGCCCGATGCGCGAAACCGTCGCCATCGCGACCGCGCATTCCGTCTGCGGAATCGGCCGACGGTCGCCACGCCCCAACCTGACCATTCCGCCAGTTTCGCGACAGTAACCCGTTGCGGGCCGACGCCTATCATTCGGGTTCCCTTCACCGACGCCCGATCACCGCCTGCCCCGCCGCCTCCATGTGGATCGTCAATCTCGCGCTCAGGCGCCCCTACACGTTCATCGTGATGGCCATCATGATCGTGCTGGCCACCCCGCTTGCGCTGATGCGCACACCGGTCGACGTGCTGCCCGCGATCAACATCCCCGTGATCAGCGTGATCTGGAATTACAGCGGCTTCTCCGCGACGGAGATGACGAACCGCATCACGTCCGTCCATGAACGGATCCTGACGACGACCGTCAACAACATCCAGCACGTCGAATCGACGTCGCTGCCCGGCATCGCGGTCGTGAAGGTGTTCCTGCAACCGGGCGCGAACGTGCAGACGGCGATCGCGCAGACGGTGTCGTCCGCGCAGGCGATCGTGCGGCAGATGCCGCAGGGCGCGACGCCGCCGCTCGTGATCACCTATTCCGCGTCGAGCATTCCGGTGATCCAGCTCGGGCTGTCGAGCAAGACGCTCAGCGAACAGTCGCTCGCCGACATCGCGCTCAACTTCCTGCGCCCTCAGTTGATCACGGTGCCGGGCGTGCAGATTCCGTTTCCGTACGGCGGCCGCACGCGCGTGGTCGCGATCGACCTCGATCCGCAGGCGCTGCAAGCGAAGGGCCTCACGCCGGCCGACATCGTCAACGCGGTCAATGCGCAGAACCTCGTGCTGCCGACCGGCACCGCGAAGATGGGACAGACCGAATACCGGATCGACACGAACGCGTCGGCCGATACGGTCGCCGACATCAGCAACCTGCCGGTCCAGACGGTCAACGGCGCGACGACCTACCTGCGCGAGGTCGCGGCGGTGCGCGACGGCTTCGCGCCGCAGACCAACGTCGTGCGCCAGAACGGCCAGCGCGGCGTGCTGATCTCGATCCTGAAAAGCGGCGACGCGTCGACGCTCAAGGTCGTGTCGGACCTGAAGGCGCTGCTGCCGAAGGTGATTCCGACGCTGCCCGAGGGGCTCACGATCACGCCGCTGTTCGACCAGTCGGTGTTCGTCAACGCGGCCGTCCAGGGCGTGATCCACGAGGCGCTGATCGCCGCCGTGCTGACCGCGATGATGATCCTGCTGTTCCTCGGCAACTGGCGCAGCACGCTGATCATCGCGATCTCGATCCCGCTGTCGATCTTCACGTCGCTGATCGCGCTGTCCGCGCTCGGCGAGACCATCAACATCATGACGCTGGGCGGGCTCGCGCTCGCGGTCGGCATTCTCGTCGACGATGCGACCGTCACGATCGAGAACATCGAGCGGCATTTGCATCTGGGAACGAACTTGCACGAAGCGATTCTCGAAGGCGCCGGCGAAATCGCGGTGCCCGCGCTCGTGTCGACGCTGTGCATCTGCATCGTGTTCGTGCCGATGTTCTTCCTGACCGGCGTCGCGCGCTTCCTGTTCGTGCCGCTCGCGGAAGCCGTCGTGTTCGCGATGCTCGCGTCGTACGTGCTGTCGCGCACGCTGGTGCCGACGCTCGCGATGCTGCTGTTCCGCCCGCAGCAGGCGAGCACCGGCCCCGCCGCTTCGACGTCGCGCTTCGCGCGCATCCATCACGCGTTCAACCATGCGTTCGAACGGCTGCGCGCGTGGTACATCGTGCTGCTCAGCATCCTGCTCGTGCGCCGCCGCTTCTACGCGCTGTGCTTCCTCGCCTTCTGCGTGCTGTCGACGGGCCTCGTGTTCGTGCTCGGCCGCGACTTCTTCCCGAACGCCGATTCCGGCAACCTCCGGCTGCACGTGCGTGCGCCGACCGGTTACCGGATCGAGGAAACCGCGCGGCTCGCCGATCAGGTCGAGCGCGTGATCCGCCAAACCGTGCCGCCCGACGAGCTCGGCGCGATCGTCGACAACCTCGGGCTGCCGGTGAGCGGCATCAACCTGTCGTACAGCAATGCCGGCACGATCGGCACGCTCGACGGCGAGCTGCTGATCGCGCTGAAGCCCGGCCACCGCGCGACCGCGCACTACGTCGAGACGCTGCGCACACTGCTGCCGCAGCGCTTCCCGGGCGTCGAGTTCTTCTTCCAGCCGTCGGACATCATCACGCAGATCCTCAACTTCGGGCAGCCGGCCGCGATCGACGTGCAGGTGCTCGGCAACGATCTCGCGAGTAACATGACCATTGCGAGCAGCCTGATGAAAAAGATCAGGCAAATCCCCGGCGCCGTCGACGTGCACGTGCTGCAACGCAACGACGAACCGACCCTGCTGGCCGACATGGACCGTACGCGCATGCAGCAGCTCAATCTCTCCGCGCAGAACGTCGCGCAGAACATGCTGATCTCGCTGTCGGGGAGTTCGCAGACGACCCCGTCGTTCTGGATCAACCCGCGCACCGGCGTCCAGTACCCGTTGCAGATCCAGACTCCGCAATACAACCTGTCGTCGGTCGACGACCTGCTCGGCACGCCGATCTCCGCCAGCGGCCGCACGGGCATGCCGCTGCAACTGCTCGGCAACCTGGTGCAGGTGCGCAGCACCGTGAACCCGGCCGTGATCACGCACTACAACATCCGCCCGGCAATCGACGTGTACGTGAGCGTCGAGGGCCGCGATCTCGGCGCGGTCGCGGGCGAGATCGACCGCATCGTGGCCGACGCGCGCGCGACGCTGCCGCGCGGCACCGACCTCACGATGCGCGGCCAGATCGAGACGATGCGCACGTCGTATGTCGGCCTCGGCGCGGGCGTCGCGATGGCGATCGTGCTCGTCTACCTGCTGATCGTCGTCAATTTCCAGTCGTGGCTCGACCCGCTGATCATCATCAGCGCGATGCCGGCCGCGCTCGCCGGCATCGCGTGGATGCTGTTCATCACCGGTACGCACCTGAGCGTGCCCGCCTTGACGGGCGCGATCATGACGGTCGGCGTCGCAACCGCGAACAGCATTCTCGTCGTCTCGTTCGCGCGGCAACGCCTCGCGGACGGCGCGCCGCCGCTCACGGCCGCGCTCGAAGCCGGCGCGACACGGATCCGCCCGGTGCTGATGACGGCGCTCGCGATGATCATCGGGATGGTGCCGATGGCGCTCGGTCTCGGCGAAGGCGCCGAGCAGAACGCGCCGCTCGGCCGCGCGGTGATCGGCGGGCTGCTGTTCGCGACCGTTTCGACGTTGCTGTTCGTGCCGCTCGTGTTCGGCGGCGTGCATGCGCGACTGGCCCGGCGGCGCGCGCGCCAGGCCGGTCACTGACTTTCGCCCCACTACCCGGTTGAACTGGTTGAATTCATGGAAGAGAAACATCACAGCGCCGTCGGCATCCAGGTGGACGAACACGGCATGCACCTGCCGGCGCGCGCGTCGGTGTCGCGCCGCGGCCGGATCGTCGTGATCGTGATCGGCGTGCTGCTGGCCGCCGGCGCCGCGCGCACCCTCGTCGTCAACGTGCTGAACCGGCATCGCCTCGACGCGGTCGCCGAGCAGAACACGCGCCAGTACGTGAGCGTCGTGCATCCGGTCGACGCGGCCACCGGCGGCAAGCTCACGCTGCCCGGCACGCTGCGCGGTTTCGTCGAGGCGCCGATCTATGCGCGTGCCAGCGGCTACGTGCTGCGCTGGCAGGCCGACATCGGCGCGCACGTGAAGCAGGGGCAAACGCTCGCCGAACTCGACACGCCGGAGCTGAACCAGGAACTCGCGCAGGCCACCGCGCAACGCCAGCAGGCGCAAGCGTCGCTCGCGCTCGCGAAGACGTCGTTCGACCGCGCGCAGCAGTTGCGCCAGCGCGATGCCGTGTCTCAGCAGGAACTCGACGACCGGCAAGGCGCGTTCAACCAGGGCACCGCGAATCTCGCCGCGGCCGACGCGAACATGCGACGCCTCACCGAGTTGAAGGGCTTCCAGCGAATCGTCGCGCCGATCGACGGGATCGTCACGCAGCGCAACGTCGACGTCGGCGATCTCGTCAATTCCGGCAACGCGGGCCGGTCGTTGTTCACGGTCGTGCAGGCCGAGCGGCTGCGCCTGTACGTGCAGGTACCGCAGGCGTATGCGCAGCAGATCAAGGTCGGCCAGCACGTGAGCGTCGCGCAGGCCGAACTGCCGGGTCGGACGTTCGACGGGACGATCACGCGCACGTCGCAGGCGATCGACGTCGCGACGCGTTCGCTGCAGATCGAGATCACGCTGCCGAACCCGGACGGGCGGCTGCTGCCCGGCGCGTACGTGCAGGCGACGCTGCCGATGACGCCGGTCGGCCGCCTGCAGGTGCCGGCCAATACGCTGCTGTTCCGCGCCGAAGGCCCGACGGTCGCGACCGTCGATGCGAACGGCAAGGTCCGGCTGAAACAGGTGACGGTCGTGCGCACGATCGGGCAGACGCTCGAAGTCGACGGGCCGATCACGCCGAACGATCGCCTCGTCGCGAACCCGAGCGACGCGCTCGCGACCGGCGACGCGGTCGTCGTGCAGGCGCCGGCGGCGCAGCCGGCCTCGGCCGTCGCGGGAGCGAAGTCGTGAGTGCGATACGCACCCGCATGCACCCGGCCGCGATCGGCGCGGTCGCGATCGTCGCGGGGGCCGCCCTCGCCGGCTGCACGGTCGGCCCGGATTACCGGCGCCCGGCCGTCGACACGCCGGCCGCGTGGCGGCTCGCCCCGGCCGACGGATACTGGCAGCCGGCCGCACCGGCCCGCGCGCCGCTCGATCCGGCCTGGTGGACCGCGTTCGGCGACGCCCAGCTCGACGCGCTGGAAGCCGATGCACTGCGCAACAACCAGAACCTGAAGGCGGTCGCCGCGCGCTACGACCAGGCGAAGGCGACGCTCGCGTCGGTCGCATCCGCACAGTATCCGGCCGTCGGGCTGAACGCGAGCGGACAGCGCTTCAAGATCTCCGCCGACCGGCCGCAGACCAACTACGCGACGAAGAGCATGTCGACCGTGCAGAACGAGATCCAGGTCGGCGCGGCGGTCAGCTACGAACTCGACCTGTTCGGCCGCGTGCGGCGCAACGTCGAAGCCGCGCAGGCCAGCTCCGAGCAGGCGCGCGACGATTTCGCGAACGCGCGCCTCGTACTCAGCGCCGATCTGGCGTCGAGCTATTTCGCGCTGCGCGAGCTCGACACCGAGATCGACGTCGTCAGGCGCTCGATCGAACTGCAACAAAAGGCGCTCGATTACGTCAGCGCGCGCCACGACCTCGGCGCGGTGTCGGGTCTCGACCTGTTGCAGCAGCGCGCGCAGCTCGACGCGACCCGCACGCAGGCGCAGTTGCTGATCCAGCAGCGCGCGCAGGTCGAAACCGCGATCGCCACGCTGGTCGGCACGCCGGCCCCCGCGTTCTCGCTGCCGCCGCGCGTGGTGCCGATCAACGCGCCCGCGCTGCCGACCGGCATGCCGAGCGACCTGCTGCAGCGGCGCCCGGACGTCGCGTCGGCCGAGCGCGCGATGGCCGCCGCGAACGCGCAGATCGGCGTCGCGCGCGCCGCGTATTTCCCGCGCATCACGCTGTCGCCGGACATCGGCTGGGACGCGACCCGTTTCGCGGGCCTGTTCACCGTGCCGGCGCTGCTGTGGTCGGTCGGCGGGTCGCTCAGCCAGCCGCTGTTCGAGGGTGGCAAGCTGAAGGCCGGCGTCGATTTCGCGCAGGCCGGCTACGTCGCCGCGCAGGCCAGCTACCGGCAGACCGTGCTCACCGCGTTCCAGGAGGTGCAAAATGCGGTAACCGGCCTGTCGGTGCTCGCGCAGGCGGCGCAGCAGGCGTCGGCGGCCGTCGACGACGCGCGCAAGCTCGTGTCGCTCGCGCAGGACCGCTACGCGGGCGGCCTGACGCCGTTCATCGACGTGCTGACGGCCCAGCAACAATTGCTGACGAGCGAGCGCCAGGCCGTGCAGATCCAGGGCCAGCGCGCGGCGCTCGTCGTGTTTCTCGCGAAAGCGCTCGGCGGCGGCTGGGACGGCGATGCGGCGAACGGCCCCGCGCCGTCCGACGTCGCGTCGACGGCCCCGCAGCGCGACGCGGGCGTCGGCCCCTGACCTGCCCTTAACCCGGTTACACGGAACGAACATGAAAGTGCTGATCGTCGAGGACGAACCGAAAGTCGTCGAATACCTGAAAAGCGGCCTGACCGAGGAAGGCTGGGTCGTCGACACTGCGCTCGACGGCGAGGACGGCGCGTGGAAAGCCGTCGAATTCGACTACGACGTGGTCGTGCTCGACGTGATGCTGCCGAAGCTCGACGGCTTCGGCGTGCTGCGTGCGTTGCGCGCGCAGAAGCAGACGCCGGTGATCATGCTGACCGCGCGCGACCGGGTCGACGACCGCGTGCGGGGCTTGCGCGGCGGCGCCGACGACTACCTGACCAAGCCGTTTTCGTTCCTCGAACTGATCGAACGGCTGCGTGCGCTGACGCGCCGCGCGCGCGTGCAGGAATCGACGCTGATCTCGATCGGCGACCTGCGCGTCGACCTGATCGGCCGCCGCGCGACTCGCGACGGCGCGCGGCTCGACCTGACCGCGCAGGAATTCCAGCTGCTCGGCGTGCTCGCGCGGCGCAGCGGCGAGGTGCTGTCGAAGACGACGATCGCCGAACTCGTGTGGGACGTGAACTTCGACAGCAACGCGAACGTCGTCGAGACGGCGATCAAGCGCCTGCGCGCGAAACTCGACGGCCCGTTCGCGGACAAGCTGCTGCACACGATCCGCGGGATGGGCTACGTGCTCGAGGCGCGCGAGGACGGCGACGTGGAGCGACACGCATGAAACGCTCGATCACCCTGCGCCTGTCGGCGATGTTCGGCATCGTGTCGCTGCTCGTGTTCACGCTGGTCGGCTGCGGGCTGTTCGTGATGATGGAGCGCCAGTTGCTCGCCGAATTGCGCGCGACGATCGACACGCGTGCGAAGGTCGCGCAGATGATCGTGTCGCACGCGACCACGGCCGCGCGCGGCCGCGTGATGCAGGAAAAACTCGCCGACCTCGAACCGCCCGACGGGTCGACGCGCTATCAGGTCGACAGCCCCGACGCCGCTTTCCGCTTCGGCCATCCCGTGGACGGTGTGCCCGACGGCCAACCGTTCGGTGCGTTCCAGCAGTACGCGCTCAACAACAGCAGCTACAACGTGATGACGAAGACCGTCGCGATCGCGGGCAGCGGCGAGCGCCCGGACGTGAAGCTGATCGTCGCGTCGTCGTGCGAGCGCACGCAACGGATGCTGCGCCGTTTCGTGTGGACGCTGGCCGCGCTGATCGCGACGGCCACCGTCATCACGCTGCTGCTGAGCCGCGCGGTCGCGCGCTTCGGGCTCGCGCCGCTCGACCGGCTGTCGCAGGACGCGGCGAGCGTGAGCGCGACCAACCGCCGCCAGCGGTTGCACACCGACGCGCTGCCGACCGAGCTGCGCGATCTCGCGACGTCGTTCAACGGCGCGCTCGAACGCATCCAGCAAACCTACGCGCGGCTCGAAGCGTTCAACGCGGACGTCGCACACGAGCTGCGCACGCCGATCAGCATCCTGATCGGCCAGACCCAGGTCGCGCTGACGAGCCGTGACCGCTCGGTCGACCGGATGCGCCAGACGCTGCAGTCGAACCTCGAGGAATTCGAGCGGCTGCGCGTGATCATCAACGACATGCTGTTCCTGTCGCGCAGCGACCGCGGCGAACGCGCGACCGACCTGAAGGACGTGTCGCTCGCCGACGAGGTGCGGCGCATGCTCGACTTCCTCGAAATCCCGCTCGACGAGGCGCGGTTGCGCGCGGAACTGCACGGCGATGCGCGCGCGGCCGTCGATCCGTCGCTGTTCCGCCGCGCGATGACGAACCTGCTGATCAACGCGATCCAGCATTCGACACCGGGCGCGACGCTGAACGTGACGATCGCGCGCCGCGACACGCTCGTCGAGATGGCCGTGTCGAACCCCGGCGAGCCGATCGATCCGGTGCAGCGCGCGCACGTGTTCGAGCGGTTCTACCGGCTCGAGGAAGCGCGCGCGAACAGCAAGGAAAACCACGGTCTCGGGCTGTCGATCGTCAAGGCCGTGGCCGAGATGCACGGCGGCGGCGTGTTCGTCGCGTGCTCGGGCGGCGTCAATACGTTCGGTTTTTCGGTGTCGACGCAACCCTGGTCGGGCGGGCCGCTGCGTGCCGCCGACGCCGCTGGCCCGGCCGATTCCACCGATTCCACCGATCCGCACGGCGTGCGACCGGCGCACGTGCCGCGCGCGTTGCACTGACGGCGGCCCGCACCGCCGAGGGCAGTTTTCTTCAATACGGGCCGACGCGGCGCCCGTAGTCTCGATGCGACTTTCAACATGTCGTATGGAGACACCTGATGAGCATGCTGGTTTCGATGGCCGCGTTCGCGCTCGCCTCGTCGATCACCCCCGGTCCCGTCAACATCGTCGCGCTCAGCGCGGGCGCGCGCCACGGCCTCGGCGCGAGCCTGCGCTACGCGGCGGGCGCCACGCTCGGCTTCGTCGCGCTGTTCCTGCTGATCGGCCTCGGCCTGCACGCGGCGCTCGCGCGCTGGCCCGCACTGACGACGGCCACGCAGTGGTCGGGGATCGCGTTCCTGCTTTACCTGGCGCTGCGGCTCGCGCTCGACGACGGCCGGCTGTCGGCCGATCCGGACGTGGCCGGCCCGTCGGCGGCGGCCGGCGCGGCGATGCAGTGGCTCAATCCGAAGGCGTGGCTCGCGTGCGTGGCCGCGATGGGCGCGTATGCATCCGACGGCGACCGCGCGCAGGTCTGGCAGTTCGCCGCGCTGTATCTGGTGATCTGCTTCGCGTCGATCGGATGCTGGGGCTATGCGGGCGCGTCGCTGCGGCACCGGCTCGCGAACGCGCGGCGCATGCGCGTGTTCAACCGGCTGATGGCGCTGCTGCTCGCGGGCAGCGCGCTGTTTCTGCTCGACGTGTAGCCGCCGTGCGCGGGGCGTTCAGCGCCTCGCGCTGCGGTACTGCCCCGGCGTCGCGGCGGCGATTCGCCGGAATGCACGCTGGAAATGCGCCTGGTCCGCAAAGCCGGCGTCGAGCGCGACTTCGGCGATCGGCCGGCCGCGGCGCAACTCGGTGCGGCCGTATTGCACGCGCCGATCGATCAGGAACGCATGCGGCGTCATCCCGTAACGCGCATTGAACGCGCGGATCAGGTACGACGACGACAGGTCGGCCGCCGCGCAGATCGCATCGAGCGTGACGGCCTCGCGGCAATGGGCGGCGATGTAGTCGGCCGCGCGCGCGAGCTTCGCGTTGTCGTCCCCCGGCCGCGGGTCGGGCAGTTCGCGATCGAGCGCGCCGTGCAGCGCCGTGAAGAATTCGACCGCCGCGCTCTCCTTGCCGAGCGCATCGATGCCGCGCGACACGAGCGTGCGGTAGAAGCCGCCAAATTGCGCGAACAGATCGCCGCGCTCGGTCAACTTCGGCGAAAACCCGTGAAAATCGCGATTCGGATCGCGACCGAGCGAATGTTGCAGCCGCGCGAGCCACGGCACGTCGACATAGACCATCCGGTATGCCCACGCATCGGCGCCGTACGGATTGCATGCGTGTACCTGCTCCGGATCGATGATCACGAGTACGCCGCGCCCGACGTGTGCGTGCGTCGCGCCGTTCACGTACGTGCTCGTGCCGCCGACGATCGCGCCCACCGAAAACGTGTCGTGCGTGTGCTTCGCGTAGCAGATCGCGCGCCCGTCGTCGACGGTGCGCGCCTCGATGAACGGCAGCGCGGTATCGCGCCAGAACGGCGACGGTACGGCGGATCGGTTGGCGGTACGGCTCACGCGGCGGGCTCCCGGTTCGAACGGCGAACGCTCACCGTACAAGACTGTGCGGCGCCACGCAACAGCGAGCCGACGCTTCGCGGCTGGATCGCCTAAGCTTTGAATTCGGCCGCCGCGGCAGACGCGGCGGGTTCCGCTTCCTCTTCCCACCGGTACACACATGCAGATCGATCTGAAAGGCAAGACCGCGGTCGTCACCGCTTCCACCGCCGGCATCGGCTTCGCGATCGCCGAAGGGCTCGCGCGCGCCGGCGCGCACGTCGTCGTCAACGGCCGCAGCGACGCGTCGGTGCAGTCCGCGCTCGGGAAACTGCGCGACGCCGTGCCCGGCGCAAGCTTCGACGGCGTCGCCGCCGACCTGTCCGACGCGGCCGGCGTCGCGCGCGTCACGCAGCACACGCCGAACGCCGACATTCTCGTCAACAACGCGGGCATCTACGGCCTGAAGGCGTTCTTCGACATCGACGACGCCGAATGGGAACATTTTTTCCAGATCAACGTGATGTCCGGCGTGCGGCTCGCGCGGCATTACCTGAAAGGGATGATCGAACGCAATGCCGGGCGCATCGTGTTCATTTCGTCGGAATCGGGCCTGAACATTCCCGTCGACATGATTCATTACGGGTTCACGAAAACCGCGCAGTTGTCGATCGCGCGCGGCCTCGCGAAGCTCGCGGCCGGCACCCGCGTGACCGTCAATTCGGTGCTGCCGGGCCCGACGATGTCGGAAGGCGTGCGCGAGATGCTGAAGGCACAGGCCGACGAAACGGGCCGCAGCATCGACGACATTGCGGTGGAGTTCGTGCGCAGCGAACGCGCGAGTTCGATCATCCAGCGGCCGGCGACCACGGAGGAAGTCGCCAACCTTGTCGTGTACGTATGCTCGCCGCAGGCGTCGGCCACGACCGGCGCGGCGTTGCGCGTCGACGGCGGCGTGGTCGACACGATAGCGTGACGGCCGGATGACGCGCTCGCGCCGCGCGTGGCCGCCGTCCTAGCGCGACGCGCGCTTGCCGGACTGGAGCGTGCCCTTGCGATCGGCGTCCATGCAGGTATCGAAGCCGGACTGCGTGACGACGCCGGCCTTGTCGAACACGACGAAGTACGCGCGGTGATCGTTGCCGTGCTCGATGAAGTAGTTGTAGCAGACGCCGCCGCCGTTACGGACCATCCAGACGCTGCGCGGGTTGCCGGCGACGCGGACGACGTCGGCGCGCGTCGCGCCGTGCCGCGACGCGGCCCGTGCAAGCGGCGTGCGCGAATACGAGAACGGCAGCCACGAGTCGAACCACGCACAGCCATGCAACATCAGGCAGCTGGCGGCCAGGGACAGCGTCGCTGCGGGACGGGCCATCGGAATCAATCGCATGCTCGGGAAATCTGCTGCGCCATACCGGCGTGATCGAAAACCCCATGCTACTCGACCTTTGGGTCCGGATCGAAAAGAAATATAGAGATCTTCATCCGAATCCCTGCGTGTGCGGGCCTTCGCGCCGGCTGAATCGTCATCAATCGTTGCAGCCGACGCGCGCACGCGCATCCGCACCGCCGCACCGTCGTATCGAACCGGGTGCAACGGCATGGCATGCGCGATCAGGCGATCCATTCGGCCCACAGCATCGTCAGCACCGTCATCAGCGCGGGGCCGACGAACAGCCCGATCAGGCCGAACGTCTCGGCGCCGCCGAGGATGCCGAACAGCACAAGCAGGAACGGCAGCCGCGTCGAACCGCCGATCAGCACCGGCCGCACGAAATGCTCGGCGACGAATACGACGATAAACCCGAGCGCCGCGATCACGACGGCCCACATGGTCGCCCCCTGCACGAACAGCCAGAGCGCCGCGCCGCAGAACACAACCGGCGCGCAGAACGGCAGCATCGCGGCGACCGCCGTGACGAGCCCGAGCAGCGCCGCGTGCGGCACGCCCGCGAGCGCGTAGGCGATGCCGAGCAGCGCGCCCTCGCCGAGCCCGACGACGACGAGCCCCGTCACCGTGCCGTACACGGCCGCGACCATGCGCTCGATCAGTTCCGCGCCGTTACGCCCGAACGCGCGCCGCGCGCCCTGCAGCAACGCACCCGACAGCTTGTGGCCGGCGCGCAGGATCACGAACAGCGTGACGAGCATGAAACCGAATTCGAGCAGCACGTGTGCGAGCTTCGTGCCGAATTGCCGGCCGAACGCGATGAATTTCTCGCTATTGACGCCGTGCATCGCGGTGGCCGCATGCAGCGGATGGCCGAGATTGGCCTGCCACCATTCGGTGATCTGCGCGGCGCCGTACGGCAACCGGTTGATCACGTCCGGCAGCGGGATGCCGTTGTCCTGGATCGTGTGCAGCCACTCGCGCAGATCGTGCGCCTGCGCGATCGCCTGGGTCGTCGCGACCGCCACCGGCAGTACGACGAGCAGCGAGATCGCCGCCGTGATGACGGTCGCGATCAGCGTCGGCCGATTGCGGAACAGTCGGTGCGATTCGACGCATTTCAGCAGCGGCCACATCGCGATGGCGATCACGCACGCCCATGCGATGGCGGGAAGGAAGTCGCGGATCACCCACAGCGCGAGCACGAGCAGCGCCGCATACAGCGCGATGCGGGCGACCTGCTGCGCGCGCGGCCGCGCGGCGGAATCGGAAGACGACGGGACATGTGCGCCCATGGCACCTCGGTCGAAATGAAAAAATGGCGGCTCGCCCAGGCAATCGCCAGGACGAACCGCCATTCTATCCATCGGCGCCGGATCGGCGGCACGCGATCGATACGCAGACCACCCGACGCCGCGTCGACGCGCGCCGCTCAGGCCACCTTGTCGGCGATCCGGTAGCGCTCGAGCCAGTGCGCGTACGGCGCGGGCAGCGTCCACGACGGGCGCTCGACGCCGAGCTGCTTGGCCGCGTAGTACGGCCAGTGCGGGTCGGCCAGGTGCGCGCGGCCGACCATCACGAGATCGAGCTGCTTCTGCGCCACCACGCGGTTCGCCAGTTGCGGCGTATCGATTCCCCACGCGGACGACACCGGCAAGCCGGCCTCGCGGCGCACGCGTTCGGCGACCGGCGCGAGGAACGCCGGCCCCCACGGAATCTGCGCGTCGGGCGTCGAGAAGCCGACCGACACGCTCAGCATGTCGAGCCCTTCCCGCTTCATCCGCTGCGTGAGCGCGATCGACTCGGCGAGCGTCTCTTCGTCGCGGCCGTCGTATTCGATCACGCCGAGGCGCGCGGTCAGCGGCAAATGCTCGGGCCAGACCTTGCGAACGGCCGCGAGCGTGTCGACGAGGAAACGGCCGCGGTTTTCAGCCGAACCGCCGTATTCGTCGGTGCGCCGGTTCGAATGCACCGAGAAGAAGCTCTGGCCGAGATAGCCGTGCGCGAAGTGCAGTTCCAGCCATTCGAAACCGAGGTCGCGCGCACGCTGCGCGGACGCGACGAAGTCGGCCTGCACGCGGGCGATGTCGTCGTGCGTCATTTCGCGCGGCACCTTCGGCAGGTGCGCGCCGAACGGCACGGCCGACGGCGCGATGGTCTGCCAGCCGCGCGGATCGCCGTCGGCGATATGGTCGTCGCCTTCCCACGGGCGGTTCGCGCTCGCCTTGCGGCCCGCGTGCGCGATCTGGATGCCGGGCACCGCGCCGGCCGCCTTGATCGCCGCGACCGACGGCGCGAAGGCTTCGGCCTGCGCGTCGTTCCACAACCCCGCGCAGCCCGGCGTGATGCGGCCTTCCGGCGACACGGCCGTCGCCTCCGCGATCACGAGGCCCGCGCCGCCGCGCGCGATGCCGGCCAGATGCACGTGATGCCAGTCGTTGACGACGCCGTCTTCGGCGACGTACTGGCACATCGGCGGCACCGCGATGCGGTTGCGCAGCGTGACATCCTTGAGTTTGAACGGTTCGAACAGGGCAGACATCCACGACTCCTTGATTGGGTCCTGCAAAACGGGGAATGCGTCGTGCGGGGCGCACGGCGCAACGATGCGGGCCGTCGGCGGGCAGGCTGCGCCCGGCGACGGCGACGGCGACGGCGACGGCGACGGCGAGGACGCGGCGCCGGCCGGGCCGGCGCCATGTGCTTAGCGGTGGCCGAGCTTCGCGAGCAGCGCCTCGGCCGCGGGCGCCGACGACGCGGGGTTCTGCCCGGTGATCAGCAGCCCGTCGGTGACGACATGCGGCGCCCAGTCGGCGCTGCGCTCGAATTCCGCGCCGTTGGTCTTCAGCATGTCCTCGACGAGGAACGGCACGACTTCGGTCAGCTCGACCGCCGCTTCCTCGCTATTGGTGAAACCCGTCGCGCGCTTGCCGCGCACGACCGACTCGCCGGTCTGCGGGTTCTTCACGTGGCGCAGCACGCCCGGCGCATGGCAGACCGCCGCGACCGGCTTGCCGGCCGCGAACGTGCGCTCGATCAGGCCGATCGAATGCAGATCCTCGGCGAGATCCCACAGCGGGCCATGGCCGCCCGGGTAGAACACCGCGTCGTAGTCGTCCGCCGACACGTCGGCCAGCTTGTGCGTCGACGCGAGTTCCGCCTGGGCCGCCGCATCGGCGTCGAAGCGGCGCGTCGCGTCGGTCTGAGCCGTCGGGTCGCTGCTCTTCGGGTCGAGCGGCGGCTGGCCGCCCTTCGGCGACGCGAGCGTCAGCTCGACGCCCGCATCCTTGAACGTGTAGTACGGCGCGGCCAGTTCCTCGAGCCAGAAGCCGGTTTTCTTGCCGGTGTCGCCGAGCGTGTCGTGCGAGGTCAGGACAACCAGAATCTTCATGATCGGACACTCCTTCGAAAATGGACGGTGGAACGGGGCCGCACGTCGACGCGGCGCGCCTGTCGGTTAGTCCGCCCGCGGGCGGCAACGTGCGATTCATTCATTCGCATGCGATATATGCCTATTAGACCAGTCGTCTAGAAGCGGCCGAAATAAAACGACGGCGTCTCGCGGCATGAAGCTGCCGGGGACGTCGCCGCATTCACCAGGACGGATGATAGCCGCGAATTAGACCGGTCGTCTAGACGAACGCGTATTCGCCCCTGCCGTCGTCATGGCCTTTTCGACGGCGTCGGAGTCCGGCATCGCCGTCGCCGCCCTTCGCCGTTTGCCCGCAGTAGCCGGCCGCTGCCGCCGCGCCGGCTCCCGACGGCTACCCGCGCACAGGCCCGTCCGTGTCCCCCGCTTCGATGACTGGCGCTTCGAGCCGGTGATCGCGCACGCCGTCGTCCAGCAGCCGCAGCATCAGCTCCGCCAGCGCGCGGCCCGAGGCGTACCCGGTCGGCTGCACGACCGCCGTGACACGATACGGGTGCGCGATATCGGGCGGCACGCCGTCGTAGACGATCAGCGACATATCGGCGCCCAGGCGCAACCCGCTGTCCACCAGCGCGCGAAACGCGCCGCCGCCCGCGATGTTGTTGTCGACCAGCAGCGCGGTCGGCGGCTCGGCGCGCGCGAGTAAAGCCCGCGCCGCCTGCTGCCCGCCGTCGTGCGTAAACGCGCACTCGACGAGCAGCGCCGGATCGGCCGCGATACCGGCTTCGCGCAATGCCGACAGATAACCGGCCCGCCGTTGCGCGGCGAAATTCAGCTCGAGCGGCGCACTGATCATCGCGATGCGCCGATGCCCGAAGCCGATCAGCCGGCGCGCCGCGTCGCGCGCGCCCGCTTCGTTGTCGAAGTCGAACCACGCATACGGGCCGGCCGCCTGCGTGCGGCCGTACGCGACATACGGAAACGCGCTCGCTTGCAGGTACGCGAGACGCGGATCGTCGACCCGCGTGCGCGCGACGATCAGCCCATCGACGAGCTTGCCGTCGACGATGCGCCGATAGGTGTCCAGTTCCGCGTTCGGTCGCGCCGACGCGATGATGAAATCGAGATTGCGCTCGGCGAGCCGCTCGGTGATGCCCGCGACGACCTCGCCGAAACGCGGATCGCCGAGATCGCCGGCGCCGAACGGATAGACGATGCCGATCATGTCGGCCCGGCCGGTCGCCAGCCGGCGCGCGGTCGGATCGGCCACGTAGCCCATTTCCCGCGCGGCCTTCGCCACGCGCTCGCGCGTCGCCTCGCTAACGTCGTCGTAACCGTTCAACGCGCGGCTGACCGTCGTCCGCGACAGACCCAGCGCGTCCGACAGCGCCTTCAGATTCACCTTCACCGTCATTCCTCGCATTCGCCGATCCGCCCGGCCGCTCGACGTCCGCGACACGCCGGCCGGGTAATTATTTCCTGTTGGTAACGATTACCGTCAAATAAATATCTTTTGCGTTCCAAACCGGTTTGAAATAGCATCCAAACCGGTTTGGACATCGATGCCCACTCAGCCGTTCATTTTCACCTGCCAAGGAAACAACGACGAGATGACATACTTTCCCCTTTTCCGCCCGATCGCGGCCAAACGTTTGCTGCTCGCTGGCGGCGCACTTGCCGCCTTCGCGTCCGTCGCGCACGCGCAGTCCGGCGGCACGGGCGCGCCCGTGCCCACGCCCCATACGCAGCAAGCCTACGATCCCGAAGGCAACTTCACGATGCGCTGGACGCGCGCGGACATCCGCCAGATCGTCGCGCAATCGCACACCGCCGGCGCCGACAAGAACTCGCTACCGCAAGCGCTGACGATGCCGGACATCCCGCAGGATTTCCCGCTGATCAACTCGAACGTGTGGGTGTGGGACACGTGGCCGCTGGCCGACCTGCGCGCGAACCAGCTCAGCTACAAGGGCTGGGAGGTGATCTTCTCGCTCACCGCCGATCCGCACGCAGGCTACACGTTCGACGACCGTCACGTCCACGCCCGCATCGGCTTCTTCTATCGCCGCGCCGGCATCCCCGCGTCGCAGCGCCCCGCGAACGGCGGCTGGACCTGGGGCGGCCACCTGTTCCCGGACGGCGCGAGCGCCCGGGTGTTCGGCACCGCGCCGATGACCAACAACGCCGAATGGTCGGGCTCCGCGCGCCTCACGAACGGCAGCAACGTCAGCCTCTACTACACCGCGACGTCGTTCAACCGCTCGGCCCCCGGCGGCGCCGACATCACGCCGCCGCAGGCGATCATCACGCGCGCCGACGGCAACATCCACGCCGACGACAAGCACGTGTGGTTCACCGGCTTCGGCGACCACAAGGCGCTGCTGCAGCCGGACGGCAACTACTACCAGACCGGCCAGCAGAACACCTACTTCTCGTTCCGCGATCCGTTCGTGTTCACCGACCCCGCGCATCCGGGCAAGACCTACATGGTGTTCGAAGGCAACACCGGCGGCCCGCGCGGCGCACGCACCTGCACCGAGGCCGATCTCGGCTATGCGCCGAACGATCCGAACCGCGAAGATCTCAACGCGGTGATGAATTCGGGCGCAGTGTATCAAAAGGCCAACGTCGGCCTCGCGGTCGCGACGAACCCGCAACTGACCGAGTGGAAGTTCCTGCCGCCGATCCTGTCGGCGAACTGCGTCGACGACCAGACCGAGCGCCCGCAGATCTACCTGAAGGACGGCAAGTACTACCTGTTCACGATCAGCCACCGCACGACGATGGCGGCCGGCGTCGACGGCCCGGACGGCGTGTACGGCTTCGTCGGCAACGGCATCCGCAGCGATTACCTGCCGCTGAACGGCGGCAGCGGCCTCGTGCTCGGCAATCCGACCGACTTCTCCGCACCGGCCGGCGCACCGTATTCGCAGGACCCGAACCAGAACCCGCGCGAATTCCAGTCGTATTCGCACTACGTGATGCCGGGCGGGCTCGTCGAGTCGTTCATCGACGCGATCGGTCCGCGCCGCGGCGGCACGCTCGCGCCGACGGTGAAGGTGAACATCAACGGCACGTCGACGGCGGTCGACCGCACGTATGGACGCAGCGGCCTCGGCGGCTACGGCGACATCCCGTCGAACCTGCCGGCGACCGGGGCCGGCCACAACGACGGCAACGCCCAGGCCAATTAACCAACAATAACCGTCGTCGATAAAGGCACGAGGTTCAGGAGGCGCGTATCGCGCGTGTCGCGTGCGCGCCTCCGCTTTTTTTCGACTTTTCTTTCGACCGTTGCGCATGCCGTCGTTGCAGGCGGCCTGCGCCCTCCTTTCCCGCTTCGTCCGACGAAGCGCCTCCGGCACCGCATGAAATCGACGTCTTTCCGCTTTTCCGTCCGCCTCATCCGGCTGCTGCTCGCCTGCATGGCCTGCACGCAGGCCGTCGCCGCGCCCTGCCACACGCCGGCCGACAACGGCACGCCGCAATGGCGGCCCGCCGTCCACTACACGCCGCAGCGCAACTGGATGAACGACCCGAACGGGCTCGTCTACGCGAACGGCCGCTATCACCTGTTCTATCAGTACAACCCGCTCGGCAACGACTGGGGCAACATGTCGTGGGGCCACGCGACCAGCACCGATCTCGTTCACTGGCGCGAGCAGCCGGTCGCGATGCGCGCGAACGCCACCGAGGAAATCTTCTCCGGCTCGATCGTCGCCGATACGCTGAACACGTCCGGCCTCGGCACACCGGGCCACACGCCGCTCGTCGCGCTCTATACGAGCGTCTACAAGCCCGGCTCGGGTCACGCACCGGGCATACAGGCGCAGTCGCTCGCGTACAGCCTCGATCAGGGCACGACCTGGCAGCCGTATGCGCACAACCCGGTGCTGACGCTCGATCCGGAATCGAAGCAATTTCGTGACCCGAAAGTGTCGTGGTATGCAGCGGGCGGCTACTGGTTGATGACGACGGTCGTCGCCGATGCGCACGTCGTGAAGCTCTATCGTTCCGACGACCTGATCCACTGGTCGTTCCTCAGCGATTTCACGCTGCCGGACGTGCCGCATGCGGGCGCGCTGTGGGAAATGCCGGACCTCATACCGTTGCCGCTCGACGGCGATCCGAAGCGAATCAAGTGGGTGATGATCGTCAACGTGAATCCGTGGTCGATCGCCGGCGGTTCCGGGGCTATGTATTTCGTCGGCGATTTCGACGGCCGCACGTTCACGCCCGACCGCGTCGCGCCCGCCGGCTCCGATCCCGCGCAATTCCGCTGGGTCGATCACGGCGCCGACTTCTACGCGGCCGGCACGTTCTCCGGCGCACCCGGCACCCGGCCGGTCGCGGTCGCCTGGATGAGCAACTGGGATTACGCGGCAAAAGTGCCGACCACCCCGTGGCGCGGCGCGACCACGCTGCCGCGCGAACTGTCGCTGAGGGCGATCGACAGCGAGCCGACCCTCATCGTCGCGCCCGCCGCCGCGTTCGACACATGGGCCGATGGCCGGCCGGCCGTGCATGAAGGCGACGTCACGGTCGATTCCGCTACCCGACCGCTGTCGGCCGCCACGCGCGGCGTCGTCCAGCGCATCACGGTGACGCTCTCGCCGCAGCGTGCCGCGCGCGCGGGGCTGATCGTGCGGCGTTCGGCCGACGGGTCGATCGGCACCCGGATCGTGTACGACACCGCGAAGCGCACGCTGACGCTCGACCGCTCGCGATCCGGCGAAGCGAATTTCGCCGGCACGTTCAGCCGCGAGCATATCGTCGATCTGCCGCTCGAACGCGGGCAACTGCGACTCGAAATCGTCGTCGATCGCGGCTCGGTCGAAGTGTTCGCGAACGGCGGCCGCGTCGCGCTGACGGACCTGGTCTTTCCGCCGCTCGAAGCGGATCGCGTGGCCGTGTTCGCCGAGCAGGGACGCGCGACGTTCTCGGGGTTGACGGTGACGCAACTCGATGCGCGGGGAGCCTGCGCGTCGCAATAGACGCATGCGCCAATGCGAATTTTTTCGTCCGATCGAGACGTGCCCGCATGCAGCCCGAATCGAGCCCCAATGCATCGTACGGCGAGACCCCGGAACGGCTCCGATTATCGGATACGCGACATCGAGGATTAAGGCGACTTGGCGGTGAGCGGCATTCACGCATGCGACTCTGCTCTCGCTCGCGTGTGCGCACGGTCGTCGGAATAAACTCGATTCCCTAATTCGGAGATATCACGACCGCTCCGGCCTTCATCCAGTGTGTCCGGTCGCGCTGACGGCCTTCTGCTTGGGCGCAGGCGGGATCGGCGTACTCTGCCGAGGAGCGGATCGAGTAACCGGCTGCCCTGTGGCATCGGTGAGGATCAATGTATTGTTGCGCACCTCGATCTTCACGGGGTCGGTCTTCTTCCATTGTTTCTTGGGCACGATCAGCTTCCAGACCGCGCCGCCGCCAGGCTCTCGGAAAAACGCGACGACGCCGACCATCTCGGCTCCCGGATCCATCGGCTCGCTCACGCTGACGCTCGCGCCGGGTCGCAGCACGACGTCCTTGGTGGCGAGCAGGTCCGCTTTCAGCGCGTCCAGGTCATCCGTCTGCAGTCGGGTGTAGTCGAGTTGCCCGAAGGTCCGTGCATCCTTCAATTGGTAGAACCTCACGACCGTCGACAACGGCTGCTCGGCCGCATTCTGGTTCAATGACGATCGGGCGACGAGGTCCACGTTCATCGTCTTTACCTGCGTCGTGAAAACCCATTTCGCCGCATTCACGGTGCTGTCCTTGACAGCTTGTCCGACGCCGCAACCGGCGGTTGCGAGCGCGCCCATGACGACCGCTGTCGCAATCAGGCTTCGCCGCGGCGCAGCCGCGCGGAAGGTGTTCTGCTGCATGCCCATGTTCCGTGTCCTGCTGAATGGTGTATCGAGCTTACGCGGCGAACGCTGCACCGCCCCAACGGCCCAGTTGCACCCATGTCGCGCGCGTGCGTTCATGTTGTCCGTTCGGCGGAGAGCCGAGTTGCGTGGTCAGTCCCAACCTTGCCTGACCGCGCGCCAGCACAGGCTCGGGCATCAGGTCTGGGTGCACCTGCATCTCCAGCAGCGCTTCGCTCTCATAGCCCAGGTAGAAGCGCAGCAGCGCCGAAATCCGGTGGTATGCCGGCTGTCCCGGCATGAGCGCCGCCACCGCGCCACGTGTATGCGGAGTGATGGCGATTCTCAGCGTGTTCGCCCGATCGTAGAATCCGCGCCCGAGTACACAGTGTTCGCCAAGCGCGGCCGGTTCGAAATCGTCGATGGCACGCCACACCGGATAAAACTCATCGACCGCAACCGTCGCATCCGTAACGGCATGGTTCAGCACGCCGACGAGTCCTTCCGCGGTGCGCGTCTTCTGGGCTGCCAGCCCGAGCATCGACAGCAGCGTGCGGGCATCGATACCGGCCGGCAGCCCGGCAGCCGGCGAACCTGTGTACGGAGACCGGAACCCGAAGCCGACGAAACTGAGCACGCCCTGCGATACCGTATCGAAACCATCCGGCCGAAAGCCTGTCGGATACCGGTATTTGCGCCAAATGCGATAGAACTGCGTGGCAATCCGATGATGAAACAGATCCAGAAACGCGGACAACGACTCGGCACCGTCGCGATTCTGTGCAATCTCGTCGACGAAATACGCCGGCATGCGGGCATCGACCCCGTACAGGCCGAGAAACGTCGTGCGTACGGTTGGCAGTCCGACCGAATCGGCGATATCGAATTCCACCGTATCGATCTCGCGTGCCGGGAATCCCAATTGGGCACGGGACCGGAAACGGATGGGATCCGTCGCAGGCGAATCGGTCGTCCCCAGCGGCGCAGCCTCCGGTGCCGCCAGCTCGATCAACGCGCAGAAGCGATGGAAGTTCATGCGGTGCGCATGTTCGAGCAGCACCGGCAACAGCGTCCGATCGGCCGGATGCGGCGGCAGCATCGTCAGGCTGCGCTCGGACAGTTTCGCGGAGCGGCTCAAAACGGCGCTCCGTCGCCCTTGGTATCCGGCCATTCGAGGCGCTTGCCGGTCGGCTGAGCCACGATCACGAGCCTGGTGTAGAGATTCACCGTGGCATACAAGCCGAGAAAACGATTGAGCACGGCGCCGAACAATTCGAGATCGCCCTCGCCGGCAAAGTGCGAACTGTCGATCGTCACGGCGATTTCGACACCGCGCATCAAGCCTCCCTTCACGAGCTTTTGCAGCGGCCGGTGCCGCACGTCGGCGATTGCCTCGATGCGGCGGCGATTCAGTTCACCGTCGGTCCAGTCGTACAGGGCAAGCGAGCCGCGCAGAATCTCCGCGTCGAGCAGCGACAGGTAGTTCGGCGCCAGATGCGACAGTACGCGCCACTGGAAACGGTCTCCCGTCGGCGGGTACACCGGTAACGTCGGCGCAGTCAGATTGCGCACGGAAGCAACGTTCATGAAACCCGCCCGCATGCGCGTGATGCTGGCGTCCCGCAACGCCTTGCGCGGCAGCATCCCGTTGGTGCCGGTCACCGAAAGCGACAACGTCTCGCGAGGCAATGTGCTCTCGGTGTCCCATGCATGGCCGCCGAGCACCACGCAGGTATCGAAACGTCCGGACGGCGCGCGCCGCACGTGCGCGTGGAAATAACGTTCCGGCATCGTGTGGCGGAGCATCCCGCCGCGGTGACGGAAGGCTGCGAACGGCACATATTCGAAGCGCCGGCCGCGCTCGATGCCGTGCACCGCATCGACCGAGTAGATGTCCACCAGCGGCCCATGCTGCTCGCGTGCGCGGACCCGATATTCGGTCTCGAACTGCGTGACCTTGATTGGATCGGCCTCAACGGGAAACAGGTTGATGATCGGCGTGCAGTACAACCGCACGTTCTCCGCGGCGAAGCGCATGTTGTCCTGCCATGGCTTCGCCAGCACGATCTCGACGTCGACGTATGGAGCGGAATCGGGAATTGCCTGGAAGTCGAGCCCGAGCAGGTCGACGAACATGAACTTCTCGGGGAACGTCAAATATTCGAGGAGCAACTGATAGCCGCCGAATGCGTTGTCTGCTTTCGGCCATAGGCGTTCGTCGCCCGCGAAACCCGCCGCCTCCATCCGGAGCCCCGGCATCTCCAGTGGCGCACCGGGGCGAATCGCCGGGAATCCGGGGATCCGGACATGCATCGCGAGCGGTTTCCCCGTGAGCGCCGCGTGCAGCGCAAGGGCAACGGGACGATCGGCGTCGAGATACATGCGCAGGCGTGGCACACGTAACCGATCGCGTTGCGCCTGCTGCTGAATGGCGAGCCGAAACCGGATGACGGAGCGACCGTCCTCGCGCGCCCATGCCCCTGCCTCGGTGAGCGCCAACGGATACAGGTCGACCGGTTGCGTGGTGCGATAGACGCATTCGACATGGGTAGGCGCTCCGTCGCTCACGCCCGTCGCGATCGGTCCGGATGTCGCCTCGAGGCCGGCCGGAAGCGTCTCGTGCTTTTGCAGCACGCCCGTATCCGGCGTGAGTTCGAGAATCGACAAAGACGGAATCATTCGCAAATAGTGCGGCCAGAGCAGGCTGACGAGCCCCTCGGTCAGTTCGGGCAGTTCGTCGTCGAGCTTGTGGCGCAGTCGCCCCATCAGGAACGCAAACCCCTCGAGCAACCGCTCGACGTGAGGATCTCGGTCTCCGCCACGATCGATGCCCAACTCGCGGGCCCGGTCGGGGAACGCGTGGGCGAATTCGCGCCCAGCCTCGCGCAGATAGCGCATCTCGGCCTCGTAATAGCGCAGGATCTCGTTGTCCTTGATGGGATTCGTCATTCTGTGTCCTGTTGTGTCATTCCGGTATCGGCCCGCCCGGGATGGGCACCGACGCATGGCGAGCTGCCGCGACCGCACCGGGTGGCAGGGGCGACGGCTGCGAGGCAGCCCCACCCGCGCGAGGGGTGGACGGTCGAGACGCGAAAATGCGCGACGGCAAGGCGAACCCGCGAAGCGACAGCAACTCGAGCGGCCCCTTGCCTACATCCGTGCGCATCAGATAGGTCAGCGGATATGTGAGCGATGACGGCGCCGGCGTCAACGGCCCGTGCGTCGTCAACGCGGCGTCATCGTCCGCCTGCACGCCGGCTGCCCTGGTTTTCGGCGTCGACGGCACCGCAGCCTGCCAGGTAAGTTGATAAGTGGCGGTATCGACCGGCGTTACCTGCGCCCGTTCCAGCATGCGCACCAGCGCCCAACGTCCGTTGAATTCCAGATTCAGGTTCGTACCGGAGCGCTCGGTTTGCCACTCGAGCCGGGTACCCGCTTTCTGCGGCTCGCTCGACGGCCACGTGAACGTCTGCCATGTTTCCTGCTGGTTGTAGTAGTGAAGAACCTGGCCATCGACGGTCAGGCGCGTATCGATCACGCCGGACGCGGGAACGGGCTTCAGATCGAACGCATACCTGGGCTCGCCTTGCGCGAGCAGGTGAGCGGCGATCCGCTGCAACCGGTTGACGGCGTCGAGGAAACCGGGATCGATCGTGCGGGCCGCGCTGCTCGCGCCCGAGCCGGTCGATGCCGGCACCCACTGATCGCCTTGCAGCGTCAGCACGCCGGCGAGCTGGGTCGCAAGGAATGAACCGATGAGTCCGCCTTGCGGACGCAGGAAGCGCGCCAGCTCGGGCAGCGACGCGTCGTTGAGGGTGTTCGCGAACGGATAGCGGCCGGCAAACGACCGGTTCCAGGTCGCGACGATCGTCTGTCGCCACGCGTCGTTCAGACTCGCCTGCGCCGGTTCGAGAACCGCTTGTGCGGCTTGCGCGACCGGCCGCACGAACAGCGTCTGGCCCATCCCGGCCCACTGCTCGCCAAGGCTCGCGGCAACGAGTTGAGCGTAGGCGAGCGTATCGGCAAGTTCCGAGCTCCTGCCTTGAAAGAGCGCCTGTGCGACCTGCCGGGCTTCGCCGTCGGCATCGGGGCTGTCCGCAATCTGCTGCAGTTTCAGGCGCAGCATCGTGAGGCGCTCGGTAAAGCGCTGCAGGCTCAGATCTCCGATTGCGCCGGCGCCCGCGGCGCCGCCGGCAGCGACCAAGCGCAGTACCGGCCCGAACGATGCCCCCAACGGGCCGGCCGGATCGGGGCTTGCCACCTGCGGCGCGTCGTCCTTGCTGGCGAGGATGCTCTGCGCCTTGGTCACCAGCGTGTCGGACAGCGACGTCCGCACGGCACCGGCGCCTCCGTGGTATTCGAGCGATTTCATCAGTGCGATCACCGGCGACTGCCGGGCATCCGCGATCACCTTCAACTGAGCGATGGCCGCCGGCAGCGTCCGTGCCGGCTCGCACACGATGCCGTTCATGAAGGTCTGCCAATGTTCCGCGTAGCCCGCGAAGTAGCGTGCGCGCAGCGCGGCTCGCAACGCGTCGGGCGTCGTCGCCAGCGCGTCGGAATGGGCCCCGCCCGTTCCGAGCACCCAGTCCGCCGTCACGCCGTTGCGCTTGGCCATCGCGTCGATCGATGCCTCGATCGAGCCGTCCCATGCCTGGCGCGTAAACGCGCCGGGCACGCTCGCCGACGTCCGCAGCAATCCACGGGTATCGGTTCCCGCCGTCAGCGAAGCGAGTGTCTGGTCGGGGTATTTGTGCCCGACCGAGCCGAGAATCTCCTGGTAGATCGTATCGTCCGAGTTCCGAACGCCGATCACGGCGAGCAATGTCTGGCGGGCACCACCGACGAGGTCGTCGCGCGGCGCGATACGCCAATCAGGATGCGCGCTCAAGTGCTGCGCATAGAACGACAGCAGCCGCTGCGACAGATCGAGTTTTTCGCCTGCGGAAAGTCCTGCGCCGCCGCTCCAGTATCGGGCGAGCTGCGGCGTCAGGAAAGCGGCATCCGCCCGCGTCGGCTCGGCCAACATCAAGTACGCCTTGAGCGCGGCATGGCCGGCGCGCGCAAGATGGCCGGCCTGATCGTCGAGCGCCGTGGCGGGCATCTGGGCCAGATCGACCAGTTGGGCTTCGATGTTCTGCTGCACGGGCGCAATGAGCTGGGGACGCGCTTCGCGCGGGTAGCGTGTCCATAGTGCGGCGAGCACGTCCTGATCGTGATTCAGGCCGAAGCGGGAAAAAAGCCTCGGATGTTCTATCCGCGCCTCGTAAAACTCAATGCGTTGCTGCAATGCGAGCAGCGCTCGCAGGCGAGCGGACGCGTCGGCGGCACGCTCGAGCGTACGTAGCGCATCGTTCGTGAGCGCGAGCTCACGCGCGTTCGTCAAGCCGGACATCAGCATCCCCGCGCCCCACAAACCAACGATCGCCATTGCAAGCGTCGACAGTATCGCAATCGGATGCGCTCCGGTGCGGCGCCCCGGCCGACGCGCGGCGGCATCGCGAAGATAGCGCCACAGCGGCGATCCGGCGCCTTCGGTGCCGGGAGCCGGCCAAGGCGCGAAAAACGCCCCGACTACCGGCTGCGGGCGACGTTGCCAGTCCGACAGGTTCACGATCCAGCGCGCCAGCGGCCCGCTACGCATATCGAGCCGGGCCGACAGGTCCGACAAGTGGCGATCGTCGCCATGGCGCGCCAGTTGTCCGACGCTGATATCGGCGAGCCGATCGCGCAACTCGAGCAGCGCGGCCTCGATGGCGGATGCATCCGTCGAATTGGCGAATTCGCAGCCGGTGACGGGCGTATCGGCGTGGTGAACGGAATCTTCGCCGGCGAGATCGAGCACGTAGACCGGCGCGGACCAGCGCAGAAGCCGAGTGACGCGTGCGAGGTGAACCGCCCAGTCATTCCCGCCGCGTGCGCCCTCCTGCGACAAGGTCGTGTCGTTCACCGTCAGCACGATTGCATCGACGGGGCGACGGCAGCGCATGCGGCGGATTCGACGCAACCACACGTCGTCCTGCCGGCCGTCCGACCCTTGTCGCCCCCACAACAACACCGCGTCGCTCGTGATCATCCACCCGCGCGCAGCCAGTTCCGGCGACAACCGGCCAATCGTCGAATCGGTTGCCGCTAGTAATAACCAGGGCAAGCGGTAACGCCAGCGCCAGCCGTATCGATGCCGCAGCGCCACCTTCAGATCCGTCGCCCAGTTTCCGGTTACCGGACCGACCGCGGCTTCCGGCGCGCCGACACGGGCCGCAGGATCGCGCTCATACCGGCTTCGCTGTTTCGTGCCTGCGGTCCGTGCCGTCCACCGCCATGCGCCGCGAACCAGCCCTTCCATCGCGAGCAGGAGCGCACCCACGAGCGCAACCGCCAGCATACGCACCAAGGGTGACGGATGGACCGTCTCTCCCATGTAGTACGCCACGATGCCCGCGATCACGGTGAGCGCACCGATCACGATCCAGTACCCCGACATCTTCTTGCTGCTCATGCGTCAATACCTTCGTTCTCGTTTTCCGTCGGTGCCTGCGTGTGCCCGTCTCCGCGGACGGGTGGGGGCTGAACGACCGCGACACGGAGCTCGCGGCCGCGTGTCGCGATGGCCTGCGCCGTTCCCGACTGAACGGCATGCTCCGCTGCCAGTGCGATGGCGAGCCACGCAGCGGCAACCCCTGCGTGCCCGATCGCCAGATCGATATCGTGAAACCCGGACAGATCGTCGGTATTGGACGCGCCGAGCTCCAGTTCGGACGCCGCCATGAGCAACGCCGGCTTGTCGGCCGATGAGAGCCCGGTTTGCCACACATCCTTCACCTGTTCGGGCTTCGCGTGCCCCCACTGGACGCCTGTGCGCAATACATCGAGCACTGCATCACTCGATCTTTCCACCGGCCGATGCATCAACGCGTGTATTGGCGCCCCGTTGCGTTGTGCCATCTGCGTCCAGCCGAACAGCAACGCGACCGCCGCTTCCGCGCTGCCCGCGTGCGGCTTGTCGTATAGCTGGGCGGCCACAAACAGCGTGTATTTCTCGAGTGCCGGCCCGCCATAAGCATCGAGCCATGCATCGACCGCCATCACGCCTTCATCATGTGCAAGCACGAACGCGTCGGCGGCCCGATGTCCCGCCAGCGCCCAGCATCGTTGCCAGATGTCGCGGAATGCGTCAGCTTCGATATTCGTCGGGCAGTCCAGTAAGATCTCGAACCGCAATGCCTGTGGCAGCCCATCGAGTGCATCGTCGATCATGGCCAGCAACTCGCGGAAGCAGGATGCGTAGCGAGCGGCAAGCGCGGCATCGTCGATCAGACGCAATGCCGTATGGCGGAGCGCCTCCCCGCCGGCTGCCAGCACGGCCGACTCAAGTGGCCGGACGCCGTTGGCCATGGCGCCCGCGACATCGACGCTGCCGAGCGAGCACAGATAGCCCGACGCAAGCAACGCGACCGGCTCCTGAGCGAATTGGGTTGCTTCTGCGCAATCCTCTCGCCACTGTTCGTGTTCGGCATCTTGACGCTCTCTTTCGCGCTCGAAATACAGCAACCGAAAACCATACGCAATCGCGCAAGCAAGCACGGGAAAGCCCAGTACGCGGATCCAGAACCAGACGGTGCCGGCAGGAACAGCCTTCGGCCAAGTAACGAGCGTGTACGCGGCGGCGCCCGCGATAACGCACGCGCACACCACCAGCCAGACAGCGGCTCGGGGAGGTCTGGGTGGCGGACGCTGCGGCCGTGTCGGGAGAATCACCGGCATCGCGCGGCCATCAACGCAGGCTCGAGATCAGACGACAACCACATGTCGCCCGATAGCCATGACGGGCGACCGGCATGCCATTGTTCGTCCCCTGCTCGAATCCGTCGACGATCAGATTGGGGCTGACGTCCGGATGCTTCGGACACGTCACCCTGTCGCCTTTTCGGGCGACGCAACGACCGTCGATCCGCATGTTCGACGACGCGCTGACGACCTTGCCGCCGTGATCCGTCGCGTCGCCAAGACGAATTGCATCGAACATCGTTTTTCCCCTTCTTTGAATAAATTATTTAGTTTCACGAATGATGGCGCATGTGCGCTGAAAACAGCTTAGTGATAGCCCGGCTGCGATAGCCAGTCGACGAACCACCAAATCAATACGGCATCGAGTGCCAGCACACCGGCGGTCACGAAGAAGGCAAGGTCCAGAGATACGTCCAACGACTTGGCCGGCCTGTGCGCATATTTGTCATCGGGAGAAATCGGACAGGCGTCGACGATGTGCTGCGGCCAGCGCGGCAGCCGACGCGTGACGTTCATGATGAACCAGCGCAACAGGCTGCCGGGGACGGTCAAGGGCGCGAGGAAGATCGCCGGGCCGAGCATTGGGCCGGCCAGGAACCAGCACAATTGCGCGCCCATGCGGAACGATTCGCGCTTGTTTTCGATCGGCAGCAGGATTTCAGGCTCGGGTAGCGAGTCGGGGCCTTCTTCCATATAGCGACGGAAGTATTCCCATTGCCCACGCATCCCCTCTTCGGTCGGCCACATCACGCCTAAGCGGAAGTAGTCATAGCTGCCGTCGGGACGTCGCACGTAGCCCGCCATCACGCCCGGGACATAGCCTTGCTGCAAGGCCCCTCCGCCGATCATCCCGAAGGTAATGTCGCGCCAACGGTAACGGCTCACACCGCCTTCCCCGTTATGGCGGAATACATGAACCATCTGCTTTTCCGATCTAGACGAACGGGATAATGGGTACATCCCGTAAACGTCTTGAATAGAATTCGACCGAACCAGATGATGAAAGGAAGGCAAAAAATAGTCGCCACAGAATTATAAAACAACGGGTCTCTATCCAATCCTGAACAAGCATTCAGAATAATAAACAATAAAAATGACATTGGCGCCAGCATCACCACCATCAAAATGACCTCAATCGGACCGACCTTCTGATAGGCCCAATCAGTCACTTCCATGTAACTTTCGTTAAACAAAATGACGCTACCAAGCGTACACGCCTCGACACCAGTTCGTTGATTTTGTTCAAGCAACGACTGCTTGAATAGCTCGCTCGGCGTCCACGCCGGTTCACGCAAATATCGACCCGACATCACAACGCCGTTGTTCCGTACCAGCAACCATGCCATCCAGGGTTTCATCCGTTCATCCCCTTCAGTGATAGCCCGGCTGCGACAGCCAGTCCACGAACCACCAAATCAACACGGCGTCGAGTGCCAGTACACCGGCGGTCACGAAGAATGCCAAGTCCAGAGATACGTCCAACGACTTGGCGGGCTTGTGCGCATATTTGTCGTCGGGAGAAATCGGACAGGCGTCCACAATGTGCTGCGGCCAGCGCGGCAGGCGACGTGTGACATTCATGATGAACCAGCGCAACAGGCTGCCGGGGACGGTCAGCGGCGCGAGAAAGATCGCCGGGCCGAGCATTGGGCCGGCCAGAAACCAGCACAACTGCGCGCCCATGCGAAACGATTCGCGCTTGTTTTCGATTGGCAACAGGATTTCAGGCTCGGGCAGCGAGTCGGGACCCTCTTCCATATAGCGCCTGAAGTATTCCCATTGACCGCACATCCCTTCCTCGGTTGGCCACATCACGCCTAAGCGGAAGTAGTCGTAGCTGCCATCAGGGCGTCGCACATAGCCCGCCGTTACCCCTTGAACGTAGCCTCGCTGTAAGGCGCCACCGCCGATCATCCCGAACGTAATGTCGCGCCAGCGATAACTACTCACACCACCTTCTCCGTTGTGACGGAATACATGTACCATCTGGCTCTTCCGATCTAGGCGAACCGGATAATGCGTGTAACCGGTGAGTGTGTTGTACAGAATTCGACCAAACCAAAGAAGAAATGGAAAATCAAATATATTCAGCATTATCATTGCCAAAAAAACCTTCATATATATGCCGTCTGGCAACGGATCAGACATGAAGATCCAGGTAATCGAAGCCCCCCCAAGGGCAGAAAAAGCATACCAAATGCCCAAAGAATTTCAAACGGCCCAATCTTCTGATAGGCCCAGTCAACTACATCCATATAATTTTCATTGAATGAAATAATGCTACCAAGCGTGCAAGGAGTAGCTTTATTTCGGCGCTCCTTCTCAAGCAACGTCTGATTGAACTGCTCGCTCGGAGTCCATGCCGGTTCATTCATGTATCGCCCCGACATAACCATGCCATTGTTGCGCACCGACAACCACGCCATCCAGCTCTTCATCCGTTCAATGCCTTGTAGAAATTTTCTATTTCATCACGTGTGTCTTTGTAATTTCCCTCACCTCCCCACAAACATTGGCGCAACCAATCCATTGTCGGCGGATCTTTCTCAATTTCAATAACAACACTGACAGTCAAGATAATCGCAGTAAGCCCAAAAACAATCGGATTAAAATTAGCGAAGACAAACCCCAGCCTAAAAATTAGATTAATTCCTGCTGCGGCCGAGTAAAATCCAACGTAAATCTCGGCCGCCGCATTTATCCGATATAAAATCACCATACCCACTTGTTTTCGCCGAGCCGCCTCACGCGCATTTTCGAGATCAATCACACCCAAAATAATCGTCCCCACCCCACCCGCAACGCCCCCAACCCTTCCCAGATCAGAAAACCCTTCTGCCCCAACCGCGCCCCCAGCCACGAACTGAGCATCGGAATCCTTCTCCCCGCCGCCGCCCGCGCCCCTACCCGCACCAGTTCCAGCAAGCTCCCCGCCCCGGCGCTATACAGCGCCGCGATCTTCAGCGTCGCTCGCGTCCGCAGGTGCTTCATCGATGCATCCGCGCTCGCCGCCTGCGTCAGCCCCACGAGCGCCAGCGTCAATCCCACACCCGCCAGTGCGCCGGGATGCGCGGCGGATTCGATCACTTTCCCGATCGTTCCCGCCGTAAACTTGTCGACGCCAATCACCTTCACCGTCTTGCCCAGCGCGTCGCCACGCTGCGCCGCCGGCACACGCCCTTTCGCCAGACCGGCTTGCGCGTCCTCGTCGAATACCACGCTCCAGAACCGGACCTTTTCGTCCAGCGGCACCCCTTCGATCTCGAACGTGCGCAACTGATCGGCCAGCGAGTACTGCAGGTGACCCAGCGAAATCGCGCGCCCCGCCTGAGACTTGAGAATCACCTCGAGCACGCTCTTGTACAGATCGCGCCGCGTCCCGGCGACCTGCACCCGACGAATCGGCTGCCCGCCGCGCATGCCCAGCGTCGCGAGCATCGCCGCACCGGCCTTGCCGCCTTTCTGCATCATGTTCGTGGGCAGCGTTCCCAGTTCCTGCAGCAACGCCGGCAGGACATCGGAACTCATGACCGCGTTGCGCCTCACGCCGGTTGCGCCAACCGCCGCACCGACCTCTCTGATCTTGCTGGCAGCCGCGGAATAAACGACGGACAGGTTCGTCCAGTCGTCCGGACCGGTGAATGGCGCGCTCGAACCGCTCGACGCCTCGTCCACCGCGCGCAGCAGCGGTTCATGATTCAGATTCAGCGCCCGCCACAACGGGCTTTTCTCGACCGCTTCGTCGAACCAGTCCCGATAGACATTCATGCACGCACCCAAACCGCCCGTCCCGCGAATGCACGACAGCGCCACACCCGAGAAAGCAGCGCCGCTATTGATGTCGCGCATGTCGAAATGGTGGTCGAGCACCGCGCGCAGCTTCGCGCTCCGAAGCCAGGCGGCATGTGCGATCGCGAGCGGCGTGGTGTACTGCGCGTCGTGCAGCGCGGACGCCTTCGCATACCGCTCTTCGAATGCGTTGCGTTGCGCACCGTCGAACAGCTTCGCGTACGCTCCCCAGCGCTCGGTGCGAGCGCGTTCGAGCTGCGCCTGCGTGACCTTTTCATCGAGAATCGGTTTCGCTGCCTTCCGGTATTCCGGAAACAGCAGCCCCATGTTGTACACGCGCTTGCCGTCGCCGCCATCGATCCATTCGACGTCTCGTCGCGCCTGCCTCGCGTCGGCGTAGACACTCGCCTCCGCCTCCCGCTCGACGTGCAACTTGAGCGTTTCGAGACACGAACTGAGCACGGATTTGCGATGCCATGTTTGATCCGGATGGACCGGATCTTCCACATCGTCCTGCGATACGAAGCTCGACCAGCGTTTGTCGATATACGACGAAATTTCCTGCAGCATGGCCACGGGATCGTCCAGTACGACAATCAGCCCCTTGTCCTTCAGCAACCGCTGCGATTCGGCCTTCAGCGCGATGGCGCGCGGTGCCTGCAGCGAGCGCTGTCTCAACGTCGGGAACGGATTCCAGAAAAACAGGCGCCGGCTGTCCTCGTCCGACATCGCGTAATCGGCGACGACCGAATCGACGTTGGCAACGGTGCTGGCGTGCGGCGGGGCCTTCGCGGGCCGACCGTCGTTGTACCAGCCCTGAACGTCGATGCACCGCATGTGCTGCCGACGAATCTCCACCGACTCGTTGTCCTTGCGGACCGCGGGCGTCCACCACGCGTCGGAAAAACCGAACCAGACCTTGCCCGCGGTCTTCGGGTCGCGAATGGTGACCAGCGCGGCGCTCGCCACCTTCTGCATGTTCTGCATGCAGCCCTGATGAAACGGCTTCACGTCCGGCGGCATGTAACTGTCGACCGACACCTGCGCCAGCTTTCCTTCGTCATCGACGGCATAGGCCTCCCACGATTTGCCGACTTCGTAATAGACGTAGACATAGCCGCCCCGCAGGCTCCGAACGGTGTAATGCGCTTCGGCGGTCCTGCCGAGCGCGATGGTCGGCGTCGGGTCGCCGACGGAGGAGGCGGCCTTCGGCGCGGGCCGCGTAACGGGCGGCCTCCCCGGCCTCGCCATGAATGCTTTCTCGGGCGCGATACCGTAGCGCGCAAGCAGGATCGGCAAGCCTTGTTTTTCACAGAACGGACAGGGTGGAAGCGTCATGGGCACGCGATGAGGTAAGTGAATCAGGCGGAGGTTATGGACAAGTCGGCGGCAATGCGCTGCCAGTCGGCCTCGCCGAGCGCTGACGTCAGGCGGCTGTAACGCCGTGGATTCCCGTCGCATTGCGCGAGGATGCGCACGATGACGCGATGACGATGGAATTCGGGATGACGTGTGATGCCTTGCATTGCAAAGGCGATCGCGTCTTCCTCGTCGGTCAACGCGAACGACTCGGCAGACGCCAACCATGGGTCGAGCCGTCGGCCCAACGCGGTGAGTTGTTCTGCCGGGGTACGCTGCCGCTCCAGCACCACGTTCACCCGGCCCACCCGCTGCAATTGCCGCCATTGATCGTCGCGCAGTCGCAGGGCCGGCGTCGCCGAAGCGTGCTCGTCGGGCTGCAGCCGCCACCAATGTTCGAGCGGAAACAGCCACGCAGACGCAGGCCCCATCAGCGTCTTCTGCTGATCCTCGTCCAGTATCCAGCGCAGTTGCATCAGCGTGTACGCGTCGTGATATCGAAGGTGGTATGGCTTGCGCTCCGCCGGCGAATGAACGATCGTCACGCGTTGCAGATGGCGAATGACGCTGCCCGGCGTATTCGGGCTCTCGAGCAGTAAACAGAACAGCGGTTCCTCACCGTCCGAATCGCGCTCCATCACCTCGACGAACAGCTCATCGCGCTCGGTAGCGCCGAGCGCATCCAGGCGCAGAACGGATGGCAGGCGAGACGCGCGGTCGGCATGGGTTGCCGGTGCCAGCGATTCCGGCGAAAAGCGTTTCAGGAGCGGGGAATCCACCTGCCGCGGATCGATGACGGCATAGCCGCAACGTTCGAGCGCACGTCGATCAAGCTGGATACGTTCCATGGCGTTACGCATCCATCGGGACGAGCGCTTCATGGCGCGACGCGGCGGTCTGCCGGGACATGTCGCAATCCTCGATAGCGCCCAGCGCGACGGTGCGCGTCGAACTTCCGGACGAATCGATGTCCCACGACACACATTTCTCGATAATGTCGCCGGCGGTGCCATTCTCGATGCGGCTACCGTTGATCTTGATATAGGAGCCCCCGGCCCCGATCCATACCTCGTCCTTTGCAGTGAGGACCAGCTTGCCGTTGGTGCTGGTTACGCTGACATCCTTCAACGCGCTGAGCGCGATTTCGTCCTCCAGCGCCCGGATGTCGACCTTCCCCTTGCCGGCGAACAATTTGATGCCCGCCTTCCTGGCGAAAAGACTGATCAGCTCGCCCGCCGCCACGGTGAATTTGCGCACGACACCGATATCGGCGTTTTGGCCGGCCGTCAGCGTGAGATTCGCGCCGGCGCTGTGCTGGATCGTCTCCGGCGACGTCACGGCAATCGACGCGCTGGCGGACAACAGCATGACGGCCTGCTGGAGATCCTTGATCTGGTTCTGCAGCACGTCGCTCATCGCCCGGGCATCCGCGGCGTCCGCCTGCGCGCTCAGCGCCGCCTGGGTCAGTTGCTGCATTTGCGATTGCGCGGCCTCGAGCTGCTGCAGCGCTTCCTTCATGTCGAGCTGCGAGCCCGTTGCGTTCGGACGGTCGATCGACGAGAAATACAACCCGCGCCCCGCCCTTATCGCGCCGTAGGCCGACGTGCGCAACTCGAAGCCCTCGCCCCTGCACTCGAGCTGCTGGTTCACCAGATAGCCGAGGTTCAATTGCGATTTCCCCGAGTGTTCGGTGCTGAGCTTGATGCCTTCCTGTCCGGCCCAGTCCTCCATTCGCAGTTTGTTGTTCGCCTGCGTGCGGATCACGTTGCGCGACAACCAACGACGGTCGCTCGTCACCAGGTCCCGTGCCTGACCGTGGTGATGGAAGCCGATGATCTCGGGTTTGTCCGGGTCTGCATCCCGGAACGAAACGACGGCTTCGTCGTTGTCGAGCGCGGGGAAGTGAAAACCCGTCTGCAGCTTGCCCGCGAACGGTTTGGCCAGCCGCAGCGGCACGCTCTCGCCGCCGGATGGCCAAGCGGCGAAATCGACGTCGAACCGCACAGTGTAGTAACCCGCTGCGGTCAGATACGCGTACTTGTATTTGTCCGGCGAAGTCACGCGCGCGCTCAACGTGCCGGCTATCGTCGGCCATGCGTCCACCTCGAGTTTGAGCCGGAAGCGCCGGTTGGCGGGGATCGCCTTGTACTGGTTCGTATAAGCGCGATCGCGTGCTCCGCTGTGCGTCACCTCCACAACGACCTGCCCGTCGGGCGCATCGGGCAGCGCCGTGTCCAGGTTCAGCACGCGACCGGGCTGCAACGCGAGCACATTCGTCTCGCCTTCGTACACGACTTGCCAGGCGAGTGCCGCCTCATGACGCAGCCGCGCTTCCCATTTCGCGCCGGCCTGATCGAGGTGATGCGTACCGTACACGTACGATTGGCCGTAGGTGGTCGAGTCCTGCGGCGCGACGTTGGCCTCGTCCTTGAAGCGCTCCCAAGCCTGCTCCGGGTTGTAGTCGGCGACGCAAAACGATTGCGGTACCGTCACGGCGTGCACCTCGAGCGCCGTCACCGCCTCCGTGCCGGCCGCCTCGAGCCCCGCCGCCTCGCGATACGCGACGGCCAGATGCGGATTCCACTGATAGTGGTCGACATCGTCGGCAAACACGACTTGATCGCCATGCTCGGTCTCGACGATATAACTGTAGATACCGGCCTTCTGCATCAGCATCCGCACGTACGACAGGTCGTCGATCCGATACTGGAAACGGAACAGGTGCTGCGGATATTCGCGGCGCAGCCGGAACGCAAACTGGTGACCGTCAAGGCCGTGACTGCGCAGCACCGCCTCGATGATCTGCGGCGTGGTCTGGTGCTGGTAGATCCGGCTGGTGCTGACGGCTTCCAGACGTGCGAAGTGGGATCTGAGCACCACTTCGTACCGGATGAAGTCGCGTGTGGTCTGCAGCGTCGAGAAGCGGGCAACGAAGCCGGAGAAACGACGAGGCGCGCCCGCTTCCGGAACGATCGTGCAGGCCGCATCGCGATTCAGATAATCGGCACGCGCGAGCCGCTGCGGATGCGTGAGCACGATCCGTACTTCGGTCGGCTCCCCCATCCGCTCGGTTGCATGCACGGACACCACGGACAGCGCCGTAGCGGAGTCGGTACCGGGCACATCGAGGAAATACGCCTGACGTCCCGACACCACCATCAGGCTCGAAACGGAGCGCTGCGTCTCGTCAAACAGATCCACCATATTCGAAACCCCGTCTCCATATAGCACTGCTACACACTTATTCCCTCTACAACGTTTTTGAGCGCGTGCAATGCGTGGATTGAGCGACGAAAGATAGCCGCTCGCGCCCCGACTCGGGAAGGGCTCGATTCCTTTATTCCGGCGAATTGTTGTATTTGACCGAAACGTAACAGTCGTTCACGAATGACGCTGTTTTTGAGATGTTTACCGTGTTATACGTCGCACTTCGCCGATTTTCGGCCGCATCTCGTTCAACGCCCAATGAGTCCAGGCTTTCCAGTCGACCCGTACACCAAAGCCGTCGAAATGTCCGATGTGCATGCACGCGTCGATGCGAATTCAGCAACCTGCGCACGCTCGGACGTGCTCGACTGGTGCCTCGCCGACCTCGACGAGCAACTCGGCCGGCAACTCGATGCCGTCCTGCATCATCCCGCGTTCCAGGCACTCGAATCGACCTGGCGCGGCTTGAAGTTTCTGGTGGATCGCACCGATTTTCGTCAAAACGTCAGCATCGAAGTCCTCGACGTTTCCAAGGAAGCGCTCCATCACGATTTCGACGATGCGCCCGATATCATCCAGAGCGGCTTGTTCAGGCTCACCTATGTCGGCGAGTACGACATGCCGGGCGGGCAGCCCATCGCCGCGATTATCTCGGCGTTCGAATTCGATCATCGCGCACCGGACATCGCGCTATTGCGCAATATCTCGAAAGTGGCTGCGGCGGCCCACATGCCATTTATCGGCGCAGTCTCGCCCGCTTTCTTCGACAAACCGTCGATGGAGGCAGTCACCGGCATCCGCGACCTGCCGACCTGGTTCGAGCGAGCCGAGTATCTGAAATGGAAGAACTTTCGTGAAACCGAAGATGCACGCTACGTCGCGCTGACGATGCCGCGCTTCCTCGTGCGCCTGCCGTACGGACCCGATACGACGCCCGTGCGCGTATTCAACTACACCGAGAACGTGCGGGAAGCCGGGCGAAACGCTTACCTCTGGACAAGCGCGGCCTTCGCGCTCGCAGTCAACATCATGCGCAGCTTTGTGCGTAACGGCTGGTGCGTGCAGATTCGCGGCCCGCAGGCGGGCGGCCTGATCGAGGATATTCCGATGCATCGATACGATCTCGGTGCGGGACGACTCGGCAAGATTTCCACCGAAGCGCTGATCCCCGAAACACGCGAGCACGCGTTTGCCGATATAGGACTGATTCCGCTTTCGACCACCGGAAATCACGATCAAGCGTGCTTTTTTTCCGCACACTCGGCACAGCATCCGCGCGTGTCCGACCCGCGTGGCGCATCGGCGAACAGCCGTATCAATGCCCGCCTCCCGTACGTCTTCCTGCTGTCACGCATCGCTCACTACCTGAAACTGATCCAGCGCGAGAACATCGGTACGACCCGGGACAGCCGATTGCTCGAGCTTGAATTGAACACGTGGGTCAAATCGCTCGTCACGGAAATGACTGATCCCGGCGACGATCTTCAGGCCGCCCACCCGCTGCGTGAAGCAAGCGTCTCCGTCCAGGATATTGAGGACAATCCGGGCTTCTTTCGAATCAAGCTCTTTATCGTTCCGCATTTTCAGGTGGAAGGCGTCGACATCAACCTTTCCCTGATTTCGCAAATGCCGAAGGCGAAACAGTGACATGCGCCCCATGCGCGCTTTCATGCCGCAACTTTAATTTCGAATCAGTCAACAAGATGAAGATAACCAGACCGCTGTGGGCCAAGGGGATTTTCATGACGCCGCAGCACTTCCAGCAGCAGGCGATATGGGAACAATACGCCCACGACCGAATTGCGCGCATCGCGAGTCCCGATGCATGGGGCGTGGTGCGTACGGCGCTGGACGTCCAGGCATTGAGCGTCGATCGTCTGCAGTGCACGGCCCTGTCGTTGCGGCTGCCCGACGGCACGCTGGTCGACACCGAAACCGCCGACTGGCTTCCCGCCTCGCGCAGTCTTGAAGACGTGCCTGCAGCAGTGGAAACGGTGACTGTGCTGGTCGGCCTGGCACTACTGGATGCACAGGGCGGCAACTGCATCGAACCCGGTGAAAAAACGGCACGCCCCCGTCGCGTTACGCGCGAGTACAAACAGGTCGCCGATCTGAACGGGGACGGTCAGGAAGAAATCAGCGTCGAGCGTAACGTGGTGACACTGCTGTTCGACTTCGAGCATGCTGGCGACTACGTGACCTGTGCGATCGCGCGACTCGTTCGCACGCCGCAAGGGCAATTCGAGCCTGACGCGACGTTCGTTCCGCCATGTCTGTTCCTGTCGGCAAGCGATCGGCTCATGCAGCGCGCGCAGCGTCTATCGGACATTCTGTCGGCCAAGAGTGCGAGTCTCGCAGTGCGCCGGAAAGCACGCTCGGATCAAATCGCGGATTTCGCCGTGTCCGATGTTGCGCTGTTTTGGCTGCTCCACAGCGTCAACAGCGCGTGGCCCGAACTCGCCCGCCTCGTCCAGGCGCCCGACCACCATCCCGAACGGCTGTACACGGTTCTCGCGCGGCTCGCGGGTGCACTCCTCGCGTTCTCCACGAAGGAGTCGCTCCAGTCGATTCCACTGTACGATCATCGTGCACCGGAGCCGATGTTCGCCGAACTCGAATCGCTGATTCGGACCTTGCTCGACGCCGTTATTCCGTCGCGAGTCGTACCGATTGCGCTCGAACGGGTGCGCGCGACGACGTGGCTGGGCCGAATCAATGACGAACGACTGACCGAAGGCGCGGAATACTATCTTTCGGTGCAGGCGGCCATGCCCGCGCATGCGCTCGTCGAACATGTACCGCGCCTTTGCAAGGTCGGAGCGCCGGACGAAGTCGAGCAAATCGTCAATTCGGCACTGCGGGGTATTGCATTGCGGTCGATGCCTAGAGTGCCGGCCGCGATTCCGGTCCGGGTCGAAAACCAGTACTTCGCGCTGGACAGCAATGACGACGCGTTCAAGCGGATGATCGACGCGTTCAAGCGGATGATCGACGCGCACGTGTGCCAGATCTATGTACCGGCATCGATTTCGGAGGTATCGCTTGAGCTGTATGCGGTGCTGCCATCATGAGCATGGTGACCGCCGCCACTCATCCTTTACTACCCGTTGCACTACGCGATACGGCGCGCACGGTCACCGCATTGGCCTTGGAATCCATTTCGTTTCAGGCATTGCGCGACCAATGCGACGCGCAGATCGCACAACTGCGATCGGAATTGAATTCGCGCGGCCTTTCGGATGACGTAATCGACGATGCAGTGTATGCACAATGCGCACTGCTCGACGAAGCTGCGTTGAAACACCTCACCGGCACGGCACGCGACGACTGGGAGCGCGAACCGCTTCAGGTGACGCATTTCTCTAGCAACGATGCCGGCGAGGAACTGGTACGCCGTATCCGGCACCGCTTGTGCGACGATCGACCCGCCAACGAGCTGCTCGCGATATTCGCGGCAGTGTTGTCGCTCGGCTTCGTCGGACGGTTTGCGATCAACGGCGATATCGATCGCGTGGAGCTTGTTCGCTCCATCGACGCGCAACTGGGACGCTCACACTCAGACGACGGCAATCACACGCTCGTCGCACCGATCGTCGTGAGCAATGCCGGCGCGCGACCGCCGCGCATTTCTGGGCCAATCTGGGTGGCGATGTCGTGTGTTTCGGCGGGATTCGTCTGGTTTGCGGTCGACCGGTGGTTCATCGCATCGATTGCCCGGCTCATGAATTGAAGGAGAACGACGATGTGGGTAGGCCCTGGGTTGTTCGAGCGAATCACCGGACACTTCGCAGACGGTTCGGCCGTGAGCGATTTCCCCGCGGAAGTACAGGTATTCCTGTCGGTTCGCGACAACATCGAGCGCATTCTGAACAGCCGGCGCGGCTCGCTCACCCATCTTCCGGACTATGGGCTCGATGATCTATCGGGGATATATCGACATCTGCCATCCTCCGAACACAAGCTGCAACGCGCGGTCGAAACGGCGCTGCTCGCCTACGAGCCGCGCCTGAAGAAGGTGGAAATCGAAATTCATCCACCTGAACCGGATATGCTGATCAGCTTCACGATGGCTTGCCATTTGCACCGGGAAGGCCTGGTGCGCTTCGGCACTAATTTCATGCCGGACGGTAAGACGCGCCTGCGGATGTTGCAGGCGGCACACGATCGGTACTGACCCGCCTCACCGCTCAGAGCAACCCCATCCCGCCCGACGCGATGATTTCCGCGCCGACGATGAACGCGGATTCCGGCGCGCTCAGGTGCAGCACCGTCGACGCGATTTCGTCCGGCGTGCCGAACCGGCCGATCGGCACGAGGCCCTTGATCTTGTCGGCCGTCGCGTCGAGCGTCGCCGCATCGAGCCCGAGCTTGCCGTACAGCGGCGTCTGCACGGGCCCGGGGCTCACCACGTTCACGCGCACGCCGTGCGGCAGCAGTTCCGTCGACAGCGTCTTCGCGAACGAATTGACGGCCGCCTTGCTCGCCGCGTACACCGACGAGCCGGGCATCCCGACATGCGCGTTGATCGAGCCGTTGATCACGATCGATGCGCCGCGGTTCAGCAGCGGCACCAGCGACTGGATCTGGAAATACGCGCCCTTCACGTTGGTGTTGAACACGAGATCCCACATCGCTTCGTCGCTGTCGGCGAACGGCGCGAGTTTCGCGACGCCCGCGTTGACGAACACGGCGTCGAGCCGCACGCCGGCGGCGGCGATCGCGTCGGCCAGCGCACGGGCCGACGCGACGCTGCCGGCTTCGTTGCGAATCGCAAGCGCGCCTTCGCCGAGCGTTTGGCGCGCCGCTTCCAGCGTGCCGGCGTCGCGCCCGGTGATGATGACCCGCGCGCCTTCGGCCGCGAATGCGCGGGCGGCCGCCAGGCCGATGCCGCTGTTGCCGCCCGTGACGAGGACCGTCTTTCCTTCGAAGCGTTGCATGATGTTCTCCTGTGAACCGGTGAGTTGACCGTGAACACAGGATGCGCGCGGCGCCGGGCCTTGCCGTACGACCGGCGCGACGAACATGTTCGAAAACATCGAACATGTTGGCGCGAGCGGGTTCAGCCGACGACGTCGATCCCGTCGAGCAGCCGCTGCGCGAGCCGCGGCTCGCGCAATTGCTCCAGCCACCATTGCAGCGCGCGGCCGTCGCGGTCGTCCTGCCATGCGACATACAGCAGGTTCGGCTCGCGCGGGTCGGCTGTCTGTTTCTCGACCAGTTCGCCGCGCGCGAGCAGCGACGCGACGCGCCGGCGCGGCACCCAGCCGACGCCGAGCGCATCGCGCTGCGCAAGGATCTTCGCGCGCATCGACGGCACCGCGAGCACCGCCTGCCCGCCGAGCAGCCCGTACGCGCGGCCGGCCGCGCGCCGCGACGAATCGGCGACGACGACCGATCGGTGCGCACCGATCGCGTCGCGCGTCAGCACCCCGCCCACGGACGCCAGCGGATGGCGCGGCGACACCGCGAACACCCACTCCATCGCGCCGAGTTCGAACCACTTGAGGCCCGGAATCGCCGGCGGCTCGTTGGTCGCGCCGACGACCAGATCCGCGCGGCCGTCGCGCAACGCTTCCCAGGTCCCGCCGAGCACCTCGTGCGTGAAGCGCAGCGACACGCCCGAATCGAGCGCATCGAACGCGCGGATGACCGGCAGCAGCGTATCGAACTCCAGCACCTCGTCGCTGACGATCCACAGCCGGTCCTCCCAGCCGCTCGCGACCTGCCGCACGCGCTGCGTCAGCCGGGCGACGTCGAGCGCCAGCCGCGCCGCCTCGTCGGCCAGCAATTGTCCGGCCGGCGTGAGCTGCAGCCGGTAGCCGCGACGGTCGAACAGCAGCGCGTCGAAGCGCGTTTCGAGCTGGCGCGCCGCGTGCGACACCGTCGACGGCGCCTTGCCGAGCCGCGCGGCGGCCCGCGACAGGCTGCCGGTGGCGCGGATCGCGTCGAGTAGCGCCAGTTCGTCTTCGGACAGCATGAAGTCGCTCCACGGTGAGGATGTCGTGGATCGTAAGGCACTGGCGCGCCGCGGTCCAATCGGGCGATCGCGGCTGCGCCGCCCGCCTGCCGCGAACGGTCGTCACCGCCGGATCTCCCTGTCCCTATTGCTTCGGCGCGCCGCTTACCGTGCCGGCCGCAGCATGATGCCCGTCAGCGCACCCGCCACGCACAGCGCGCCCACGTACAGTTCCGGCGCGTGCGGGTGCGATTTCAGCAGTACCGAGACGAACACCGGCGTGAGACCGCCGAACACCGCATAGGCGACGTTGTACGAGAACGATATCCCGGAAAAGCGCACGGCTGCCGGAAACGCATGGACCATCGCGACCGGAATCGCCGCGACCGCCCCGACGCAGAAACCGCATAGCGCGTAAAGCGGCAACAGCAGCGACGGATCGACGGCAAGTTGCGACGCCATCAGCCAGTACGACGCGCCGAGCATCAGGCAGCCGACGAAGATCGTGCGGCCGGTACCGAACCGTCCCGCGATCGAACCGGCGACGATGCATCCGATCGTCAGGCAGAACGTCGCGGCCGAATTGGCCTGCAGCGCAAGCGCGGGCGCGATGTGAAATTGCCTGGCGACGAGGGTCGGCGTCATCAGGATCACGACGACGATCGCGGCGGTGAGCGTCCACGTGAGGATCATCGATACCAGCACGGCCCGCCCGTGATCGCGCAGGACGGCTTTCAGCGGCACTTCGCGGGTCAGCGACCGGCTCCGCTTCATTTCGACGAAGACGGGCGTCTCGTCGAGCCAGCGTCGCAGCAACGCCGACACAATCCCGAACAGGCCGCCGACGACGAAAGGCAGTCGCCACGCATACGCGCCGATCTCCGCCGGCGAATAACGATGATTGATCGTCGACGCGATCAGCGAGCCAAGCAGGATGCCGAGCGTCAGGCCGCCGGTCAGCAGGCCGCACGCATAGCCGACATGGCGCGGCGGCACGTGTTCGGCCACGAACACCCACGCGCCAGGCACCTCGCCGCCTACCGCCGCCCCTTGCAACAGCCGGCACAGGAGCAGCAGCACGGGCGCGGCAATGCCGATGGACGCATAGGTCGGCAGCAGCCCCATCGCCAACGTCGGCAGCGCCATCATCATCACGCTCAACGTGAACATGCGCTTGCGGCCGACGAGATCGCCGAAGTGCGCGAGCACCACGCCGCCGAGCGGGCGCGCGAGATAACCCGCCGCGAAAATGCCGAACGTCTGCAGCTGGCGCAGCCAGTCGGGAATCGATGGCGGAAAGAACAATTGACCGATGACCGCCGCGAAAAACACGTAAATCACGAAATCGTAGAATTCGAGCGCGCCACCGAGCGCGGCGAGCGCGAGCGTCCGGTGATCGCGGCCGGTCAGCGGGCGATGGGATACAGCCGGAATCTGAAGCGAGTCTGGAAAGTTCATCTGGAGAAAGTCCGGGATCGGGAACCGCGCGCCAACCCGATGACGCGCTACGGATGGACAACACCCAGGCACCCCACGTCATTCCATTGCGCGTCGATTTTCCGCGGCACCCGTTCAAGGCCACGCTCGGCAACCTCCATCTGGCCTGCAGGCGGAGCAATGTCGGGCGCCGTGTCGCGAATCCGGTGCGACGCCGGGAATAAACGGCCGCCGTCGCGTGTTCCATGAGGATGGAGGGCGCACGAGCCTGCCGCTTGCGCGCCTCGCCCCTGCGTGACATGGTCACGCCTTCTCCTGGAGCAATCATGCGTTTTGCGGTTCTGGGCGCCGGCGCGGTCGGCTGCTACTTCGGCGGCATGCTGGCGCTGCACGGCCACGATGTGGTTTTCATTGGTCGTCCGTTGCACGTCGACGCGATTCGCGACCGGGGTCTGCGCGTCCAGACGCGCACGTTCGACCGGCGCGTGCCGGCCGACGCGTCGACCGACATCGACGCCGCGGCATCGGCCGACGTGGTGTTCGTGTGCGTGAAGTCCGGCGATACCGCGGAAGCCGCGCGCACGTTGAGCCGCGTGCTCGCGCCGCAAGCGATCGTGGTCAGTCTGCAGAATGGCGTCGACAACGCGGCCGTGCTGCGCGCGGAGATCGCTGGCCCTGTGATTTGCGCGGCCGTCTATGTCGCCAGCGAGATGGCCGGCCCGGGGCATCTGCTGCACCATGGCCGCGGCGATCTCGCGATCGAAGCGTCGCCGTCGAGCGAACGGCTGGCGCAGGTGCTACGGACAGCGGCCATTCCGACCCGGATCGCCGACGACGTGCACGCGGCCCTCTGGCACAAGTTCATCCTCAATTGCGCGTACAACGCGATTTCCGCGATCGTGCAGTTGCCGCTGGGCGAGATGCCGCATCGCGATGCGTTGCGCGAAACGATGCGTGCCGCCGTCGCCGAGTGCATCGCCGTCGCGGCGGCCGAAGGCGTCCATTTCGCCGACGAGCCGGCCGCGATCGTCGAGCACATCGAAGCGACGATTCCGCCGGGCCAGTATTCGTCGACGGCGCAGGATCTGGCGCGCGGCAGACCCGGCGAGATCGATCACCTGAACGGCGCGGTCGTGCGGCGCGGGCGCGCGGCAGGCATCGACACGCCAGTCAATCGGACGCTCCATCTGCTCGTGAAGATGCTGGAAGCAAAGACGGCCGCGCGTTCGTGACGGGCAGCGTTCGCGCGTGCGTCGCCGACCGCCGCGGCGGGTCGAGCGGCGCCGCGCGGCCGGCGCGGCCACCGGCGACGTGACGTCGGCTGTCGGGGCGTCGAACCGGCCCGCCAGCCGCGTTGCCGCACGCCGGCCACGGCCGAACGCGCAGCGCCGATCCCCGCCGCTATTCGCGTTCGCCAGCCAGTCGCGCGAGCGCCGCGGCGATCCCCGCGCCATAGGCCGGATCGGCCCGCGAGCAGTTGTCGATGTGGCGCTGCCGGATGTCCGCCGACACGCCGGCAAGCTGCCGTGCGGTGGTATCGAACAGGCACTGGCGTTGCCGCGCATCCATCAGCCGGAACAGGTCGCCCGGCTGCTGATAGTGATCATCGTCGACGCGATGATCCCAATGCGCGGCCGCGCCGTTCAGCTCGAGCGGCGGTTCGTCGAGCTGCGGCCGGTCCGACCACGCGCCCTTGCTGTTGGGCCAGTACGACGGCGCCGCGCCGAGATTGCCGTCGGTGCGCATCGCACCATCGCGGTGATAACTGTGGAACGGGCACTTCGGCGCGTTCACCGGGATCTGCGCGAAGTTGACGCCCAGCCGATATCGCTGCGCATCGCCGTACGAAAACAGGCGCGCCTGCAACATCCGGTCCGGTGAGTAGCCGATGCCCGGCACGACGTTCGCCGGCGAAAACGCGGCCTGCTCCGTCTCGGCGAAGAAATTGTCGGGATTGCGGTTGAGCTCGAATTCGCCGACTTCGATCAGCGGAAATTCAGCCTTCGGCCAGACCTTCGTGAGATCGAACGGGTTGAACCGAAACGCTTTCGCCTGCGCGTCGGTCATCACCTGAACGTACAGCGTCCAGCGCGGAAAATTGCCGGCCTCGATGCTGTCGAACAGGTCGCGCTGATGGGTTTCGCGGTCCCGGGCGATCAGCGCTTGCGCCTGCGCGTCGGTCAGGTTCTCGATGCCCTGTTGCGAGCGGTAATGGAACTTCACCCAGGTCCGCTCGTTCTGCGCATTGATCATGCTGTACGTATGGCTGCCGAACCCGTGCATGTGCCGGTACGATCGCGGAATGCCGCGCTCGCTCATGACGATCGTCACCTGGTGCAGCGCCTCGGGCAGCAGCGACCAGAAATCCCAGTTGTTTTCCGCGCTGCGCATGCCGGTGCGCGGGTCGCGCTTGACCGCATGATTGAGGTCGGGAAAGCGCAATGGATCGCGAAAGAAGAACACCGGCGTATTGTTGCCGACCAGATCCCAGTTCCCCTCCTCGGTATAGAACTTCAGCGCGAAGCCGCGGATGTCGCGCTCCGCATCGGCCGCGCCGCGCTCGCCGGCCACCGTCGAGAAGCGCACGAACATCGGCGTCTGCTTGCCGATTTCGGAGAAGAGCTTCGCCTTCGTGTACCGCGAAATGTCGTGCGTCACGGTGAAGGTCCCGTATGCGCCGGCGCCCTTCGCATGCATGCGGCGCTCCGGGATCACCTCTCGATCGAAGTGCGCGAGCTTTTCGATCAGCCAGACGTCCTGCAGCAGCGCGGGACCACGCGCGCCGGCCGTCTGGATGTTGACGTTGTTGCTGACCGGCGCGCCGTTCGCATGGGCAATTTCGCGCGGAATCGAATCCTCTGACATGTCCTGGTTCCCCCAACGGTATGTGATTTCAGTTCATGGGTCGCGCGATCCGCCGTCGGTGCGGGCATCGCGCGTCGTGCAGACGGCCATCCGTCAGGCCGTCCACGGATAGATTGGAAATGAACGACGTATCCGGCGTTTGTCCGGCTTGTATCGGTTTGTACCGGGTTCCGTCGACAGCCGGCTGCACCATGCACGTCGCGCCGGCCGTCACGATCGTTCGCTGTCGGCGATCCGGACGCCGAGCGCGCCGAGGTCCGCATCGTCGGGGGCGCCGATCAGCGCATACGCGATTCCCGAGCGCCGCCAAGTCACGACGTCCATGTTGCCGACCTGCTGACGGTCGGGCACGGTGTCGGGCCGCTCGTCCTTCATCACGCATAGCGCGACGGGCGCGCCTTGGTCGGGCAGATAGACGATCTGCACCAGTGTTTTGCGATTGAAGTTCAGACGCTGGATGCGCTTGAACGTCAGCCCGGCCGAGCGCAGGTCCGGAATCCGTATCCCCAGTCCGTCGTCCCGGCGAATCGTATCGATCGTCTGCGCGGCGGCCGCGAAGTTCGCCGAATCGAATGCAACGGTGTCGCGCGTATAGAGCCGCTGATAATTGACGGCCGCCATGATCCACGGCGACATCCGCGCCCGCGCGACCACCGATGCGGGTGGCGGCGCGAAGCGCAGTACGGCGGCGCTGCAGAACGCGCCCGCGACGAATGCGACCGCGAGCCACGGCGCCATCATGCGAACGCGCGAGCGAACCGGCGTGGACGGCCGCCCGCGTACGCCGGGCTGCGCTGGACCCGATACCCGCCGATGATCGTCGCCGCCGAGCGGCCGCGCCGACGGCGGCGCATGCGCGTGCGTGATGTCGGCGACCGTCCGGATCAGACTCTGCGGCACCGGCAGCCATGGGTGACGCTGAAACGCGCGCTGATAGGGCAACACCGATGCTTCGAGCAAGGCCACCCGCGTCGCGATCTCGACCGACGTTCGGATCGCCCGGTCGACTTCCTCGCGCTGGTGCGACGTGAGCGCTCCGTCCACGTATGCCATGAGCAGGACGTCGTCCATTTTCAAGCCCCCTGATCCTCACTGTTCGCCGCGCTTTTCACGGGTCGTTCGGGTCGATCGGCGAACAGCGCACCGATCGCCTGGCGAGCACGCGACAGCCGGCTCATGATCGTACCGATGGGCACGTCGAGCACGTCGGCCGCTTCGCTATAACTGAGTCCTTCCACGCTCACCAGCAACATCACCGCGCGCTGCGCTTCGGGCAGCTGCTGCACGGCCCTGACGATCTGCGCATCCAGCGCCTGCTGCTCCAGTGTCGGGGCGGCGGGATCGGAGATGGTTTCGAGCAGGTCGTCGTCCCAGTCCATGCCCGAGCGCCGGCGTACGCTGCGCGCGCGAAGCTCGTTGAGCCAGGTGGACTGCACGATCGAGAACATCCAGCTGAGCGGTACCGTTCCGGGCCGCAACTGATGCGCGCGTTCGAGTGCACGCACGCACGCGCACTGCACGAGATCCTCCGCGTCGTGCCGATCGCCGGAGAGGCGCAGCGCGAACGTCCACAGGCGTGGAAGCATCGCGGGCAGCATGGCGGACAGTTCGGCCGCGGTCATCGACGTCGATCTCCGCAACGTGCAAGCTGGCCGACGCGGACGAACGGCCGTATCTGATGTGTATCCATGGGTTTAGGCGAAATTGAACGGGCAACACCCCTACAGCCCACGTAAACAGCTGGACGGCGCAGATATTCCATCCGCGGTCGCGTGTCGCCCGACAGGCCGGATCACAGGGCGCCGGCCGTGCGTCGGCGGCGTGGCGCGCGATGCGCGTCAGATCACCGTGACGACCACGTCGACGTTGCCGCGCGTCGCCTTCGAATACGGGCACGTCTGGTGCGCGGCATCGACCAGCGCCTGCGCGACGTCCGCGTCGACGCCCGGCACGCTGACGTTCAGCCGGGCCTGCAGGAAGTACGCGCCGTCGGCCATGGCCAGATCGATTTCCGCATCGACGTGCGTATCGCGCGGCAGCGCAACCTTCAGCCGTTGCGCGGCCAGCCCCATCGCACCGATGAAACATGCCGACCAGCCCGCGGCCAGCAATTGCTCGGGATTCGTGCCGGGCGCGGCCGAGCCGGCCCCGGCGAGCTTCACGTCGAGGCGGCCGTCGGCACTGCGGGCCGCGCCGTCGCGCCCGCCGGTGGTGCGAGTCTTGCCGGTGTACAGGACTTTGGTTTGCTGGCTCATGATCGGTACCGTGCTGGATAAGGGTGAATGAACGGAGAACGTATTGCGTCGTCGGGATGCATTAGAGCGCGGCCACGTATCGGTCATGTGTCCCGACGCCGGGCTAATGCAACGCCATGTATCCATTCGCGATGCGTACACATTGAGAAACACATCCGCCGCTCCGGCCAACGCCATTGCCGAAACGAAGCGGGAATAGCCCTGCGTCCTCCGGTGTTCTGTTGAGGCAGACAACCCTTCGGGAGTGAAACGGTGCAGAACCCACTGCAGGAAATCGACGATCGTCCGGCACCCGCGCACACGCGCGTGCGGGCACTCGGCAGCACGGAACATCTGTTCTGGTTGCTGGACCAGAATCGGCCGACGCATTTCGCGATGGTCGCGGAGATCGACCGGCGGTTTGCGCCCAGCGCATGGCACGCTGCCTTTCAGGCGCTGCAGCGCCGACATCCGCTGCTGTCCACCTGTATCGCCACCGACGCGCAGCACAATTCGGCGTTCCATTCGGTGCCCGGCGCCGTGGTGCCGTTGCGCGTGATCGAGCACCATGCGACGTCGTGGCAAACCGAAACGGCCCGCGAAATCGCGACGCGCTTCGACTGGGCGACCGCGCCGCTCGTGCGCGCGACACTGTTGCAGCGCGAATCGACGTCGACGCTGATCCTGGTCGCGCATCACTCCGTACTCGACGGCATGGGCGCCGCGTATCTGATCGACGAACTGCTGCGCACGCTGACGGGCAACCCCGCGCCGCCGCTGCCGCTCGTGCAGTCGCTCGAGACGCTGCTCGCGGCCGACCTGAACGGCGCGGCCACCCTGCCCGCGCCGGTTCCGGCGCCGGAGTCGAAGCCGTTCCGTGCGGACACGGCGGAGCTGCCGCACATCGACGCCGTCGCGCTTTCAGCCGAAGCCACGCGCCGCCTCGCCGCGCGCGCCCGGCAAGCGCGCACGACCGTGCATGGCGCGATTGCCGCAGCCGTTCATGAAGCGGGCCGGCGCCTGTCGAGCGACTGGGCCGCGCGCGCGTTGAGGACCGTCACGCCGATCGACGTACGCGCTTTCGCCAGCGAAGCCGGTGTCGCCAACGGCGTGTACATCACGCAGACCGTCACGATCGACGATCACCCGCGCGGGGTCGACTTGTGGACAGCCGCCCGCAAGATCAAGCAGGACCTCGCGCCGTCGCAAACGCGCGCGAGCGTCGCGGCGGAGCTGAAGGCGCTCGATACCGCGATGGCGGCGCGACCGAGCGTCGAACACGCGGCCGGCTTCCTGTCGAACGTGCTGGCCTTCGACGTCCTGCTGTCGAACCTCGGCAATCAACCCATCGCCGCCGCGTACGACGGCGTATCGCTCGACGCGCTGTGGGGTCCGTTCGTGACATCCGGATTCGCCGACGATCAGGTCATCGGCGCGTGCACGATCGACGGCGTCCTGCGGCTCGCGCATACGAGCCATCGCGCGATCCCGGGATTGCTCGGCGAAGTCCGCACGATTCTCGAGGACGCCGCCGGCTGAACGGCGGCGCGGCGCCGCGCCGGTCGCGCGGTTTCAGAACGCCGCGAGCGATACCCGCTTGCGGTGCTCGACGACCGACAGCAGCAACGCCGCCAGCCCGCATGCGGCGATGAGCGTCAGCAGCATCGTCCTGCCCAGGGTGACCAGCACCAGGCTGCCGAGCGCCGGGAATCCGAACGCGCCGACGAAGTACGATGCGACGAACCACGTGAGCACCGCGTGCCGATGCCGCGCCTCGGCGCTGTTGACGGCCTGCGTCTGGACGATCGGATAGATGAGACCGTAGCCGGTGCCCAGCAGCACGGCGCTGGCCGAATGCAGCAGCGCATGGTGCGGCACGGCGAACGTCACCGCGACGCTCAGGATCATGAAGCCGAGCAGGATCTGCGTGGTCGCATCGACGCGCATCCGGATCACGAGCGCGCCGAGCAGCCAGCGGATGACGACCACCGTGGCCGAATACAGCCCGAAGAACGTTCCGGCCTTCACGCCGGTTTCCTGCGCCATCGACATCTGGAACGTCATCAGCCCCGAGAAGACGCTCGAGCCGAGCGCGATGATCGCGATCGGATAGATCGCGTGCGTGCGGGCGATCGCCGCCATCTCGCGGCCCCATCGTGGCCGTACCGGCCGCGCGGCGGACAGCGACGCCGGCGACAGCCGGCCGAAGCATTCGAGCATGACGGCGGCCATCGCGCACAATCCGCCGACGGTGCAGAACACCGTCCCCGTCGTCCAGTGCCAGTTGCGTATCGCGAGCGACGCGACGGCCGGGCCGCCGCCGACGCCCGCCATCTGAAACGACCCGAACCGCAAGAACCAGCGCTCGCGTTCGGTATCCGTGGTGCGCTCGGCAAGCATCATCGGCGCCGCGAGGTAGAACGCGCCCCAGCCGACGCCGACCAGCAGTCCGGGCACGACGCTCAGCGACCCGGTGCGGTCGATCAGCGCAAATCCGACGACGCCCGCGCCGACTACGAGTGCGGCCAGCGCGGCGGTACGGGCGGTGCCGATCGAATGGGCCAGCCATGCGACCAGCGGCAGGCCGATCAATGCGCCGACCATCGCTTCGACCAGCGCGACGCCGGTATCGACGTCGCCGCCGCCCGCCGAACGAAAATGCATCGACAACAGGAACGTCGCGCCGTATCCGCATGCCGTCAACAGCGCACCGAGCAGCACGAACGATGCACCGCGCGCGGACATCGTGTGGGAATCGGCCATCGTGCCTCCTATTGTTTCGAAATTCCGGCCGGCCTGCCGGTCCTTCAGTTGACCGTCGCCATCCAGCGGAATGCGGCGCCCGGCTTCCCGATTGGACGCCCGCCATGTATCCGGCGTATGTCGCCGGCGTATCGAGATGTATCGGCGGAAACGGACGCCCCGCGGCGATGCGTTCATGCAGGCGCGAGCGGCAATATCACCGTCGCCTCGAGGCCGCCGGTGCTGCGATTGTTCAGTTGCAGGTCCCCCTGCATCGCCCGCGTGAGCCGGCGGGCGATCGCGAGCCCCAGCCCCGACCCCGGCGCGCGCCCCGCCGTCTGCGGCGCGCGGTACCAGGGCTTGAACACCGCCTCGAGTTCCGCCGGCACGATACCCGGCCCCGAATCCAGCACGGTCAGCATCACGTGCCGCGCGTCGACGCACACACACAGGCGGACGTCGCCCCCGTAACGCAACGCATTGTCGATCAGGTTGACGAGCACGCGGCGCAGCGCATGCGGGAACGTCACGAGAGGATGCCCGACCCGTCCGTCGAGATCGACGGTCAGGCCCGCGTCGCGATAGCTGTCGACCAGCACACCGAGCATCTCGTCCGCGTCGACACGGCGCGGCGGCTCCGGCACGCTGCATTGAAGTCGGGCGCACGCGAGGCTCGCGTCGACCAGTTCGCTCATCTCGGCAAGATCGCGCTCGATCGCATCGCGCAGCGCACCGTCATCCAGCATCTCGCTGCGCAGCATCATTCGCGTGAGCGGCGTGCGCAGGTCGTGCGCGTAGGCGGCCAGCACGTGCAGCAATTCCGTCATGCGCTCCGCGTGCTGGCGGTGCGCGCCGTTGATCGCGCGTGCGAGCGTCGCGATCGACGGCGCGCCGCGTTCGGCCCACGTATCGGGGAGCGCCTCGATACCTTGCTTGTCGATGGCATCGGCAAGCTCGCGCACGGTCGCATCCAGCCTGAGCATCCGCCGCCACGACCACAGCACGGTCGCGACCAGCGCGAACAGGATCGCCCCGATCGCGGCGATCAGCAGACCGTCGCTGGCCACCGCGCGCAATGGGTTCGCGAACGTCGCGCGTGCGTCGTACATGCCGGCCGCGATCAGTGGCACGCCGGCGACGAGCAGGAGCCGCACCGACCACACGACGAATTCGCGCGGATGCGGGAACACTGCGCGGGCGACGCCGCGCAGGCTGCGCGTGGCCCGCGATTCAAACACAGTCGCTGACGATAAGGTAGGAATGTGCGCCATCTTCGTTCTCCTGTCGCCGTCGCGGCGGACGGTACAGGACAGATGAAAACACGCGCACGGGGGCGTGCACCATCAAACAAGCGGCCATTCACCCCCTACGAAGGTTTAGGTTGCCGCCGCGGCAACCGCAACCGTCAGGCGGTCAGCCGTGCCGGAGCGCGCGGGCGAGCCACCCTTCGAGTTCGCGCGCATCGATCGGTTTTTCGAGGAGACACAGCGCGGCGCTCGCGCGCACGCGCTCGCGCTGGCGGACGGTGGCGAACGCCGTGACGAATATGGTCGGAATGCGCGCGCCGGCGGCTTCGATCCGCGACAGCACGTCGATGCCGTCCATCCCGGGCATCTGGATGTCGCAGATCAGGCAGCGCGTGCGCGCCACCCGGTCGGACGCGAGGAATGCCGGCGCCGACGCGAACTCGCACGCGTCGCCGCCCAGCGCGCGCACGAAGCTTCTCACGGCGGCGCGCACGAACGGATCGTCGTCGACAATCGCTACGAGATCGGTGACTGAGAGTGAAAGAGGCATCCGCGCTTATGGCCAGGGGAACGAGCAGGCTCGCCCCACATACTGCTACACAAGCCGCCAGCATACCGTCACGCCGCCGAACCGCCACCATATCTACGTATGGGTCGGCTTGCTCCCGACGACGCCGTCGCTACCGCGACGGCAATTCGATGCCGAGCGCGGTCATCTTGCGCACCAGTTCCGCGACGGAACGACATTTCATCTTTCGCATCGCCTGGCCGCGATGGATCTTGGCCGTGATCTCGGCGATGCCCATGTTGCCGGCGACCTGCTTGTTCATCAGGCCCGTCGCGACGTGTTGCAGCACCTCCCGCTCCCGCGGCGTCAGCGATTCCCAGCATTCGCGCAGATCGAGCAGCGACTGGCTGGCCTCCAGCCGCTGCGCGTCGCGGTCGAGCGCCGCGACCACCGCATCGATCATTTCCTGGTCATGAAACGGCTTCGTCAGGAAATCCATCGCGCCAGCCTTCATCGCCTTCACCGTCATCGCGATGTCGCCGTGCCCGGTCATGAAGATGATCGGCATCTGCGGGCCGCCATTCTCGACCAGCGACTTCTGGAACGCGATCCCGCTCTGCCCGCGCAATCGCACGTCGAGCACGAGGCAAGACGGCCCCGTCCCCTTCGGCGCCGCGAGAAACGCTTCGGTCGACGCAAACGCGCATACCGCCAGATCGATCGAGCGCAACAGGCTGACGAGCGCGGCACGCACGAATTCGTCGTCGTCGACGACATAGACGACACGGCCGCTCCGATCGTCGGATGAAGTCGCCACGTTCGGCATTCTGATCTCGGGCATTGAAATATTCGCTGGTGAATTTGCTGGAATGGCCGCGTGGCGGCGCGAAGGCATCTCGATGCACGCGGTGCGGCCGCCGCTCGAAGCGGGATGCCCCGTTCGCATCGTGCGGCCGGGCACGTTGCCGCGACGCATGCGGACGATGCCCCAACGATCGCCCACTCTGCCGGCATCAATGAAAACACGCGAACGCGCCAATTATTCCAGTCGCAATTCACCGATGCAACTGCGCGCGCGCCGGCTCGGCCGCTCATCGGCTTGCGCGACCTCGTCGCGGCGCATGACCGCCGGTCGAACATCGGAGGCCGCGCGTAAAACAGCGCCGAACATCGACCGCGCCGACCGCGTCCGTCCGTTGCCGCCACGCGCCGACGCACCCATGAGTATCCGAATGTATCGGGCTTCGGCGCGGATACATGACATTGCAAAACGCTGCGCGCCGGACACACGCGAGATACCTCTCCAGCGCTCAATACACCCACGGCGGAACCTGATACGAACACGACGTCGCGGGCCCATGCAGGCTCCCGACGCCATCAGGTGACGCGAATACGTTCCGTTCCATCCCTCTTCAGGAGCCCCGCATGAACACGTCGAAAATCACGCTCGCATTCGCCGCGCTCGCGCTGACTGCATCCGCCTACGCGGCATCCCCGGCCGACACGGTCGCCGGACATTCCGACGGGCAGGCCGCCAGCCAGTGGGCGCCGCTCGCCCCGATGGCGAAGACCCGCTCGGAAGTCCGCCAGGAGCTGGTGGCGGCGCGACAGAACGGCGAGCTCGACGCGCTGAGGAAACTCTATTCCGGGCATTGAACGGCAGCCCTCGTGTCGCCCCCCGCACAGGCGAGACACCGTCGGCGTCCTCGCCTGCGCCCGGGCCGTCACTGCATTTCGCCCCAGGTAGGGGGCACGCCCGTCTGCCCATGAAGCCAACCGAATTTTCAACGATGCTTCCCGACATGCTGCCGCGTCTGCGGTCGTTCGCGCTGCGTCTGAGCGGGAATCGACACGACGCGGACGAGCTCGTGCAGCGCGCATGCATTCGCGCGCTCGAGCGGGTTCATCAACTGCGGTCCGATACCGCGCCGGTCAGCTGGGTCTTCTCGATCGTCCATTCGATCTGGCTCAACGAGTTGCGGCGACGCAATCGGCGCGACCGCCTGCTGCTCGAGTGCAGCGACGCGCTGCTGGAAACGGTCGCCGATCCGCGCGCAGCGTCGGAGACCGCCGTGGCCGTCCGCCAGATCGTCGACGCCGTCGAACGGTTGCCCGAACCGCAGCGCATCGCGTTGCTGCTCGTCAGCGTCGACGGGCTGAGCTACAGGGAAGCCGCGTACACGCTCGACATCCCGATCGGCACCGTCATGAGCCGGATATCGCGTGCGCGCAAGGCGATCCGCATCGCGCTCGGCGGCGGCGCAGCGCGCACGTCGCGGGACAACTTCACGGGTTCGGCGGCCGGCGGCTGATGCGCGTTGCCGCGGGCAAGTCGATCGACGCGGGTCCGCCTCGCTCGCGGCACGTCGCGGCCATGCACGAACGGCGACGGAATAAACGACGTGCGTGGCGTGTTCAGTGTAGGCAATCGCATCCGCCGCGGGGGATGCGACCGGGCACCTACTACTCGACACGAAATATGTCAGCACTTTCCAGAATGCTACTCGTCTATGACGGCACCGACGAGGCACAGGCCGCGCTCGCGCGATGTGCGGCGCTGTCGCACGCGCTGTCCGCGGCGGTCGACGTCGTCACCGTCGTGGATCCCGTGACCGCGAACGCGCAGACGGCCGGACTGCTCACCGGTCTCGCCCACCATCGCCTCGAGGAATTCGCGCGCGACGCACTTCAGCGCGCGATCGTCACACTCGCGGACGACGGCATCGACGCGCGCGGCTTCGTGCGATTCGGACGCGCGGCCGACGCCGTCGCCGCCCACGCGCTGACCACCCGTCCGGACATGATCGTCGTCGGCCATCGCGCCAGCAGCGGGTTCGCGCGCTGGTGGCGCGAGCGCCCGGTTCACTTCGATCTTGCCGAGCGCCTTCGTGGCGCGGCGCTGATCGTCGTGACGGTGCCGTCCGCGTAGGGCCGCCGCTCGCGCCGCGCGCATCACGCGTCCGGCTCGAGCGCGTCGGGCACCGATACGCCGGCGCATGACTGAATGGTCGCCGCGAGAATCATGCGTTGCCGGTTGGCGGGCAGGCAAACGTCGCTCGAGCGCGGACGGAACACGCGATCGCCGCGCGCGATCGCGCTTCCCGTCAACGCGCAGACCGCCGGCTCGCGTGCGCGGCTGCGGCACCAGATCTGCTCGGTATACCGTCCCGAACGCGAGTCGCTCCATGAAACGGTGATCATGGACGACGACAGGCACTCGATCACCTCGATCGCGTCAAGCGGCGCTTCACGTGCGAGCGTGTCGTCGTCGTCGGACCGGCGCCGGCCGAAGCGGCGCGACTTGTATCGCGTGCGCTGCGCTTGCCGGCAGACATCGCGTTGCTCCAGCGAAGGATCGAGGACATTGATCAACGTGCGAATCATGATGTCCGCTTCAGGCAGGGTCGCCATCATCGTTTCTCCCATCCGGTCGTGTCGGTCGTATCGGTCGTGTGAAGGCGGACGCACGCAAGCGGCCACGGCGGGGCGATTCGCCGGCGGTGCGTCCGGCCGTCGCTCAGGCGCCGCCTTCCGAGCGCAGCGTGATCCGGCTGTTCACCGCCGTGACGCCGCGCACCTTCCGCGCCGCCTCGACCGCCAGATGATCGAGGTCTTCGCTTTCGACCTGGCCGGTCAGCGTCACGCGTCCGGTCGACGCGTTGCCGAACACGACGATCGGCTTCCCTTCAAGCCCCTTCGTATGGGACAGTGCCTTCTGCACCGACCGCGAAAACGTGCGATTGGCCGCACGGACCGCCTTCTTCGACGTGCCGGCCGCCGGCGTCGTCGTGAGCGCGGCATCCGCACCGGCCGTATCGGGTCGTTCGTCCGCGAACGCGCGCAGGTTCATGCCGGCGATCAGGGCGACGGCGAGGCCGCCGGTGACGACGATGTGTCGGAGTTTCATGATGGGTTCCTTGGATGTCTGGTATCGGATCGACAAGCACGTGTGTTCCGGCGACCTGCGTCGTCACGATGCGCACGCATCACGTCCGCGCCGCGTCGCGATTCCGACTCGCTGACGGGTCGGTCGCGCCGTCGTCAACGTGAATCGTGTACCGGTGAAGCGAGCATAAGGTGACGCGTCGGCGTGCTCCATAGCATCTGCAGCTAGCCGCCTGACGCGTCGGCATGAGTCGCCGCATACGTTCGTATAGGCAGCCGGTCCGGTTCGCCCTGCCCCTTCCCGCGACGTGCAGCGGTCGCGCACCGATTCACGCCCCGACACATCGCGACCGTGCCCGCTCACATCGAAGAAACCGGCAGTGTCACCGTGGCCCGCGTGCCGCCGTGCTCGCGCGGCGCAAGTTCCAGCTGCCCGTTGTGCGCTTCAACGATGGACTTGCAGATGGACAGCCCCATGCCCATTCCGTGCGGCTTGGTGGTGAACAGCGGTTCGAACAGGCGCGCGGCCACCTGCGGATCGAAGCCGTCGCCGTTGTCGTCGATCCGGATGCGCACGAGGTTCCGCTCCAATTCGCATGTCAGCACGATGACACGCTCTCCTTCAGGTGTACCGATCATCGATTCCGCGCCGTTCATCAGCAGGCTGATGATGGCCTGCTGCAGCGGCACGCGTTCGCCGCGCATCGGTATCGGCGACGCACATCCGTCGACGCGCAAGTTCACCTTCATCGCGTCCAGCGTGCTTTCGAGTATCTCCGCCGCCTCGCGCAGCGCATCGGCGAGGTCGAACACGGCGAACACGGGCGCCGTGCGCCGTGCCCTGGCGCGCAGCGCACCGATGATGGTCCGCGCACGCACCGTGCACGCGCAGATGTGCGCAAGCATCTCGCGGGCGGCTTCGATGTTCGGCGCGCCGCGGTCGAGCCATTTCAGCCCGGCACGCGCGGACGTGTCGATCGCCGTGACGGGCTGGGCGACCTCGTGCACGATCGACGCCGCAAGCTCTCCGTACGCGGTCAGCCGACTGGTGCGATCCATTTCGGACTGCGTTTCGCGCATCGCGGCTTCGACGCTGCCCACGCGTGCGCGCTGCGCGTCCAGCTCGTCGCGCAGCCGAAGGTTCTCCAGCACGCATCCGGCATGCGGCGCAATGATCTCGACCAGTGCGGCCTTCGCCGGCGTGAACATGCCCGGCAGGTCGCCATGCTCGAGATACAGCGCACCGATCAGTTCACCATTGCACCGTATCGGCACGCAGATCACCGAGCGCGGCTTGCGGCGGCGCACATAGTCGTCCGTTCGCCAATGGTCGGCGGCGCACGCATCGCGCAGCACCAGGCCGTTGCGCAGGTGCACGGCGGCGGCAATGATCGGCACGGGCAGCCGGTCGGCCGGCCGCCGCTCGGTGTGCGGTCCGTTCGCGGCCGTCGCGACGGCCGCTGCCTCCCAGCCGCCGTCGCGCAGCACCGCGATCACGCCCCAGGTTGCCCCCGCCCCCCGCAGCGCCGACTCGAGCAGTGTCGCGACGCGCGTCGCGGGCGAAGCCTCGTGCGCCATCGCGCGCGAGACGTCGCGCAACGCGTGCACGTCGACCGACCGCAGCGATCGAGACACGAGTTCGTCGAAGGCCGGGCCGGCTTCGGCCCCGCCCGGATCGGCGAGCGATTTCCATGGCGTCCGCGCAGCGAGCGTGCTGCAGACATCGTCGAGTTCGTTGTTCATGGGTCTATCTCCTGCTTGCCGGCATCGGCCTCTGCCAACCTGAAATCAACATTTCATGTAGTGAGTACTCCACAAACTAATGGTAGCAGCAGTTTCTCAAAATAAAAATGTGAAGATAGCGTTCACGCCATCTTCATGCGTGCCGATACGTCGACCACACCCCCTTCAACCCATTGAATCAATTACCTATTCACGATTTGTTGCGAACCCGGCGAGAGTTCCGTAGAATCCCGAATTCATGTAGCGTTCCCTGTACGAAAGTTCGAGGAATGCCGCTGTTCCAGGTTTCTTTCAGGCGGCACGACGAGGTTGCCGGCCGCCATAGGAGCGGTATGACTCAAGCAACAAAAGCCAAGACGGTGCGCGGAACCGGTGTCCGGGAGGCAGCGGCACAGGAAACCCGCGACAAGATCCTGCGCGCGGCGACCAAGGTCTTCGCGCGCTACGGCTACGAAGGCGGCAGCGTGGAGCGGATCTCCAGGCTGGCGAAATCCTATGACCGGATGATCTACTACTACTACGGGAGCAAGGAGGGCCTGTTCGTCGCGGTGCTGGAAGGCATCTATCGGCGAATGGACGAGGCGGAGCTCAAGATGGCGCCCGATCCGTCGAATCCCGTGGAAGCGCTCAAGACCGTGATTCGCTTCAAGCTGGACTACTATTGGCGCAATCCCGATTTCATCACGCTGCTCAACACCGAGAACCTGCACCAGGGCAAGCATTTGGCCAGGCTCGAACGCCGGGGCGAATATTCGTCGCATGCGGTGCAGATCGTGGCCAGGATTCTCGAAAACGGCGCCGAACAGGGATTGTTCCGCACGGAGCTGAACGCGCGCGACGTTTTCCTGCTGATCATTTCGGCAGCGTATTTTTATACGTCGAACCGCCACACGTTGTCCGCGTTCCTCGGCGAGGAACTGAATGCGCCGGAGGCCGTGCGCCGATGGGAGGCGTTCGTCATCGACAGCGTGCTGCGGGTCGTTCGCAAGGATCCGCCGATCGGCGATTGAGCGTGTGCCGGCGCCGATGTCGCCCCGCGTGACCATGACGATGCAGACACCTTGAAATGAACTACGTTCGCGCCACTACCCTCGACGAAGCGCTCGGTACGCTTGCGGCGCAGCCGCGGCCGCGCATCGTGTGCGGGGCCACCGACGCATTTGCCGATATCGGGCTCGTGCCGGCGCGCTCGGCATGGCTGGATATCAGCCACGTCGACGCGCTGCGCGGCATCGAGCTGAACGACGGCGTCGCCCGTATCGGTGCGGCTGCCACGTGGGACGCCATCGCGCGCACGGCATGGCTGCCCGTGGCGCTCACGGACGCAGCCGCGTCGATCGGCCCCCGGCAGATTCGCGTGCAGGGCACGATCGGCGGGAACGTGTGCCATGCGTCCGCCGTCGCGGATGGCATCCCCGCGCTGCTGGCGCTCGATGCGAGCGTCGAACTGGCCAGCGTGCGCGGCATGCGCCGCTTGCCGTTGGCCGAATTCCTGCTGGGCAACCGCCGGACCGCGCTGGACGCCGACGAATTGCTGGTGGCGCTGCGGTTTGTGCAACCCCGCGCGCACGCGCGTACGTCGTTCATCAAGTGCACGAATCGCGACGGCGCGGCGATCGCCGTGGTGTCGGCCGCCGCGCAGTTGCGCGTGTGCACCGCGGGGACGATCGAGGCGGCCGCCGTTGCCGTCGGCGGCGCCTCCAACGTTGCGCGCCGGATGCAGGTGCTCGAAAATGCACTGACGGGCCGGCGGCGCGACGAACTGGCCGACGTGCTTGCAATGTCGCCGCTGGACGAGCTGTCCCCGGCCGACGACTGCCGGGCGACCGCCCTGCATCGCCTTCATCTCGCGCGGCTGGCCATCTCGCGCGCTTTCACATGCTGCATCGAGGAGAACGCACGTGGCGCATCCGCAGTCTGACCCGCTTGCCGACGTTCGCGACACCATCGCGGGCGGCGGCCCGGCGATTTCGCCGGAACCGGACTGGTTCGACCTCAACGGCACGCGGCGCCCCCTGCCGGCGGACCGCTCGCAGCGCCTCGTCGACCATCTGCGTGCGGACCTGCGCCAGTTCGGCACCAAGGAAGGCTGCCGTCAGGGCGATTGCGGCAGCTGCACGGTGATCGTCGACGGCGACGCACGCTATGCATGCCTGATCCCGGTCGGACAGATCGCGGGGCGTCGTGTCGTCACCGTCGAAGGCCTTGCCGACGGCACGCGCTGCGGCAGCCGCCTGCAGCAGGCGTTTCTCGCCCATCAGGCGGTGCAATGCGGTTTCTGCACGCCCGGCATGCTCGCCGCGGCGGCGGCGGCCATCGACGCCGGCGAAGTCAGCGACCGCGCCGGTGCGCGGGCCGCGATCGACGGCGTGCTGTGTCGCTGCACCGGCTATCAGAAGATCGTCGACGCGGTGACCGAAGTCGGATGCGGCGCCGCCGCGCGGTGCCGCACGCCCGCGCCGTCCGAAGGGCCGTCCGTCGGCGTCCCGCTCACGCGTCTCGACGGCCCCGAAAAAGTCGACGGCAGCCAGCGATTCGGCGCCGACGACTACCCGGCCGACAGCCTGTTCGTGCGCGCGGTGCGTTGCCCGCATCACCGCGCACGTTTCGCGTTCGGCGACCTCGCCGCATTCGTCGACGCGCATCCGGGCGTGCATCGCGTCCTCACCCACGCCGACGTGCCGGGCATGAATCTGCACGGCGTCGCGACGCCGTACGCGGACCAGCCGGTCCTTCCGGATACCGAAACACGCCACCATCTCGAGGCGGTCGCGCTGGTGGTCGGCGAGCGCGCCGCAATCGCGGCGCTCGACCTCGACCGCTTTCCGGTGCGGTGGGCGCCGCTGACGCCGGTTCTCGCGATCGCCGACGCCGTGCTGGACGACAGTCCGCAGTTGCACGCCGATCGCCCCGGCAACGTGCTGATCGAGGGCGTGGTGCGCCGCGGCGACCCGGAGCGCGCGATACAGGATGCCCGTCACGTCGTCAGCGCAACGTTCCAGTCCAGTTTCGTCGAGCATGCGTACCTCGAGCCGGAAGCCGGCTGGGCGCGACGCGTGGGCAACGTGATCGAAATCCATTCGTCGACGCAGGCGCCGCATCCGCATCGCACCGACCTCGCGCGCATTCTCGGCGTGGCGCCGGAACAGGTGCGCGTCGTGGCGACCGCGGTCGGCGGCGGCTTCGGCGGCAAGCTCGACATGACGGTCCAGCCGCTGCTCGCGATCGCGGCCTGGCATCTCGACCGGCCCGTCGCGATGGCGTTCTCGCGCGAGGAATCGATGGCCACGTCGACCAAGCGCCATCCCGGCCGCATGACGTCCAGCATCGCCGCCGATGCCGATGGGCGGCTGCGCGCGGTGACGTTCGAAGGCGACTACAACACCGGCGCGTTCGCGTCCTGGGGGACGGCCGTCGCGAATCGCGTACCGGTGCATGCGGGCGGCCCGTACGTGATTCCGCACTACGCGGCGCACACACGCGCGATTCATACGCACGTGACGCCGGCCGGCGCTTTCCGCGGCTTCGGCGTGCCGCAAACGACGATGTCGCAGGAACAGCTGATCGACGAGCTAGCGTTCGCGGCGGGCATCGATCCGCTCGAGTTCCGCGCGCTGAACGCGTTGCGCCCGGGCGATACGCTGCCGACCGGGCAAGTGCTCGACGACAGCGTCGGCCTCGTCGCATGCCTCGATGCGCTGCGTCCGGCGTGGCGTGACGCCCATGCGCGGATCGCGACGCTGAATGCGGCGGCGCCCGGCCACATTCGCCATGGCGTCGGCGTCGCGGCGTTCTTCTACGGCTGCGGCAACACCGCATTGCCGAACCCGTCGACCGTTCGCTTCGGCATCCGGCGCGACGGCACGATCGTCCTGCACCAGGGGGCGGTGGATGCCGGCCAGGGCGCGAATACCGTCATTCCGCAAATCGCGGCCGACGCGCTCGGCGTACCGGTCGACCGGCTGCAATTCGTCGGCCCGGATACCGCGCTGTCGCCCGATTGCGGCCGCACGTCGGCGTCGCGGCAGACCTTCATCACCGGTCGCGCGGCCTTCCTGGCCGGCACGGCGCTGCGCCACCGGTTGCTCGCGTTCGCCGGCGCGGCGTCCGATGCGCGGATTTCATCCGATGCGCGCGGCATCGCCGTCGACGGCCATCCGCTGGATCTGCGGACGCTGCCCGTCGATGCGCACGGCTACGTGATCGCGGCCGAGGAGCGCTTCGATCCGCCGACCACGTCGCTCGATGCGTCGGGGCAAGGCACGCCTTATGCAACCTACGCGTTCGGCGCGCAGATGGCGGAGGTCGCGGTGGACTGCGAAAGCGGGCGCGTGCGGGTACTCAAGGTCGTGGCCGCGCACGACGTCGGCAGGATGGTCAATCCGACGCTGCTCGAAGGACAGGTCGAAGGCGCGGTCGCGCAAGGCGTCGGCATGGCGCTGATGGAGAAGTACCACCCCGGCCGATACAACAATCTGCACGACTACGTGATTCCGACCGTGCACGACATGCCCGACGTGCAGTCGATCTTCATCGAGGCGCCGACGGCCGTCGGCCCGTACGGCGCGAAAGGCATCGGCGAGCCGGCGCTCGTGCCGACGGCCGCGGCCATCCTGAACGCGATCCATCACGCGACCGGCGTACGCATCCGCGAAGCGCCGGCCACGCCGGACGTCGTGCGGCGCGCACTCGCGACCGGCAAACGGCCTTCCGCGCTTCGATAGCGCCATTCCTACTTCACGAACAACAACAATGACGACAACGAGAGATGCCGACGAAGCCGCGCTGCGAATCGTGCCGCGCGCGTCGTGGTACGCCGAACTCGATACCGCCGGCAAGCGCGCGTTCAAGGCGGCGTTCGCCGGCTGGGCGACCGATGCGTTCGACTTCATGGTGTTCAGCTTCGTGCTGGCTTCGCTGATCGACCTGTGGGGCCTCGATCGCGGCAAGGCCGGCCTGTTGAGCACCGTGACGCTGATTTTCTCGTCCGTGGGCGGCTGGATCGCCGGCATCCTCGCGGATCGATACGGACGGGTCAAGGTATTGCAGGGGACGATCCTGTGGTTCTCCGTCTGCACGCTGGCAATCGGTTTCGCGCAGAACTTCGAGCAGATCTTCGTGCTGCGTGCGCTGCAAGGGCTCGGCTTCGGCGGCGAATGGGCCGTCGGCGCCGTGCTGATCGGCGAAATCGTCGCACCCGCCCATCGCGGCAAGGCGGTCGGCCTCGTGCAGAGCGGCTGGGCCATCGGCTGGGGCGGCGCGGCGATTCTCTACAGCATCGCGTTTTCGGTCCTTCCCGAGTCGCTGGCCTGGCGCAGCCTGTTCTGGGTCGGTATCGTGCCCGCCCTGCTCGTCCTGTACGTACGCAAGCACGTGCCCGAACCGGAGGTGTTCGTACAGGCGGACGCCGCCCGCAGACAAGGCGCAGGCCGGCCGTCGGTGTGGGCGATCTTCTCGCGCGCGCACGCACGGCGCACGGTGCTGGCCGCACTGCTCTGCACCGGCATCCAGGGCGGCTTCTATGCGATGTCGACGTGGCTGCCGGCCTTTCTCAAGATCGAGCGACACCTGTCGGTGCTCGATACGGGCGCCTATCTGTTCGTGATCGTCGTCGGGTCGTTTTGCGGCTATGTCGTCGGCGCGTATCTTTCCGACTGGTGGGGACGCCGACGCAACTTCATGCTGTTCTCCGCGCTCTCCCTCGTGTCGGTGTGCGCGTACCTGACCGTCCCGCTGTCGAATGCACAGATGCTGTGGCTCGGCTTTCCGCTCGGTTTTTCGTCATGCGGCATCTTCAGCGGCGTCGGCGCGTACCTGACGGAACTGTATCCGTCGACGTTCCGCGCCAATGCGCAAAGCTTCACCTACAACTTCGGACGCGGCATCGGCGCGCTGTTCCCGAGCCTCGTCGGGATGCTGAGCCATTCGCTCGGCCTCGCGCTGGCCATCGCGATCTTTTCCGGCGCAGCCTATGGCGTGGTGCTGCTCGCCGTCCTGCTGCTGCCGGAGACGAAGGCGACGTCGCTTTGAATTCCGGACGTGGCTGCGGCCGCTACCCGCGAACGGCCGCCGCCCGGTCGACTTCCGGTATGCTGATCCACGCGAAATCCCGGGAATCAAGGTAACCACTGCGATGGACATCGCGATCCGCATCGAAGGCCGTCACGACCTGACGGGGCAAATCTTCCGGCAACTGCGCACGGCGATCGTCGACGGGCGGCTCGAAGGCGGCGCGCGGCTGCCGTCGACGCGCGACCTCGCGAAACAGCTCGGCGTGTCGCGCAAGACGACGCTCGACGCGTTCGAGCGCCTCGCCGCCGAGGGCTACCTGACGACGCGCGCGGGCGACGGCACGTTCGTCGCCGGCGGCCTCGCGCGCGTGCCGCATGCCGCGGCGACGTCGGCGCCGTCGATCGTCGACGAGATGCCGTGCATCGACGCGGTCGATGCACGCGCGCTGTGGAACGACCTGCCCGACGCGCTCGCGATGCCCGCGCCGCAGGACGCGCCCGGCTTCGACTTTCGCGGCGGCGTGACCGACAAGACGCTGTTCCCGTTCGACGCGTGGCGGCGCTGCCTGCATCACGCGCTGCGCCAGCAGGCGCGCGGCCCCGGCCAGTACCACGACCCGGCCGGCGATCCGCAGTTGCGCGGCGCGATCGCGCGCTACGTCGGATTCAGCCGCGCGGTCGCCTGCAGCTGGGACGACGTGCTCGTCACGCAAGGCGCGCAACAGGCGCTCGACCTGCTCGCGCGCGTCGTCGTGCGGCCGGGCGACGTCGTCGCGGTCGAGGATCCCGGCTATCCGCCCGCGCGCGCCGCGTTCGCGTCGCTCGGCGCGACGGTGATCGGCGTGCCGGTCGACGCGCAGGGCCTCGTCACGGAACGGCTGCCGGACGACGCGCGGCTCGTCTACGTGACGCCGTCGCACCAGTTCCCGCTCGGCATGCCGATGACGCTCGATCGCCGCGTCGCACTGCTCGAATGGGCGCAGCGCCGCCGCGCGGTGATCATCGAGGACGACTACGACGGCGAATTCCGCTTCGAGGGCCGGCCGGTCGAATCGCTGAAGAGCCTCGACCGCACGGGCCTCGTCGCGTACGTCGGCACGTTCTCGAAGACGATCTTTCCCGAGCTGCGGATCGGCTACGCGATTCCGCCGCGCGCGCTGCGCGGCGCGCTGGCCAAGGCGAAGCAGATCGTCGACTGGCACACGTGCACGCTGACGCAGGCGGCGCTCGCGCGCTTCATGCTCGAAGGCGATTTCGCGCGACACCTGAAGCGCGTGCAGAAGCACTACGACGCGCGTCGCAAGATGCTGATCGCGCACCTGCGCGGCGAACTCGCGCCGTGGTTCGACGCGATCGTGCCGACCGCCGGCATCCATCTCGCCGCGCACCTGAAGCCAGGGCTCGACGAAGCGGCGCTGGTCCGCGCGGCGCACGCGCAGGACATCGGCCTGTACGGGATTTCGGCGTTTCACATGGGCGTGCCGGTGCGCCCGGGGCTGCTGTTCGGCTATGGCGGGATCGACGCGCTGCGCATCGACACGGCGCTCGCGAAGCTGGCCGGCTTGCTGGATGCCGGCATCGCGGGCGGGTGACTACTGGTTACCTGAATTTCCGTGGAATTGGCTATTCAAGCAGGCCAGTGCGGCGCTTAAAGTGGGTCCTGTCGCGCCACCCCGGCGCCCCCAACCGAAAAGGACCCGCCATGCAACCGCGCCTGAACTTCTATGCCGCCAGCCCGAATGCGATCAAGGTGATGCGCAACGCCGAGGAATTCCTCGCGAAGAGCTCGATCGAGAAGCCGCTCGCCGAACTCGTCCGCCTGCGCGCATCGCAGATCAACGGCTGCGCGTTCTGCGTCGACATGCACACGACCGACGCGCGCAAGGGCGGCGAAACCGACCGCCGTCTCGCGACCGTCGTCACGTGGCGCGAAACGCCGTTCTTCACCGAGCGCGAACGCGCGGCGCTGGAATGGACCGAGGCGCTGACGCTGGTGGCCAGCAACCATGTGCCCGACGCCGTCTGGGAAGCCGTGAAGCCGCACTTCACCGACGAGGAGCTGTTCGATCTGTCGATGCTGATCGCGACGATCAACGCGTGGAACCGCTTCGCGATCGCGTTCCGCAAGATGCCCGAGTAAGGAGCCGACGATGATCCGTTCCCCGCTCCATCGCGTCGCGCTGTGCGCCGGGCTCGTGCTCGCCGCGGCGCTGCCGGCCGCCGCTCACGCGCACGACGCCGACGACACCGTGCACGCGATCATGCAGCAGGCCGTGCCCGAATCGCCCGGCAAGCTCGCTGTCGTCGCGACGGTCGACTATGCGCCCGGTCAGGCGTCCGAAGCGCACCGGCATCTCGGCTCGGTGTTCGCCGTCGTGTCGAAAGGCGCAGTGCTGTCGCAGGTGAACGACGGCCCGCTGCGCCGCTATCGCGCTGGCGAAGGCTGGTACGAGCCGCCCGGCTCGCGCCATCAGGTGTCGCGCAACGCGAGCGCGACCGAGCCCGCGCAACTCGTCGTGTTCGGGTTGACAGGCGAGCATCAGCCGCTGAAGTCGCCGATCGATCAGTGATCCGACGCGACGGATCGTGCGTCGGCTCGCGACGTAAACGAAAAAAACCGGCCCGAAGGCCGGTTTTTTCATACCGCATGCCGTGAGCGGCGCTCGCGCGCCGCGCGACATCAGAAGCGGTGGATCAGGCCGACGCCGACGCCGATCTGGTTCTGCTTCGAACCCGCGCCCACGCCGTCGCCGATCGACGTCGTTGCCGCGATGACCGCCGCGCCGTTGAGCGTGTTGCCGCTCGCGTGCTGGTACGCCTCAACCGCGTACAGGCCCGTGCGCTTCGACAGGCTGTAGTACTGCGACAGCGTGACCTGGTGGTACTTGGCCGAGCTCGAGATGCCGTTCGACTCGGTCGCACGCGTGTACGAGTAGCCTGCGGCGAAGTCCCACTGCGGCGATGCCTTCCAGTGCAGCACGGCGCCTGCCGTGTTGAAGATCGCCGTGTTGCGGAACGACGAGCCCACGCCCGGGATGTACTGGACGTTCGAGTACGACGCCGAAATGTCCCACGACGGCGTGAACTGGTAACCGGCCGTCACGGCGACGCGCTGTTGCGACTGTGCCGTCTTGTAGCCGTTGTTGATCGACGACACGGCCTGTTCCGCACCGTTGCCGCTCGTGTCCAGACCGTTCTGGGCGGTCGAGTTCGCGCCCCACACACCGCCGCCGAGCGTCGAGTTATTGATCTTCTGGTAGCCGACCGCGATGCCTGCCGGGCCGTTCAGGTACTGGATCGCCGCGCTCCACGTCGAGCCGCGGTTCGTCGCGCCTGCGACGCCGCCGAACGAGTACGAACCGCCGACCGTGAAGCCGTAGAACTTCGGCGACATGTAGACGAGCGAGTTGTTCGCGCGGTAGCTGGTATCCAGCGAATCGATATCGCCCGGGTGCGCGCCGTAGTAGCCGGTCAGCCAGGTCGTCGGGCTGTACGGCGACAGCAGCGTGTAGTACGCGGTGTACTGGCGGCCGGCCGTCAGCGTACCGTACGTGGAGTTGGTCAGGCCAACCCATGCCTGACGCGTGAAGATGCCGCCCGTCCACTGCGACGAGCCGTTAGCCGTGTTGACGCCGGCTTCCAACTGGAAAATCGCCTTCGTGCCGCCGCCGAGATCTTCGCTGCCCTTCAGGCCGAAGCGGCTGCCTGCCCACACGCCGGTGGACATTTGCACCTTCGAGTGACCGCCCGTGGTCGCACCGACTGCCGACGAGTTGTTCTGCCAGGCGATACCGTTGTCGACGATACCGTACAGGGTCACGCTGCTCTGGGCGTGGGCGGCGGTAGCGGCTGCGAGACCCGCTGCCGTCATGGCAAAAGCGACGCGCTTTTTCATTGATTCTCCGTCCTCAAAGAATGTTTCTTTTCTGGTGTGGTTTTATGACCGACACATGTGCGAGTACATGCCGACGCGATTCTGACGGATTACCGATTGTTTCCCAACATGTGCGGTCGGTCATCGTATGATCGACGCAACGCAGCGGTTCACCAAACGGTTACAAGACAGCCCGAAACGCTTGTGCAGCGGGTGTTTCCGCCGTTTGCCGGTGAAAACCCTAGCTTTACATTTTTACGGGTGCAACACGACCGCCCGATGTCGTCAGACGCCTTCGGCGACAAAACGTCTTACCAATGCGCGTTCGAAGCTGACGCCGCGATTCACGCCGCCGCGCAGGATCGCCGACATTCGTGACACCCACATTTCGAGACACGAAATCATGAAAACGTTTTTAGTCGGCGTGCCGGAAACCGGACGGGTACGGTCCGGCGAACGCGGACCGGGAGGCGATGCCGGCGGGGGGCGCGCCGGCGATCTTCAATGCCGTGGCGCAGGAGCCAGCCGCGCGGACACCGCATCGGCGAGCGCGGACAGGCGCGCGCGAATCGCCGTGTTCGAACCGACCAGCACGAGCGACGCCGCCATGATCCGGTAGATGCGCTTTCTCGGCACCTTGGCCGGCTTCGCCGGATCGAGCCACGCCGCGTGGCCGGCCAGCAGCTCGAGCGTTTCGAGCCCGATCATGATCGGCCACAGGCACGCGAGCCGCAGCCGCACGAAACGGCGCGGGATCGCGAGCGTATACAGGCAGGCGTCGCGATACTGGTCGAGCGCGACGCGCAGCAGGTCGACCAGTACGCCGCGCGCGCGCGCCGACGCCTCGGGCTGCATCAGGTCGGCCACCACGAGCCCGTGCGCGCGCAGCACGTCGTCGGGCAGGTAGCAGCGGCCGATGCGCAGGTCCTTCGCGCAGTCGCGCAGGATGTTGGTCATCTGCAGCGCCTTGCCGAAACGGATGCCCATCTCACGCATGTCCGCCAGATCCCAGCCGCGCGCGGCGCGCGTGTGCATCCCCGTCATGTCGGTCCAGAATTCGCCGACGCAGCCGGCGACGAGATACGTGTAGCGGTCGAGCATGTCGCGCGTCGGCAGCGAGGCGACCTGCCCCGACTGCTCGTCCGGAAACGTGCGCAGGTCGAATTCCATCCCCGCCGTGAGCGTCGCGACGACCTTGCGGATCGACGCGCGATCGGCCTCCGGCTGCGCGCGCAGCAGCGCGAGCATCGGCTCCATCGAGCCGAGCAGCAGGTGTTCGTGCGAATCGGTCTGCATCCGCGTCACGTCGTCGAGCGAACGCGACAGCGCCGCACCGTCGCCGAGCCGCTCGACGTCGTCGCGCAGGTCGGTCAGCAGCGCCGCGCGCCGGTCGGGCGCGACAAGGGCCGTGTCGGCGATCGTGTCGGCCGCGCGCGCCAGCAAATACGCCAGGCCGACCGGGTCGCGCATGCCGTCGGGCAGCACGCGCAGCGTCAGGTAGAAGGAGCGGGAAACGTTCTTCAGCAGCTCGCCGAGCAGATAGGCGGGATCGGTATGGGTCGTCATGGGTCGGGAAAAATCGGCCGGCGCGGGCCCCGGACGCACACGGGCGCCGGGCGCCCGCGCCGGCCCGCGAGTCGCCGCATCGTCGCGTCAGGCGGGCGTCGGCCCCGGTGCGGCGATGCAAAATTCCCGCAAGTTTAGTGCATCCGGCGCGCGGGTTCGCTGTGACGGCTGGAATGCGGTGCGCGCCAGCCTGCCGTCACGCGCGCTACCGTGCACACCGCCGCCCCAAAACGAAACGGAAAGGTCGAAGTAATACATATGTAATGATTCGATGCGACGATCGCGCACCGTTCGACTCCGCAGCCCGGCGCCCTGCCCGGCCGCCGGCGCGAGCGCCCTTTCCCGACTCCGTTTCGAAGGTTCATCGACATGCCCCTCAAGCGCCCGACCTCCCTGCGCTACGTCCCGTTCGCCTGTGCCGCCGCGTTCCTGCTCGCCGCGTGCGGCGGCGACGACGATCTGACGCGCGATCCCACGCAGCCGATTTCCGCGAAGGTCCAGGTGGTCGGCCATCGCGGCGCAAGCGCGCTGCGCCCCGAACACACGCTCGCGTCGTACCGCAAGGCGATCGAGGACGGCGCCGACGTGATCGAACCCGACCTCGTGTCGACCCGCGACGGCGTGCTCGTCGCGCGCCACGAGAACGAGATCTCGGGCACGACGAACGTGTCGACGCTGCCGCAGTTCGCGAGCCGCAAGGCGACCAAGACGATCGACGGCACGCAGTTGACCGGCTGGTTCACCGAGGATTTCACGCTCGCCGAGCTGAAGACGCTGCGGGCGCGCGAACGCATCCCGCAGGTGCGCCCGGCCAACACCGCGTACAACGACCAGTTCGAGATTCCGACGTTCGACGAGATCGTCGCGCTCGCGAAACAGATGTCCGCGCAGACCGGCCGCACGATCCACCTGTATCCGGAAACCAAGCATCCGACCTACTTCCAGTCGATCGGCCTGCCGCTCGAGGATCGCCTCGTCGACGCGCTGCTGAAGGATGCGTACACGTCGCGCACGGCGACCGTCTACATCCAGTCGTTCGAGGTCGCGAACCTGAAGACGATCCGCAACCGGATCAAGTCGAGCCAGCCGAACTGGAAGCTCGTGCAGCTGATGGACGAAGCCGGCCAGCGCCCGTACGACTTCGTGAAGGCAAACGACACGCGCACCTACGGCGACCTGTCGACGCGCGACGGGATGCGCGAGATCGCGACCTATGCGAACGGCGTCGGGCCGTACAAGACGTCGATCATCGCGGTCGCCGCGGACGGCACGCTGCAGCAGCCGACGCCGTACGTGCGCCATGCGCACGAGGCCGGCCTCGTCGTGCATCCGTACACGTTCCGCCCGGAGAACAACTTCCTGCCCGCGTCGCTGAAGGACGGCGGCACGCCGGCCACGCGCAACACGGCCGGCTCGGTGCGCGAGATCCAGGCGTACCTGCGCGCGGGCATCGACGGCTTCTTCACCGACGATCCGGCCGTCGGCCGCACGGCCGTCGATACGTTCAAGCGCTGATACCCGGCGCCGACCCGCTCGCGACCGGGCGCCGCGCACGACGCGCCGCGCCCGGTTGCACCGTATCGCTCAGATCACGTTGAAGTGGTGCGTGCCGTCCCGCTTCAACTGGTCGACCAGCCCGTATTCCCAGTCGAGATATGCCTGCATCGCGGCGGCCGCGTTGTCGGTGCCTTCGTACGGGCGCCGGTAGCGGTCGACGCGCGGCGACGCGAGATGCGTCTCGCCGCTCTCGAGCGGCAGCCCGGCGTCGATCCACGCGGCCGTCCCGCCGGTCAGCACCCGGATCTCGGCCGATGCCGGCAGCAGCGCGCGGGCGTCGTCCGCCGCGAACCGCGCGAGCAAGCTCGATCCGCACGTGAACACGTAGCGCTTCGCGGGCGGAATCGCCGCCAGCGCGTCGCGCAACTGCGCGCGCACGGCAAACCACGCGCCCGGGATATGACGCTTCACGTAGTTCGCGCTGGCCGTCACGTCGACGATCGCGAGTTCGCCCGGCGCGGCTTCCTTCAGCCAGCCGGCGAGCGTCGCGGGCGACACGTCGGCTGCGGGCGGCGTCGCCGGCACGTCGCGCGGCGGCTGACCGCGCTCGGTGAATGCCGCCGTGCCGGCCGGCTCGACGACGCGCACGTCCCAGCCCATCTGCGCGAGCCACGACGCGGTCATGTCCGCGCGCACGCCGTCGTCGTCGGCCAGCACGATCCGCGCGCCGCGCACGGCCGCGTGATGGTCGGTCTCCTGCACGAGCTGGCCGCCCGGCGTGCTCAGGAAGCCCGGCAGGTGGCCGGCTTCGTATTCCTCGGGCGTACGCACGTCGAAGCGGTACAGCGTGCGGCCCGGTTCGTCGAGCGCCGCGACGTCGGCCAGCGCGATACGCGGCACGCCCGCGCGCTCGGCCACCGCGCGGGCGGCCCGACGCGCGTCGGCGCGCTGCGTCGCGTCGATCTCGTCCGGAAAACGCCGCGCCGCGCCGCGCTCGAGCGTCTGGCCGGCCAGCGTCCAGCCGATCGTGCCGTTGCGCAGCGCGGCGACCGGATTCGGCAGCCCCGCGTTGACGAGCGACTGCGTGCCGATGATGCTGCGCGTGCGGCCCGCGCAGTTGACGATCACCTGCGTCCGCGGATCCGGCGCGAGCGCGCGCACGCGCAGCACGAGCTCCGCGCCCGGCACGCTGGTCGACGTCGGGATGTTCATCGTCTGGTACTCGTCGAAACGCCGCGCGTCGACGATCACGACATCGGCTTTCGCGTCGATCAGCGCCTGCACCTCCTGCGCGGACAGCGACGGCGTATGGCGCTCGGCCTCGACCCATTCGCCGAACGACTTGCTCGGCACGTTCACGTCGATGAACAGTTCGCCGCCCGCCGCGACCCAGCCCGCGAGGCCGCCGTCGAGCAGCCGCACGTCGGTGTAGCCGAGCCGCGCGAGCGTCGCGGCCGCGCGCGGCGCGAGATCCTCGCCACCCGCTTCGCCGAACACGACGATCGGCGTGTCGCGGCGCGGAATCCGCGTCCACGCGTCGAGTTCGAGCTTCGACAACGGAAAGTTGGCGGCCCACAGCGGATGGCCCTGCGCGTACGGATCTTCCTCGCGTACGTCGATCAGCGCGATCTCGTCGCGGGCCAGCAGGCGCGCGCGTACGTCCTGGTACGACGCGGCGGGAAAGCGGAAAGTAGAAGTGGAGTCGGCGGATTGCGTCACGATGTCTCGGTGTTGAATATGTTGAAGTCGATGAAGAAAGCGGAACGGAGCAAGCGTGGCCCTGCCCGCGCGCACCCGCAACGGGCCGCGCGAGCGGGCCGGGCGTCAGGCATTCGCGTCAGGCATTCGAATAGCCGGACACGAACGGCTTCACGGTGCCGTCGTCCAGGTACACCGCACGCTCGACCTTGCCGATGTTCGCACCGTACACGTGGATGCTGATCGATACCTGGTCGGCGAACGCGTTGGTCACGCGATGCACGTCGCCGATGCGCGGCGACACGGCCTCGACCTCGCCCGGCTGCAGCCGCACGGCGTCGCCCGCGGGCACCGGCTTGCCGGCCGCGTCGAACCGGTACGGCTGCGAGAACTCGCCGCCGCGCAGCATCCCGATCAACCCCCACACCGTGTGGTCGTGGATCGGCGTCGCCTGGCCGGGCCCCCACACGAAGCTGACGACCGAGAAGCGCTCGTCCGGGTCGAGATGCAGCAGGTACTGCCGGTAACGCTCGGGATCGGGCTGCGCGAACGCGTCGGGCAACCAGTCGTCGTGTTCGACCAGCGCGGCGAGCAGCGCGCCGCCCTCGTCGAGAATGCGCGCCTCGTTCGCGCCGGACGCGAGCAGCGCATCCAGCCCCTCGACGAACGGACGCAGCGGCGTCTGCTGCAACGAAAGCGTACTCATCGGCCGGCTCCTCGAATATGATGCGGAATATGATGGATCGTCATGATGCACCCGAAAGACCATGCAGAACAAACATGAAAATTAGCGATATCGACGCTTTTGCAGCGGTCGTCCGCTGTCAGACCCTGAGCCAGGCCGCGGCCGAGCTCGGGATGACGCAGCCCGCGATCACGCGGCGCGTCCAGAATCTCGAGGAAGCGCTCGGCGTGACGCTGCTCGACCGCAACACGAAGCCGCCGCGCCCGACCGACATCGGCCGGCAGGTGTTCGAGCAGTGTCGCGCGATCCTGCGCGAGGTCGACGCGCTGCGCGAACTGGCGGCCGGCGAGCAGCCACCGGCCGGTGAATTCCGGATCGGGCTCACACAAGGGCTCGGCGAGCTGATGCTGCCGGCGCTCATCGCGGAGCTCGCCGCGCAGTGGCCCGCGCTCGCGACGCAGGTCACGACCGCATGGGGCGGCCTGCTCGTCGAACGCGTCGCCCGCCGCGAACTCGATGCGGCGCTGGTCTTCCTCGCCCGCGAAATGGTGCTGCCGGCGCAGGTCGAGGGTGAACGGTTGCTGGCCACGCGGCTCGTCGCGGTCGGCCGCAAGGGCGACTGGCCGCGACGCAGCTACCGGCTTGCCGATTGCCACGCGCGCGGCTGGGTGCTCAATCCGGACGGCTGCGGCTTTCGTGCGGGCCTGCGGCGCGCGCTCGACGCGCAGGGCCTGCCGATGCCGGTCACGCTCGATGCGTACGGACGCGACCTGCAACTGCAGAGCGTCGCGAACGGCTTCGGCCTCGGGCTGATGCCGCTGCCGCTCGTCGAAGGCAGCCCGCTGCGCGACGCGCTCGATATCGTCCCACTCGCCGATTTCAAGCCGCAGATCGACCTGTGGCTGCTGCGCCGGCACGATGCGGCGCGCCTCGACGCGCCGCTGGCGGCCGTCGCCGCGCATGCGCGCACGGCGTTCGCGCTGCCCGAGCAATCGGACGACAAGGCCGCTTGACGTCGCTGCGGCCGCCGCGCAGCGCCTGCCTCCCGCCGCGCCATTTCCGGGCGCGGCAACCCGGCCCGGCTCACGCATCGCGTCGACCGGTTTCGATCCCGTTGCGTGACGTTGCGTCCGCCGCCGCGTTCGTCTGCCCGCGCGTCGTCGCATCGAGCACCGCCCGCCCCGCCGCCACCGCGATCGCGTCGTCCTGCGGCGTATGCACGCGGCTGCACAGCACGTCGCGATAGTGGCGTTCGAGCGGATTCGCGCGGCTCAGCCCGTGATTGCCCGACAGCTTCAGCGCCTGCTCGACCGTCCGGATCGCGTGCTCGGTCACGGTGCGCTTGACGAGGCCGCTGGTCGTCAGCGACGGCGCGTTGCCTGCGTCGGTGCGCGCGATGTGATCGTCGAGCAGCACGCGATTCGTATGCAGCCAGCCCTCGATTTCACCGACCGCCTCCTGCACGCGCGGCAGCGTCGCGAGCGGCGCGCCGAGCCCGCTGGGCGCACGCGTCGTCGCGAACTCGACCAGCCAGTCGCGCGACGCGCGCGCCACCGCGTCGTACAGGCTGCCGAGCAGCGCGACCATCCACGCCTGCTGATCGGCCTGCGCATCGGCATCCGCGTGCGCGGCAGCCGACACGGCCCATGCGTCCGGCGCGCGCACGTCGACCGCGTGATCGGCCGGCAGCGGCACGTCGTCGAACACGACCTCGTGGCTGCCCGACGCGCGCAGGCCGACGTGATTCCAGCTTTCGATCACGCGGATGCGGTCGCCGTCGGTCTCCGGGTCGCGCGGCACGAGAAACACGCCGACGCGCGGCGTCGGCTCGTCGGTCCGCGCCCACACGGCCAGCCAGCGCAGCGCCGGGATGCCGGTGCTGTAGAGCTTGTGGCCCGACAGCCGCCAGCCGTCGCCATCGCGGCGTGCGATAGTGTCCGGCAGCCCGCCGCGCGACGGCGAACCGAGCGCGGGCTCGACGCGCAGCGCGTTGATCAGCGCGCCGTGCGCGACCGCGCTGTCGAACACCGCGCGTCGCACCTGCGCCGGCCAGCGGTTGTCGGCGCGGCCGAGCGCGCGATGCTGCAGATACGTCATCGTCAGCACCAGCGCGGTCGCCGGGTCGGCCCGCGCGACGGCGGCGACGATCCGGCTCGCCCGCGCCAGCGTCGCCCCGGCGCCGCCGTGCTCGCGCGGCACGACCTGCGCGATCAGCCCGGCACGATGCAGCCGTGCGAAGTTCTCGTGCGGAAAGCGGCCGTCGACGTCGTTGCGAGCCGCATCGGCGGCGAGCTCGGGGGCGAGACGCTCGAGCAGCGCGGCGACGCGCGCGTCGCTCGTCTCGTCGGCGTCCGCATCGGCGACGACGTCAGCGTCGTCGACAGGCAGAAGGCGCAGCGAAGGTTGCGGTGGCGGCGAGGAAGCGGCAAGGCTGGCGGACATCGAAACGGATTCCCTGGGTAGGTCGAACACGGCGGCGAAAGCGCGGCGGCAAATACAGCGCGAACGCGCGCCCGATCATTCACGAGCCCATAGCGTATGCGCAACGCATACGGCCCCAAACCATGCAAATCTGATATTCAAATCGGGATTGATTATTTCCATTCCGCATGATCCCGGCGTTAACCTGCGCTCCATTCCTGCCCGGCCGTGCGCCGGGACGTCCCTGTACCGGAGACCCCAGATGAGCGTCGAATTCATCGGCATGATCCAGAGCCAGAAGCAGTCGGAAATCCACCCGGCGTCCGGCCCCGTGGTCGATCCCGACTATGTGCGCGACTTTGCCCGCGCCCACGAAACGGCCGGCTTCGACCGGATTCTCGTGCCGCATCACTCGACCGGCCCGTCGGCGACGCTGACGATCGCGTTCGCGGCGGCCGCGACCGAGCGCATCCATTTCATGCTCGCGCATCGCCCGGGCTTCACCGCGCCGACGCTCGCCGCCCGGCAGATCGCGACGCTCGACCAGTTCAGCCGCGGCCGGCTCGCCGTCCACTTCATCTCCGGCGGCTCGGACAGCGAACAGCAGCGCGACGGCGATTTCCTCGATCACGACGCACGCTATGCGCGCACCGACGAATACCTCGGCATCCTGCGGCGGATCTGGACCGAAGCGCAGCCGTTCGATCACGACGGCGCGCATTACCGCTTCAAGCAGGGTTTCTCGGAAGTGAAGCCGGTCCAGCAGCCGCACGTGCCGATCTACTTCGGCGGCGCATCGGAAGCCGCGCTCGCGGTGGCCGGCAAGCACGCGGACGTCTACGCGCTGTGGGGCGAATCGCTCGACCAGGTGCGCGACCTGACGACGCGCGTCCGCGCCGAAGCCGCGAAACACGGCCGCCAGGTGCGCTTCTCCGTGTCGTTCCGCCCGATCCTCGCGGCGACCGAGGACGAAGCGTGGGCGCGTGCGCACCGCATCCTCGACGAGACGCGCCGGCTGCGCGAAGCGGCCGGACTCGGCGCCGGCGGCCCGCAGCAGAGCGAAGGCGCGCGCCGCCTGCTCGCCGCGGCCGAGCGCGGCTCGCGCGTCGACAAGCGGCTGTGGACCGAGATCGCGAAGCTCACCGGCGCGCGCTCGAATTCGACGGCGCTCGTCGGCACGCCCGAACAGGTCGCCGACGCGCTGCTCGACTACTACGACCTCGGCGTGACGACGTTCCTGATCCGCGGCTTCGATCCGCTGGAAGACGCGATCGATTACGGCCGCGAACTGATTCCGCGCGTGCGCAGCGCCGTCGCCGCACGCGACGCGGCGCGCCGCGCCGCCTGAGCCTAACGGCGTCAACGGAGCCCACTGGAGCCATACGCGATCATGTCCGCCGTCCTGTCCTCGCCCCACCGTACCGCATCGGGCCTCGTGCTCGCCGATACGCCGCGCCAGCACTTCTGGTTCGATCCGCCCGCGCCGCGCGTCGACGTCGCCGCCGAGCGCCGCCACCGGCAGGAGCGGCTCGCGGCCGCGTTCCGCCTGTTCGCGCGCTTCGGCTTCGCGGCGGGCCTCGCCGGCCACATCACCGCACGCGATCCGGAGCTGCCCGACCATTTCTGGGTGAACCCGCTCGGCGTGCATTTCTCGCAGATCAAGGTGTCCGACCTACTGCTCGTCAACGCGCGCGGCGAAACCGCGATCGGCACGCGGCCGCTGAACAAGGCCGCGTTCGCGATCCATGCGGCAATCCACGAAGCCCATCCGCACGTCGTCGCCGCCGCGCACACGCATTCGACCTACGGCAAGGCCTGGTCGACGCTCGGCCGCCCGCTCGATCCGCTCACGCAGGACGCGTGCGTGTTCTATGAAGACCACGCGCTGTTCGACGACTTCACGGGGATGGTCGTCGACACCAGCGAAGGCGCGCGGATCGCCGATGCGCTCGCGAAGCCGGACGGCACCACGCACAAGGGCGTGATCCTGAAGAACCACGGGATCCTGACGGCCGGCCCGACGGTCGAGGCCGCCGCGTGGTGGTACATCGCGCTCGACAACGTCGCGCACACGCAGTTGCTGGCCGAAGCGGCCGGCACGCCGCAACCGATCGATCATGCGACCGCGCGCCATACGCACGGCCAGATCGGCGGCCCCGACGGCGCGCTGCATGCGTTCGACAGCCTGTTCGCGCGCGTCGTCGCCGACGAACCCGACCTGCTCGACTGAGCAGCCTGACCGTACGACCGGAGACCAGACAACATGACCCAAACCACCGCACCCGCCCCCCACGACGCGCACGACGACCAACGCCGCCGCCTGCTGCGCGCGGCCGGCGCAGCCGCGCTCGCCGTGCCGGCGATCACGCTCGGCCGCAACGCGTGGTCCGCGCCGCCGCTGAAGAAGCTCACGTTCGCGTGGAACCAGAACGCGTTCTGCCTGACGCCGATCGTCGTCGCGCAGGAGCGCGGCTTCTTCGAGAAGAACGGGCTGAAGGTCGAGCTGATCAACTACAGCGGCTCGACCGATCAACTGCTCGAATCGATCGCGACCGGCAAGGCCGATGCGGCGGTCGGGATGATCCACCGCTGGCTGAAGCCGCTCGAAGCCGGCTTCGACGTGAAGATCATCGGCAGCTCGCACGGCGGCTGCGTGCGGCTGCTCGGCGCGAAGGCCGCAGGCGTCACGACGCTGCAGGCGCTGAAGGGCAAGACGGTCGGCGTCAGCGATCTGGCCGCGCCCGGCAAGCACTTCTTCTCGATCCTGCTCGCGAAGAACGGCATCGATCCCGAGCGCGACATCACGTGGCGGCAGTATCCGGCCGACCTGCTCGGCGTCGCGGTCGACAAGGGCGAAATCCACGCGATCGCCGACGGCGACCCGAATCTCTATCTGCTCGAAAAGCGCAGCAACGGCGCGTACACCGAACTCGCGACCAACCTGTCCGGCGAATACGCGCGCAAGGTGTGCTGCGTGATAGGCGCGCGCGGCGACCTCGTGCGCAACGACCGGCCGTCGGCCGCCGCGCTCGCGCGCTCGATCGTGCAGGCTACCGAATACACGCACGACAACCCGAACGAAGCCGCAAAGGTGTTCGCAAAGTATTCGCCGAAGATCAGCCCCGAGGATCTGCGCAAGCTGTACGCGACGCTCACCTACACGCATCACCCGACCAGCGTCGACCTGCAGCAGGAAATCGCGTTCTATGCGGACGATTTCCGGCGCATCAGCGTGCTGAAGAAGAGCACGGACCCGCAGCGCTTCGCGCAGCAGGTCTATGCGAACGTACTGGGGTAACGCGATGTCGACGATCGAACACGCTTCCGCCGCACGCGCCGTATCGGCTCCGGCCACCGACGCTGCCAGCGCTACCGCTACCGCGCGCGCAGCCTGCACGACTTGCGAAGCCACGCTCGCCGCAGAAGCCCGGCGCGCGCGCACCTGGCCGACCGGCATCGCCGCCGCGCTGGCGTGGGCCGCGCTCGGCGCGCTCACGCAACTGTGGCCGAACCGGATCGTCGGCTTCAGCGACTGGGCGTACACCGACACGTTCGGCACGGCCGCGTGGACGATCGCCGCGCTGCTGCTCGTCGCCGCGACGCTCGGCCATCTCGTCGCGGCGACCCGCACGCGGCTCGCGCGCGTGCGACCGGCCGGCCCGTGGCTCGTCGCGCTGCCGCTCGTGCTCGCCGCGTGGGAAATCGTCACCGCGAAAACCGGCTGGCTGCCGACGCCGTTCTTCGCGCCGCCGCAGGCACTGATCGAGGTCTACGTCGACGACTGGCCGCGCCTCGCCGGCAGCGCCGGCAACACGCTGAAGCTGCTCGCGCTCGGGTTCGCGTACGGCGTCACGGTGGGCTTCGCGGTCGGCGTGTCGATCGGCTGGTCGCGCCGGATCGGCTACTGGGTGCATCCGGTGCTGCGCGTGCTCGGCCCCGTGCCGGCCACCGCGCTGCTGCCGCTCACGTTCTACTTCTTCCCGTCGAGCTATTCGGCCGCGGCGTTCCTGATCGCGCTCGCCACCGGGTTCCCGGTCGCCGTGCTGACGTGGTCGGGCGTCGCGAGCGTGAACAAGCAGTACTACGACGTCGCGCGCACGCTCGGCGCGAACGCGCGCTTCCTCGTGCTGCGCGTCGCGATTCCGGCCGCGCTGCCGCACGTGTTCGTCGGCATCTTCATGGGGCTGAGCGCGTCGTTCACGGTGCTGGTCGTCGCCGAGATGATGGGCGTCAAGTCGGGGCTCGGCTGGTATCTGAGCTGGGCGCAGGGCTGGGCGTCGTACGTGAACATGTATGCGGCGCTGATCGTGATGGCGCTGCTGTTTTCCGGGCTGATCGCGCTGCTGTTCGCGGTGCGCGACCGTGTGCTCGCGTGGCAGAAAGGAACCGTCAAATGGTAAGCGCCGCCGTACTCGAATCGTCCGCTGCCACTGTCGCGGCACCCGCCGTCACGTCGCCCCGCGGCGCACGCATCGACATCCGCCGCGTGAGCCATGCGTTCGACGGCCCCGGCGGCGCGCTGCCGGTGCTCGACGACGTGTCGCTGTCGGTCGCGGCCGGCGAATTCGTCGCGCTGCTCGGCCCGAGCGGTTGCGGGAAATCGACGCTGCTGCGGCTCGTCGCGGGGCTCGACGCCGCGCGGCAAGGAACGATCGCGCAGGACGGCACGCCGATCGAGCGCCCCGATCCGTCGCGCATCGTCGTGTTCCAGGACCCGACGCTGTACCCGTGGCGGCGCGTGCGCGCGAACGTCGCGCTCGGCCTCGAAGCGCGCGGTGTCGCGCGCACCGCGCAGCATCGCGTCGACGATGCGCTCGCGCGCGTCGGGCTGCAGGAGTTCGCGAACGTGTTTCCGCATCAGTTGTCCGGCGGGATGGCGCAGCGCGTCGCACTCGCCCGCGCGCTCGTCAACGATCCGCGCTTGCTGATCCTCGACGAACCGCTCGGCAAGCTCGATTCGCTGACGCGGCTCACGATGCAGGCCGAGTTGACCGCGCTGTGGCAACGCGACGGTTTCTCCGCGCTGCTCGTCACGCACGACGTGGAAGAAGCGTTGTTCCTCGCGCAGCGCGTGATCGTGTTCGGGCCGCGCCCGGCACGGATCGTCGCCGAACTGCGCGTCGACCTGCCCTACCCGCGCCATCGCGGCGACCCGCGCCTCGCCGCATTGCGTCACGACGCGCTGCGGCATCTCGGGCTCGATGCGAGCTGGTAGATGCCGGATGCCGTTCGACGTTTGACCGCGGTACGCCGGAGACGCGCGCGATGAACGCGCCGCCGTTCGCCGACTGGGCCATCGCGTTCCTGCAACTGCTGTATCGCGCGCAGATCGCGTTGGCGCGGGTGCTGCACGCGCTCGGCCTGACCGGCGACGCGGGGAGCCAGGCCGCGTGGCCGTGGGCACGCCGCATCGCGCTCGAAACACTGCGCATCGACGCGGGACTCACGCGGCAGCTCGCGTTCGCCTGTGGCGTGACGGCGCTGGCCGTCGTGCTCGCCTGCACCGCGCTGGCTTCGCGCAAGCGGCGTGTCGCGTGGGCCATCGCCGCGCTCGCCGTCGCGTGGTTCGCGCCGTGGCCGCCCGCTTCGCTGTGGCTCGCGCCTGCCGTGCCGACGAGCTTCCAGCGCGATCCCGCGCCGTTTTCCGTATCGAACGTGATGCGCGGCGCGCACCTGTATACGCAACATTGCGCGGCCTGCCACGGCGCGGACGGACGCGGCGAAGGGCCGCTCGCGGCCACGCTCGCGCACTGGCCGCCGACCTTCGCCGGCACGCTGCTCGCGCGTCGCCTCGACGGCGAACTGTTCTGGCGCGTGCGCCACGGCACGCAGGACCAGCACGGCGCAGCGACGATGCCCGGCTTCGCGGCGACGCTCGGCCCGCAGGACACATGGGCCGTGCTCGATTACCTGAAAGCGCTGGCCGCCGGCAGCGGCGCGCAGGCGGAAGGCGCGTGGCCGGTGCCGGTCCCGCTGCCGGCACTCGACGTGCGCTGCGGCGACGCCGCGCCTCAGGTGCTCGAGCGCTGGCGCGAAGGCCAGCGCGTGCGCGTCGTCGCGCTCGCGCCGGGTGCGACGCCACCGCCGGAAGACGCGCGCTGGCAGACCTTGCTCGTCACCGAGCGCGGCGCGCCCGTGCCAACGTCAGCCGGCGCGCGCGCGAACTGCGTCGCGACGACGGCCGATGCGTGGCGCGCATTCGCGACGATTGCCGGCGTCGCGCCCGACGCGCTCGGCGGCACGCAACTGCTTGCGGATCGGCGCGGCTGGCTGCGGGCACGTGCGTTGCCGGGCAGCGCCGGCTGGTCGGATGCCGACCTGCTGTGCCGCTCGGATGCGGCGGTCCGGCCGGCCGCCGCGCGCGCGACAAGCGGCGACGCATTGACCGCGCTGCTGCTGCGCGTCGATCAGGAACCCGTGCGCGACGTACAGGCCGGGCTCCCGCATTGAACCCACGAATCCTTCCTTCGACAGAACTTCACGATGAATCCGACCCGACGCCACTTCCTCGCGCAGGCGAGCGCCCTTGCCACGATCGTCGCCGCGCCGGCCGCCGTGCGCGCGCAATCGGGCGCCCGCCCGCTGCTGCGCGCCGGCGACCAGAAAGGCGGGCTGCGCGCGCTGCTCGAAGCGGCCGGCGAACTGAACGGCCTCGCATACGACATCGCGTGGACCGAATTCCCGGCCGCCGCGCCGCTCGCGGAAGCGCTGAACGCGGCCGCCGTCGACTGCGGGCCGATCGGCGACGCGCCGGTGATCTTCGCGCTCGCGTCGGGCGCCCGTATCAAGGTGATCGGCGCGAACCGTTCCGATCCGTACGGCACGGCCGTGCTCGTGCAACCCGACGCCGCGCTGAAAGGCGCGGCCGACCTGAAAGGCAAGCGCATCGGCACCACGCGCGGCTCGATCGGCCATTTCGTCACGCTGAAGGCGCTCGACGCGGCCGGCCTGCCGCCCGACGCCGTGTCGTTCCGCTTCCTGCCGCCGGCCGACACGATGCTGGCGCTCGCCACCGGCTCGATCGACGCGTGGGCGACCTGGGAGCCCTATACGGCGCTCGCCGAAACGAGCGGCCGCGCACGCGTGCTGGTCAACGGCCGCGGGCTGTGGTCGGGCCTCAGCTATCTTGCGGCGACCGACGCGGCGATCGCATCGAAGCGCGACGTGCTGCACGATTTCCTGCGGCGCGTCGTGCGCGCGCAGGCCTGGTCGTACCGGCACGTCGACGCGTATTCGGCCGCGCTCGCGCGCATCATCGGCATTCCGCCGGCCGCCGCGAAGCTGCAGTTCGAGCGCCGCGGCACGCGCTGGCAGCCGATCGACGCAGCGGTGATCGCCAAACAGCAGCGCACGGCCGACTTCTACCTGAAGGCCGGGCTGTTGCGCCAGCCGCTCGACGTGCGCACGACCTTCGACACGGGCTTCCCGCTCGCGTGACGGGCGGGGGCCGCGCGCGGCTGCGCAAACGGCTCAGGCATGATCTGGCACAATCGCGATTCGACCATCCCGCCTTCAGCCAGCGTCATGCCAGCCATCACCGAACTCTTCGTCTACCCGATCAAATCCTGCGCCGGCATCGCGCTGCCGCGTGCGCAACTGCTCGAAACGGGCCTCGCGTACGACCGCCACTGGCTGATCACCGATCCGCACGGGCAGATGCTGACGCAACGTACGCACCCGCGCCTCGCGCTGATCCGCCCGACGCTCGACAGCGACGCGCTCGTGCTGAACGCGCCGGGCATGCCGGCCATCCGCACGCCGCTGGATGGCGACGCGACGCCCGCCACGCCAAAGATGGCCGCGACCGTGTGGCGCGACACCGTCGACGCGATCGACACGGGCGCCGACACGGCCGCGTGGCTCACCGAATTCCTCGGCACGCCGACGAAGCTCGCGCGCTTCGGCCCCGACGCGCGCCGCGGCTGCAACCGCCAATGGACCGGCGACATCGATACGCATACGCAATTCTCGGACGCCTATCCGCTGCTCGTGATCGGTCAGTCGTCGCTCGACGACCTGAATGCGCGGCTCGCCGCGAAAGGCGCGCCGGCGATCCCGATGAACCGCTTCCGTCCGAACATCGTCGTGTCGGATCTCGACGCGTACGAAGAGGATTTCGTCGAGCACCTCGACACCGACGGCGACACGCCGGTGCGGCTGCGGCTCGTGAAGCTGTGCACGCGCTGCCCGGTGCCGACGATCGACCAGGCCACCGGCACGCCCGATCCCGCATGGCCGCACGAGCCGACCGACACGATGCAGACCTATCGCGCGAACCCGAATTACGACGGCGCGCTGACGTTCGGCATCAATGCGATCGTCGTCGAAGGCGCGGGCGCGTGGCTCGAAGTCGGGCAGCCGGTCGAAGCGGAGATCGGGTTCGGCGACTGAGCCGCAGCCGGACAGCGCCGCCCGTCCCCTTCCCGTGCCGTATCGTCGCGCGCCATCACGCGGCGCGCGGCATCGCGTCGCTCGCCGCCGCCGGCAGCCGGATCGTCACGATCAGCCCGCCGCCCGCCGCATCGGTCAGCATCACGCTGCCCTGATGCACGCGCGCGATCTCCCGCACGATCGACAGCCCGAGCCCCGTGCCTTCGACCGTCTGCGTCTTGCTGCCGCGATGGAAGCGCTCGAACACCGCGTCGCGTTCGTCGGCCGGAATGCCCGGCCCGTTGTCGATCACGTCGAGCCGCGCCTGTTCGCCGTCGCGCGACACGCGCACCGTGATCACCGCATGGTCGCCCGCATAACGAATCGCGTTGTCGATCAGATTGCCGATCATCTCGCCGAGCAGGTCGGACTGCCCGAGCACGTCGACGTCGGCCTCGTGCTCGAAGCCGAGATCGATGTCGCGCGCGCGTGCGACGGGCGACCAGTCCAGCGTCACGCTGCGCGCGAGCCGATGCAGCGCGACCGGCTTGTGCGCGACCGCATGACCGCTGTCCGAATCGAGCCGCGACAGCGACAGCAGTTGCTGGACGATCTTCGCGGCCTGCCGCACCGCGCCGTTCGCGCGCCGCAGGTGCACGTTCGCGCGCGGCTGCTCGTCGGGCCGCAACGCGAGTTCGACGCCCGCCTGCACGGCCGCGAGCGGCGTCTTCAGCTGATGGGCCGCATCGGCGAAGAAGCGCCGCCGCGCCACCTGCATCCGCTGCGTGCGGCCGATGTACTGGTTGATCGAGTCGACGAGCGGCGCGAGTTCGCTCGGCATCGCGCCCGTGTCGAGCGGCGTCGTGTCGTCCTCGCTGCGCGCGGCGACCGTCGCCGACAGCCGGTTCAGCGGCCGCAGCCCGCGCCCGACGCCGAGCCACACGATCCCGAGCGCCAGCACGACGAGCAACCCTTCCTGCAGCAGCGACCCGATCAGGATCTCGCGCGCGAGCGCCTGACGCGCCTCGATCGTCTCGCCGACCATCACCCACACGATGCGCGACTGCGCGGTCGGCACGTCGTGCACGGGAATACGCAACGCGGCCATCCGCAATTGCTCGCCGCGATACACGACGTCGTAGTAGCGCGTGACGAACAGTGCGCCGTCGCCCGCGTCGCGGCCATGGGGCAGCGGTAGATCGGGATAGCCGGTGACCGTGCGGCCGTTGTCCTCGCGGATCAGGTAGTAGATCTTGCCGCCGTCGCTCGATTCGAGCATTTCGAGCGCGAGATACGGCAGGTCGACCTCGATCTCGCCGGCGTTGAGCCGCACGCCTTCGCGAATCGACTTCAACGACGACGACAGCGTGCGGTCGAACGCGACGTGCGCGGCGCTCATCGCGCGCTGGTACGTGAGCCACGAGTCGAGCGCGAGCAGGCCGAGCAGCGGTAGCAGCAGCCACAGCGCGACCTGCGCGCGCAGGTTCGGGCGGGTCATCATGCCGCGCGCCGGGCCATCCCGACGGGCATAGCGGGGCATTCGCGGGACATCGCCCTGCGCCCGCGCAGGAGGCCGGCGTCGCGAAGCCGGACGGGGACGGCATGCGCCTCCTCGGGGGCCAGTGAATGACGGTGAGCGTGAAGGCGGATCACTCGTCCGCCTTCGCTTCGAGCAGATAGCCCAACCCGCGCAGCGTGACGATCGCGACGCCCGAGTTCTCCAGCTTCTTGCGCAGCCGGTACACGTAGATCTCGATCGCATCGGCATTCACCGATTCGTCGAGCCCGAAGATCTTCTCCGACAGCGTGTCCTTGTTGATCGCGCGGCCGTTGCGCAGGATCAGCACCTCGAGCACCGAGCGCTCGCGCGGCGTGAGCGACAGCGGCTCGCCCGCGAGATGAAAGCCGCGGTCGATACTGTCGTACGAAAGCGGCCCGCATTCGACGCGCGAATGTTCGTGACCGAGGCTGCGCCGGATCAGCGCGCGGGCGCGCGCCTCCAGTTCGGTCAGCTCGAACGGCTTCGCGAGATAGTCGTCGGCGCCGAGATCGAGCCCTTTCACGCGATCCTCGACCGACCCATGCGCGGTGAGGATCAGCACCGGCACCGGATTGCGACGGGCGCGCAGCCGCCGCAGCACCTCCAGCCCGTCGAGCTTCGGCAGCCCGAGATCGAGGATCACCAGCGCGTAATCCTGCGTGCGCAGCACGTGGTCCGCCGCCTCGCCGTCGGCCATGTGATCGACCGCGAAGCGCGCGGCGCTCAGCGCGTCGTTCAGCGACTGGGCCAGGTTCGGGTTGTCTTCGACGAGCAGCACGCGCATGGGGATTCCGGTAAGGTCAGCGACAGCCCGCTACATTACATGATCCTTTCCGTCTCCACGCCTCGCGCAAACACGGGTTGCGCGGGTGTTGCGAACCGGTCGCGCGCGGCGCCGGCGGCTGCCGTTCAGCGCTCGGCAGCCGGACGGTTGCGCGCGGCGATGCGCGCATCGCCGGTCACGCGCCGCTCGCGAAAACCGGCCACCACCGCGACGAACGCGATACTCGCGGCGGCCGTGACGACGATCATCGGGCGCGCGGTGCCGTCCGACAGCCACGCCAGCACGCCGCCGCACGCGGCCGTGATCGCCATCTGGATAAAGAAGAACAGCCCCGACGCCGTGCCGGCGATCCTCGTGTACGGCTGCATCACCGCGAACTGGCAGGCCGGAATCGCGATCCCGACCGAGATCATCACGATGAACATCGGTGCGACGAGGGCCGTCACCGAAGTCGGGGCGATCGCGCCGCCGATCCCCAGCACGGCGGCGCCGACCAGATTGACGGCCGCCGCCGCCGCGATGACCGAGTCGGCTGACCAGCGCGCGCTGATCCGCGCGAACATATTCGAACCGACCAGATAGCCGAGCACGGTCACGCCGAAGATCGCCGCATAGACCGCCCCGGACACGCCGATGTGCCGCTGGAACAGCGTCGACGATTCCGCGATGAACGGATAGTACGTGCAGTAAGCGAAGCTGATCGCGAGCGAATAGCGCAGGAAGCGCCGCTCGCGCAGCAGGCCCGCGTAGGTCCGCAGCAGTCCCCAGCCGGCGCCGGCTGGCGGCCGCGCATCGCGGTCGCGCGTCTCGGGCAGGTAGCGCAGCACCATCGCGGTCGCGACCACCCCACCCGCCGCCAGCCAGCCGAACACCCCGCGCCAGCCGAGCCACTCGGCGATCGCGCTGCCGGCCAGCGGCGCGACCACCGGCGACAGCGCCATGCCGGCCGAAATATGGCCGAGCATCGTGGCCTGCGTCGCGGCCGGAAAGCGCTCGCGCACGATCACGCGGCCGATCACGGTGCCGCTGCAGCCGCCGAGCGCCTGGAACATGCGCGCGGCGATCAGCGCAGGGATGCTCGTCGACCCTGCGCATGCGACGCTCGCCACGACGTACACGCACAGGCCGCCGAGCAGCACCGGACGTCGGCCGTAGCGGTCGGACAGCGGCCCCGACACCAGCATCGACAGCGCATAGCCGACCATGTACAGGGTCAGCGTGAGCTGCAACTGTGAGTCGGTGCCGTGCAGCGCGTCCGCCATCGCGGGCAGCGACGGCAGGTACGCATCGATCGTGACGCGCGGCAGGCACACCACGAGCATCAGCAGGAACAGCCAGCCCCATCGGGGTAATGAGCGCGTCTTCATGCGGTGAGTCCGTTTCGGTCAGGATGGGTGAGGTCGACAGCAATCTAAGGCGAAAGTGATATAAGCTGAAGGACCATTAAATCGACCATTGACTGGACCACTATGCCGCGAGGCAAAGCCGCGATTCCGCTCGACCTGCCGCGCCCCGCCGGGCTGTCGGGCGGCAGCCCGCAGTCGAAGCAGGAATGCATCGCCGACACGATTCGCGACGCGATCCTGAAGCGCCTGCTGTCCGCCGACAGCCCGCTGCCATCGAGCAGGACGCTGGCCGCGCGCTGGGACGTCGCGCGCGGCACCGTCGAAGCGGCATACGACATCCTGTGCGCCGAGGGCTACATCGCCCGCACGCAGGGGTCCGGTACGCGGGTCTGCGCGGTGGTGCCGGACAGCTATCTGCGCGCGGCCGCGCAGTCCCGCGACGGCGGCCCGCTCCACGCCGCCGCATCGCCGGCGCCGGCCGCCGCGGCTGAACCCGAGCACGGCGTGCGTCCGGGCGTCCCGTTCGTCGCGCGGCTCGCCGATCCCGCCCTGCTGCCGATGCAGCAATGGAAGAAGGCGCTCGGTGCCAGCTTGCTCGCCGCGACGGCCGACGAGCTCGGCGCGACGCCGGCCCAGGGCGTCGACAGCCTGCGCGCCGAAATCGCCGCGTACCTGCGCGAATACCGCGGCATCCCGTGCGAGGCCGGCGACATCGTCATCACGACCGGCATCCGCCACGCGATCGACCTCGTCGCGCGCACGCTGCTCGCGCCCGGCTCAACGGTGCTGATGGAGGACCCTGGCTATGCGTCGGCGTGGCAGATCTTCACGCTCGCGGGCGCGACCGTGATCGACGTGCCGGTCGATCGGGAAGGCATCGACACCGCGTCGCTGGACCGCCATCCCGATGCGCGCGCCGCCTACGTGACGCCGGCCCATCAGGCGCCGCTCGGCGTCACGATGTCGGTGTCGCGTCGGCTCGAACTGCTCGACTGGGCACAGCGCCACCGCACGTGGATCATCGAGGACGACTACGACGGCGAATTCAGCTACCAGACCGCCCCGCTGCCCGCGCTGAAATCGCTCGATGCGTGCGATCGCGTGATCTACTGCGGGTCGTTCAACAAGACGCTGTTTTCGGGGCTGCGCATCGGCTTCATGATCGTGCCGGCGGCACTGCGGCCGGCGCTGTCCGCCGTGTGGCACGCGACCGCGCGCTCGGTCGGCGTCGCGCCGCAGCTGGCGCTCGCCCGCTTCATCGGCCACGGCGATTTCGCGAAGCACCTGCGCGCCGCCCGCCACGCATACCGTCAGCGGCGCGACATCGTGCTCGACCAGTTGGCGAAGCATGCGGGCGGCCGATACACGGTGTCCGGCGAGCATGCGGGCTTTCATTTCGTGTTGTGGCTGCCGCCCGGCAGCGATGACGCTGCGTACGTCTCGCAAGCCCGCGCGGTCGGCATCGAGTTGCAGCCGATCCGCGGCTTCTGTCGAAGCGCCCGGTGCGAAGCGGGCGTCGTCGTCGGGTATGCGGCGCTGACGGCCGCGCACGCGCGGCATGGCGGCCGCCTCCTCGGACAACTGCTGGCCGCGTCCGCGTAGCCGGCAGCCCCGCTCCCTTCCGTTTCCAGCCCTGCCGCGCGCCGCGAAACCCGCGGCGGCCGCCGCGTCGACCTCGGGAAATCCATGACACGAATGGCGCGATTGTGAACGGAAATGAAAGCGGGCTGAAAGTGCCTCGCACTTAACATCCGCGTCACTCGAACAACATCGACGCATCACTGGAGGAAGACATGCCGTTTGCACCGAAGCACCTCGCCGCCGCGCTGGCGGTCGTTCTGGGCGCTGCCGCCGGCAGCGCCGCCGCGCAGGTTCCGGCCGGCTACCCGGGGAACTACCAAGGCGTGATCGACGCCGCGAAGAAGGAAGGCAAGCTGATCGTCTACTCGACGACCGACACGGGCCTCGTACGTCCGCTGATCAAGGACTTCGAAAGCCTGTACGGCGTGAAGGTCGAGTACAACGACATGAACAGCACCGAGCTGTACAACCGCTACATCAGCGAGAACGCGGCGAGCAGCACCAGCGCCGACGTGCTGTGGAGCTCGGCGATGGATCTGCAGGTCAAGCTCGTCAACGACGGCCTGATGGCGTCCTACGATTCGCCGGAAAGCCCGAACGTGCCGCAATGGGCGCAATACCAGAAGCAGGCGTACGGCACGACGTTCGAGCCGCTCGCAATCGTCTACAACAAGCGCCTGATCCCCGAAAACGAAGTGCCGAAGACGCGCGCCGAGCTGATCAAGCTGCTCACCACGCAGGCCGACAAGTTCAAGGGCAAGGTCACGACCTACGACATCGAGAAATCGGGCGTCGGCTTCAACTACCTGACCCAGGACGCGCACGTGAACGAGAAGGTCACGTGGGAGCTGGTAAACGCGATCGGCGCGACCGGCCCGAAGCTGCAGTCGAGCACGGGCGCGATGATGGAGCGCATCTCGTCGGGCGAGAACCTGATCGGCTACAACATCATCGGTTCGTATGCGTACGCGAAGGCGAAGAAGGACAAGTCGATCGGCTACGTGTTTCCGAAGGACTACACACAGGTCGTGAGCCGCCTCGCCACCGTGTCGAAGAAGGCGAAGAACCCGAACGCCGCGAAGCTGTGGGTCGACTACCTGCTGTCCAAGCGCGGCCAGACGCTGATCGCGAACCAGGCGAACCTGTACGCGATCCGCGCGGACGTGACCGGCGAGACGTCGGCCGCGAGCCTCACGAAGGAACTCGGCGATTCGCTGAAGCCGATCCAGATCGGCACCGGCCTGCTCGTCTATCTCGACCAGTCGAAGCGCCTCGCGTTCCTGAAGCAATGGCAGCAGGCGATCAAGCGCTGATGCGCTGATCGGCTTCGGCTGACCCACGCCGCCCGCCGCCCGTCGCGCGGGCGGCCCCTTCTCCTCACCGACTTCCTTGAGGCGGCCATCCGGATGGCCGCAGGGGCGAACTCATGCTTTCAACCAGCACACGCGGCACGGCACCGGCCGTTCCGCCCGCCGCCGGCCCGCGCGACGCCGTTCCCGCGCTGCCGGTCAGCCGCCTGCAGCCGCTCGCCGGCATGCTGCGCTGGATCGTCGTCGCGGTACTGACCGTCGCGGTCGCGCTGCCGCTCGGCTTCATCCTGTTCCAGAGCCTGCTGTCCGCGCCGTTCTTCGACGCGAACAAGACGCTCGGCATCGACGGCTTCCGCTTCATCTTCAGCGATCCCGACTTCTGGTCGGCCGTGAAGAACTCGTTCATCATCGCCGGCGGGATGCTGTTCATCTCGATTCCGCTCGGCGGCATCCTCGCGTTCCTGATGGTGCGCACCGACCTGCCCGGCCGCCGCTGGCTCGAACCGCTGCTGCTCACGCCGGTGTTCGTGTCGCCGATGGTGCTCGCATTCGGCTACGTGGTCGCGGCCGGCCCGGTCGGCTTTTACTCGGTGTGGTTCAAGGAACTATTCGGGGTGCAGAACGTGCCCTGGAACGTGTATTCGATCTTCGCGATCACGGTGATCGTCGGCCTCACGCACGTGCCGCACGTGTACCTGTATTCGTCGGCCGCGCTGCGCAATCTCGGCTCGGACGTCGAGGAAGCCGCGCGCGTGACGGGCGCCCGTCCGTTCCGCGTCGCACTCGACGTGAGCCTGCCGATGACGATGCCCGCGCTGCTGTTCGCCGGCGTGCTGGTGTTCTTCCTCGGCTTCGAGGTGTTCGGACTGCCGCTCGTGCTCGGCGACCCGGAAGGCCACCTCGTGCTCGCGACCTACCTGTACAAGCTGACCAACAAGCTCGGCGTGCCGTCGTATCACCTGATGGCCGCGGTCGCCGTGTGCATCGTCGCGATCACGTTCCCGCTCGTGCTGCTGCAGCGCCGCCTGCTGAAGACCGCGAGCCGCTTCGTCACCGTGAAGGGCAAGGCCGGCCGCGCGACGGTGCTGCCGCTCGGCGTGTGGCGCTGGGTCGCGCTCGCGATCGTCGCGCTGTGGCTGATGCTGACCGTGATCGTGCCGATCTCGGGCATCGTACTGCGCGCGTTCGTGACCAACTGGGGCGAAGGCGTCGCGCTCGCCGAAGTGCTGACGCTGTCGAACTTCATCGAGCTGTTCGAGCAGGACAACCTGGTGCGCGCGATCGTCAACACGCTCGGCATCGGCGTGATCGGCGGCGCGCTCGCGATCGGCTTCTACTCGCTCGTCGCGTTCGCCGGCCACCGCCGCCCCGACTGGGCGACCAGGCTGCTCGACTACCTCGTGCTGCTGCCGCGCGCGGTGCCGGGCCTGCTCGCCGGTCTCGCGTTCCTGTGGATCTTCCTGTTCGTGCCGGGCCTGCGCGAGTTGAAGAACTCGATGTGGAGCATCTGGATCGCGTACACGGTCGTGTGGCTCGCGTACGGGATGCGGCTGATCCAGAGCGCGCTGCTGCAGGTCGGCCCCGAACTCGAGGAAGCCGGCCGCAGCGTCGGCGCGACGCGCAGCCGCGTGTCGCTCGACGTGACGCTGCCGCTCGTGCGCTTCGGCCTGCTCGCCGCGTGGCTGCTGATCTTCATGATCTTCGAGCGCGAATACTCGACCGCCGTCTACCTGCTGTCGCCCGGCACCGAAGTGATCGGCGCGCTGCTCGTGTCGCTGTGGGCGACCGGCGCCGTCGACCAGGTCGCCGCGCTCTCTGTCATCAACATCGCGATGGTCGGCGCCGGTCTCGGCGTGGCCCTGCGCTTCGGAGTGAAACTTCATGGATAAGCTCATCGTCGACGATCTGCACCTCAGCTACGGCGCCAACCCGATCCTCAAGGGCGTGTCGTTCGAACTGAAGGCCGGCGAAGTCGTGTGCCTGCTCGGCGCGTCGGGCAGCGGCAAGACCACGCTGCTGCGCGCGGTGGCCGGCCTCGAACAGCCGTCCGACGGGCGCATCCAGCTCGACGAGCGCGTGTTCTTCGACGGTGCGCAGCGCATCGACCTGCCCGTCGAACAACGTTCGCTCGGCCTCGTGTTCCAGTCGTACGCGCTGTGGCCGCACCGCACCGTCGCCGACAACGTCGGCTACGGCCTCAAGCTGCGCCGCGTGGCGCCGGCCGAACAGAAGCGCCGCGTGCAGACCGCGCTCGATCAGTTGGGCCTCGGCCATCTCGCCGAACGCTTTCCGCATCAGCTGTCGGGCGGCCAGCAGCAGCGTGTCGCGATCGCCCGCGCGCTCGTCTACAACCCGCCGGTGATCCTGCTCGACGAGCCGCTGTCGAACCTCGACGCGAAGCTGCGCGAGGAAGCGCGTGCGTGGCTGCGCGAGCTGATCGTGTCGCTCGGGCTGTCGGCGCTGTGCGTGACGCACGACCAGACCGAGGCGATGGCGATGTCCGATCGCATCCTGCTGCTGCGCAACGGCCGCATCGAGCAGGAAGGCACGCCGGCCGAGCTGTACGGCGCGCCGCGCTCGCTGTACACCGCCGAATTCATGGGCAGCAACAACCGGATCGACGCGCGCGTCGCCGCGATCGACGGCGAATGCGTGACGCTCGCCGGCGACGGCTGGGAGCTGCGCGCCGTCGCCCGCGACACGCTCGCGCCGGGCCAGGACGCCCAGGCCGTGATTCGTCTCGAACGCGTGCAGGTCGCCGACGGCCCGGGCGCGAACCGGCTGCAGGCCGACCTCGTCACGTCGATGTATCTCGGCGACCGCTGGGAATACCTGTTCCATTGCGGCGACATGCGCCTGCGCGCGTTCGGCCATGTGCCGCGCGCGGCCGGCAAGCACTGGATCGAATTCCCGACCAACGACTGCTGGGCGTTCGCGAAAGCGGGCTGACCCGATCGCGGCGGCTCGTGTGCCGCCGCGCAGGCAGTCGAGCGCGCCTCCCTTTTCGACCTTTGCAGCTCGCATCGGCGGACGCTTGATGGCGTCCGCCGATGGCGCGCCGCATACCCGTTTTCTGTTTCAACCCGCCTAAAACAACCAAGGAGACACCGTCAACATGAAGTCACGCACAGAACGTTCTATTCGAGCAGTAGTCCTCACCGGTTCGGCTGCAGCCGTCTGTATCGCCGTGCCGGTCGCGCACGCGCAGTCGTCGGTCACGATATACGGGATCATGGACGCCGGCATCGAATACGCGAACCATGCGGCGCCGGATGGCGGCAATTCGTTCAAGCTGAAGTCGGGCAACAAGAACACGTCGCGCTGGGGCTTGCGCGGCGTCGAGGATCTCGGCGGCGGATTGAAGGCGGTGTTCCGCCTCGAAAGCGGGATCGATCTCGCGAACGGCGCGTCCGACGACGGCCCCGACTCGATCTTCGCGCGCCGTGCGACGGTGGGCCTGAAAGGCAAATGGGGCGAGCTGACGCTGGGCCGCAACTTCACCGTCACGTACGACTACATGCTGCCGTTCGACCCGATGGGTTACGCGCAGAACTACTCGTGGGCGACCTCGTCGATGGCGACCGGCGGCCGCAAGGACGGCCTGTTCACGCGCTCGTCGAACGCGGTGCGCTACGACGGCGAATTCAGCGGCTTCAAGTTCGGCGCGCTGTACGGTTTCGGCAACGTGCCGGGCAGCGTGAAGACCAGCTCCAAGTACGATTTCGCGATCGGTTACGAAACGGGGCCGTTCGCCGCCGTCGTCACGTTCGACCGGCAGAACGGCGCGGCCGACAGCGTCACGCCGGCCGATACCGTCAACTACATTCAGGGCATCCATGCGGGCCTGAGCTACGACTTCGGCAACCTGAAAACGATGGCCGGATACCGCAATTACAAGCGCACGTTCCGCACCACGGCGGCGAACCAGTTGAGCGACATGGTCTGGCTCGGCGGGTCGTACCAGTTCACGCCGACGTTCTCGCTGATCGCGGCCGTCTATCACCAGAACATCAAGGGCGGCACGGACGCCGATCCGACGCTGGTGTCGGTGCGTGCGCAGTACGCGCTGTCGAAGCGCACGGTGCTGTACGCGGCAGGGGCGTTCGCGATCGCGAAGCACGATCAGAAGGTCGGCGTGTCGCGCGATTTCAATGGGTACGGCACCACGCAGGTCGGGGTCACGGCGGGGATTCAGCAGCGGTTTTGATCGTTGCGTGGCCCGGGCGGCGGCGCGCGGTCGGCCGCCCGACCGACCGCTCTCACGCCACACGCGACGGCACGACAGCAAACGGCCAGCCGCCGCTGAGCGACTCGATCTTCACATCGCATCCGGTCCGCCGTCTGGCGATGCGCCGCTCACTAGCCGCGCATCGTGAACACCAACCGCACGGCGCTGCTCGTATCGCTCCAATGTTCACCGACCGCCGACAGCGGCACCGTGCGCGTGTCGATCGTCAGGCCCGCCGGCGCAGCGGCATCGAACACACCACGGATGGCACCCAGCAAGCGCGGCAGCGACACGCTGCCGATCCCGCTGCCCATCAGCTCGATCGCCGTCGCCCGCAGCACGGCGCCGGGCACCAGCAAGTCCGCGCCGCCGATCGAGCCGATCTGCACGAAACGCAGCCGCCGCCCGTTGGGTGTCGCTTTCGCGGCCGCGCCCAGCAGCGTCTGCGCGCTGGCGCCCCACACATAATCGAGCACGACATCCACGCCCACACGGAAATGCGGTTCGAGCGCCCGCGCCAGATCGGCGTCGTCCTGCTGCAGCGACACGACGGCGTCCGCGCCGGCCTTCAGCAGCGCCTGCAACGCGGTCGCGTTGCGGCCCGTCGCGATCACCTTCGCCGCACCGAGATGCTTCGCGATCCGCACCGCGAGCCGCCCCGACGTGCCCGTTGCGCCGTTGACGAGCACCGTCTCGCCCGCGACGAACCGCGCGCGTTCGGTCAGCGCCGCCCACGACGACATCCCGGGAATCGCGATCGCCGCGGCGGTGACATCGTCAAGCGTGTCCGGCAGCGGCACGCACTGTGTATCGGGCACGATCGTGCGTTCGGCCATCGCGCCGAACGGCGCGGGCGCACCGAAGAAGTAGACGCGCCGACCGTCGTCGAGACGCCCCACGCCGTCGACACCGACGACGAACGGATAACCGCCAACGGAGGAGTAATGCGTGCCCGCCGCGCGCCCCTGCGCGATGCGGCTCAGCGCGGACGCCGTCACGTCAATCAGGCTGTGGCCCGGCATCGCGCGAGGCGGTTCGAACTCCGTATAAATCGGGCGCTGTCCAGCGCCTTCAACGACTGCTGCTTTCATGGTGGTTCCTTCAATCCTGGACGGTTGACCTTTACCGGGCATCGAGCCACGCGCGCAGCGCGGGATCGCGGACTTCCAGCACGTCGAACAGGCCGAGCGCGCGCAATGCAGGCAACGCATCGATCGCATCGGCCTCCGCGCGCGCCCTTTCGGCCGGCGCGGCGTTCGGATCGGTCAACACACGCGCGTTGACCAGAAACGCGCCAACGGTCCCCTTGCGGATCGTCGTTCCGCCGGCATCGATTTGATTGGCATGGTCGGGAAGCATCTGTTCGGCTCGCATCGCGTCTTACTCCGGTTGTCATCGATGGACGCAGTGTAGGCGTGCGAAATCGGCCAATCTCCGGTATAACGGCCATTCGATACCGACATCCGGCCATGTCCGATCCGCTCCTGCCCGCCCGCTTCGTCACATCCGACGACGGCCCGTTCGTGGTCGCCGCCGTCCTGTCGCAACGCGACCCGCGCATCACCGCGCCGCATTCGCATGCGCGCGGCCAGCTCGTCGGCGCGCTGAGCGGGCTGGTGACGATCGGCCTCGACGACCAGGAATGGGTCGTGCCGGCGATCCACGCGATCTGGATTCCGCCGCACTGCCGGCATTCGCTGCGCTCGTTCGGGCCGATTTCGGGCTGGTCGGCGTTCGTCGCCGAAGCCCGCTGCGCGGCGCTGCCGGCGACGCCGCGCGCGATCCGCACGACGCCGCTGCTGCGCGAAGCCGTGCAGCGCGCCGCAAGCTGGGACGACTCGGAACTGGATGCCGCGCAAGCCCGGATCGCCGACGTGATCCTCGATGAAATCGCGGCATCGGAAGCCGAGGCGCTGGGGCTGGTCCGGCCGCGCGACCCGCGGCTCGTGAAGATCACCGATGCGCTGGCCGCGGATCTCGCGAACGACCGGCGGCTGGAGGAATGGGCCGAATGGGCCGGCATCGGCGCACGGACGATGAGCCGCCGCTTCGTCGCCGAGACGGGGCTGACGTTCGCTCAGTGGCGTCAGCAGGCCAGGCTGCTGCGAGCTCTGGAGCGTATCGCCGACGGCGTGCCGGTGACGACGATCGCGCTCGATCTCGGGTACGACAACGTGAGCGCGTTCATCGATATGTTCCGGCGTGCGCTGGGGACGACGCCGGGGAAGTATATGGAGACGGGAAGGCGAGCGGAGGAATAGATACGGCCATGCGCGTGCATGAAGCAGCACGGCGAACGGCCGGCGGTCAGCAGACAAAAACCGCCCGCCACTACGTCAATACGTGCCGTCGCCCTTCTTCAAGACATCGCCGCCGTTCCCCTTGAACTGCGCGGCAAGCCGCTCCGCGCTCCGTGCCAGCAGCGTCGTATCGACGCCGACCGCGACGAACAACGCGCCCGCTTCCAGATAGCGCCGCGCGGCCGCTTCATCCGCGCTCAGGATGCCCGGCGCCTTGCCGGCCGCCTTGATCGCGCGGATCGCGCCGTCGATCGCGGCCTGCACGTCCGGGTGCCCGGGGTGGCCGAGATGACCGAGATCGGCCGCGAGATCGGCCGGGCCAATGAACACGCCATCGACGCCGTCGACCCGCGCAATCGCATCGATCGCTTCCAGCCCCGCGCGCGTCTCGACCTGCACGAGCACGGCCATCTCGTCGTTCGCGCGATGCAGGTACTCGCCGACGCGATTCCACCGCGACGCGCGCGCGAGCGCACTGCCGACGCCGCGCATCCCGTGCGGCGGGTAACGCGTCGCGGCCACCGCCGCACGCGCTTCGTCGGCGCTCTGCACCATCGGCACGAGCAGCGTCTGCGCGCCGAGATCGAGCACCTGCTTGACGATCACCGGATCGTTCCACGGCACGCGCACGACCGGATGCGACGGATACGGCGCGATGGCCTGCAATTGCGCGAGGATCGTCGGCACCGTATTCGGCGCATGTTCGCCGTCGATCAGCAGCCAGTCGAAACCGGCGCCCGCGACCACCTCGGCGCTGTACGGATTCGCGAGGCCGAGCCACAGGCCGACCTGCGCGTCGCCGCGTGCGAGCGCGGCCTTGAAGACATTCGACGGAATCTGCATCGTTCGCTCACCTCACTCGAAGTAGCACTGGATCGTCCCGAGCGGGCCGTAGTCGACGCTGAACGTATCGCCCGGACGCGCCGCGCACGGCCGCGTAAACGACCCGCCGAGCACGATCTGCCCCGGCTCCAGCGCGACGTCGAAGCGCGACAACCGGTTCGCGAGCCATGCGACGCCGTTCGCCGGATGGTTCAGCACGCCGGCCGCAACCCCGGTTTCCTCGACCACGCCGTTGCGCGACATGATCGCCGCGACCCAGCGCAAATCGACGTCCTGTGGGCGCACCGGCCGGCCGCCGATCACGACGCCCGCGTTCGCCGCGTTGTCGGCGATCGTGTCGAACACCTTGCGCGGTCGTTTCGTGTCGGGGTCGATCGACTGGCTGCGCGCGTCGATGATCTCGAGCGCCGGCACGACGTAATCGACCGCGTCGTACACGTCGAAGATCGTGCAGTTCGGGCCGGTGAGCCGCTTGCCGAGCACGAACGCGAGCTCGACCTCGACGCGCGGCACGATGAAGCGGCCGGTCGGGATCGTGCCGCCGTCTTCGAAGAACATGTCGTCGAGCAGCGCGCCGTAGTCGGGTTCGTCGATCTGCGACGTGTTCTGCATCGCCTTCGACGTCAGGCCGATCTTGTGCCCCTTCAGCGTACGGCCTTCCGCGAGCTTGAGGGTCACCCACGCGCGCTGGATCGCATACGCGTCGTCGATCGTGATGTCGGGATGGTCGAGCGAGATCTGGCGGATCTGCGTGCGTGCGCGCTCGGCGTCGTGCAGACGGTGCGCGAGCTGGTCGATGATGGCGGGTTCGAGCATGGTCGGATCGGGAATGGGGTTCAGCCGGCCCGCTTGTAGCGGGCGTGGATGTTGTTGTGCTTGTACGAGCCGCTTTCGCTGAACTCGGTCAGTTCCATCGACAGCGCGAGATAGCGTTTCGCGTACAACTCGGCGAAATGGGCCTTGATCGCGTCGAACAGTGCGTCGCACGCGGCTTTCTTCGTTTCGTCGCTGCGGCCCGCGCCGATCTTCAGCGTCACGTGGACGAACGCGTCGTCCTCCGTGCCGTCGGCGACGCAGTAGTCGTGCAGCTCGATCGCGCGCGAACGGATGCCGCCGGTCGGGAACACGCCGCCCTGCGCGATCAGCGTCGCGTTGATCGTGCGCAGCAGCGCGGGAATGCGCGCGTCGTCGCGGATGTTCGCGGTGTATTCGACGACGATGTGTGGCATGGCAACGCTCCAGTCGGTTTCGAAGGCATGGTGAACGGCAAACGCTCAGGGCAACGGGAAGATCGCGTTGATCTGCCCGGTGCCCGAGCTCGCGAAATAGTCGGTGACGATCTCGACGGGCTGGTCGTAACGATCCCAGCCGAGCAGCCCGAGCAGCATCGCCGTGTCGTGCATCCCGCCTTCGCCGTGGCAATGCACGTTGTACTCGGGCAGCATCGCGCAGAAGGTCTTGAAATCGCCCTGCTTCCACAGCTCGACCACGCGCAGGTCGACCTGCCGGAAGAATTCGCGGCTGATCTGGTGGATCGATTCCTCGGGGCTGCCGTTGTCGTTGAAACGATGCGACAGCGACCCGCTCGCGAGGAACGCGACGTTCGAATCGCTCTTCTCGATCGCCTCGAGCAGCGCCTCGCCGAAGCGCCGGCTTTCGTCGAGCTGATGCCACATGCACCAGCCGGCGATCGACACGACCTTGAAGTGCTGGTCGCCGTTCATGTAGCGCATCGGCACGAGCGTGCCGTATTCGAGTTCGAGGCTGTCGATCTCGTGCGCACGCGTCGCGACGCCGCGCTCGGTGGCCGTTTCCGCGATCAGCCGGCCGAGCGCCGGGTTGCCCGGATACGCGTACTGCATGTCGCGGATGAAATGCGGCAGCTCGTTGCTCGTATAGGTGCCCGCGAACCGCGCATTGCAGTTCACGTGATAGCCCGCGTTGACGAGCCAGTGCACGTCCGACACGACGATCGTGTCGACGCCGAGCGCACGGCAGCGCTCGCCGATCAGCCGGTGGCCGCGGATCGCCGCTTCACGGCAGCCGTGATGCTTGCCGGGCAATTCCGACAGGTACATCGACGGCACGTGCGTGATCTTCGCGGCGAGGGACAGTTTGCCCATCGTTCAAGTCTCCGTATGGTTCTTTGCGGCGCAACGACCCGCTCCGGTTACACGCCCCAGCGCGGAACGTGATGCGAACCCATCGAGATGCACACGTTCTTGATCTCCGCGAACACCTCGAAACTGTACTCGCCGCCCTCGCGCCCGGTGCCCGACTCCTTCACGCCGCCGAACGGCTGGCGCAGGTCGCGCACGTTCTGGCTGTTCACGAACACCATCCCGGCCTCGATGCCGCGCGCGAGCCGATGCACCTTGCCGACGTCCTGCGTCCAGATGTACGACGCGAGGCCGTACGCCGTATCGTTCGCGAGCCGCAGCCCGTCGTCTTCGTCGTCGAACGGGATGATGCACGCGACCGGCCCGAAGATCTCTTCCTGCGCGATGCGCATCCGGTTGTCGACGTCGGCGAACACGGTCGGCCGCACGAAGTTGCCGTTGCGCAGATGATCGGGCAGCCCGGCCGGCTTGTCCGCGCCGCCCGCGACCACGCGCGCGCCTTCCTGCTCGCCGATGCGGATATAGCCCGTCACCTTCTCCCAGTGCTGGCGCGTGATCATCGCGCCGAGGTTGGTGCCCGGATCGGTCGGATCGCCGACCACCAGGTTGTTCGCACGGCGCGCGAATTCCTGCACGAAGCGATCGTAGATCGTGCGCTGCACGAAGATCCGCGAGCCCGCGGTGCAGCGTTCGCCGTTGATCGAGAAGATCGTGAACAGCGACGCGTCGAGCGCGCGGTCGAAATCGGCGTCGTCGAAGATCAGCACCGGCGACTTGCCGCCAAGTTCCATCGAATACTTCTTGAGGCCCGCGCGCTCCATGATCCGCTTGCCGGTGACGGTGCCGCCGGTAAACGACACCGCGCGCACGTCAGGATGCCGCACGAGCGCGTCGCCGGCCGTCGCGCCGTAACCCTGCACGACGTTCAGCACACCGGGCGGGATGCCGGCTTCGAGCGCGAGCCGGCCGAGCTGGTCGGCCGTCAGCGGCGACAGCTCGGACATCTTCAGCACAGCCGTGTTGCCGAGCGCGAGACACGGCGCCGTTTTCCACGTGGCCGTCATGAACGGCACGTTCCACGGCGACACCAGTGCGCACACGCCGACCGGCTGGTACAGCGTGTAGTTCAGCATCTGGTCGTCGACCGGATAGGTGCGGCCGTTCATCTGCACGCACACTTCCGCGAAGAAGTTGAAGTTCTCGGACGCGCGCGGAATCAGCTGCTTGCTCGTCTGCGCGATCGGCAGGCCGGTGTCCTGCGTCTCCAGCGCCGCGAGCATCGGCACGTTCTTCTCGATCAGCTCGCCGAGCTTGCGCATCAGCTTCGCGCGCGCCTTCGCCGGCGTGTTCGCCCATTTCGGGAACGCGTCCTTCGCCGCGCGCACGGCCGCGTCGACCTCGGCCTCGCCGCCCGATGCGACGTCGGTGATGACGTCGCCCGTCGCCGGGTTCAGCGTCGTGAAAGTGTCGCGGCTCTCCACTTCGCGGCCGCCGATCCAGTGCTTGATGGTCATGTGCTCTCCTTCCTTGGCGACGGCCTCAGCCGGCGCGATAGTAGTCCGCTTCGCCGACGATCGTGTTCACGAGCCGGCCGATTCCTTCGATTTCGGTCACGACCTCGTCGCCCGGCTGCGTGTCCGCCAGCCCCTCGGGCGTGCCGGTCAGGATCAGGTCGCCCGGCAAGAGCGTCATGAAGCTGCTGATGTGCTCGATCAGCGCCGGCACGTCGAACACCATGTCGCGCGTGCTGCCGCGTTGCGTCTCGCGACCGTTCACGGTCGTGCGCAGCGTCAGGTCGGCCGCGTCGCCGATCTCGTCGCGACTCACGAACCACGGCCCGAGCGGCGTGCAGGTGTCGCGGTTCTTCACGCGCAGGTTCGGGCGGTAGTAGTTTTCGAGGTAATCGCGGATCGCGTAGTCGTTCGCGACCGTATAGCCGGCCACGTAGTCGATCGCCTGCGCGCGGCTCACGTGGCGCGCGGGCCGGCCGATCACGACGGCCAGTTCGCACTCGTAGTGCATGTGCGTGGCGTCCGCCGGGCGCACCGTGAGCGAGCGGTGGCCGACGAACGTGTTCGGCCCCTTCAGGAAGATCAGCGGTTCGCTCGGCGCGTTGAACGCGAGTTCCTTCGCATGGTCGGCGTAGTTCAGGCCGAGCGCGAACGTCGTGCGCGGCGCGACGGGCGGCAGCCACGCCACCGCGTCCTCGGCCACCACGCGCCCCGTATCGAGGCGGATCGCGCCGTCGCCGGCCGGTTCGGCCGCATGCGGTGCGCCGTTGTAGATCACGCGCGCCGTCTTCATGAAAATGTACTCCGAGAAGCCCCACCATTTCCCTGAACGGGACTTCCTTTGGAGCGGATGGCTGGAAGGAAAGGAGTACTGTTGACAGGCAGCTTCTTCCACGGGTTAGGATCACCTGCATGATCCTTGTCTACCGCTACCGGGTGAAATCGCTCAACGGACTGCTCAACAAGCAGAGCCGTGCGGTGAACTACGTCTGGAACTTCTGCAACGACACGCAGAAGCACGCGCTCAAGTGGGGCAAGAAGTGGCCGACGGGATTCGATCTGAACGTGCTGACGACGGGGAGCAGCAAGGAACTCGGCATCCACTCCGGTACGGTCAACGCAGCCTGTGAGCAATACGCGAAGTCGCGCAGCCAGCACCGACGCCCCTACCTGCGCTATCGCGGCAGGAAATCGCTGGGCTGGGTGCCGCTGAAGGGGCGTGACCTGAAGCGCGAGGGTGACGCGTTCCGTTTCGCCGGCAACACGTTTCGCGTGTTCAACAGCCGACCGCTTCCCGAAGGCAAGATCAAGGACGGGACCAACTTTGCGCAGGATGCACGCGGCAACTGGTTTCTCAACATCGTGATCGAGATGCCGGATGTTCCGGCCCGCCCGATTCGTTCCGGTGTCGGCATCGATCTCGGCCTGAAAGACTTCGCCACACTTTCGACGGGCGAGAAACTGCCGAACGACCGATTCGGCCGACGCGCGGCAGACAAGCTGGCGAAAGCGCAACGGGCGCGAAAGCACAAGCGGCATATCGCGAAGCTGCACGCCAAGGTGGCGAATGCCCGCGCCGACTTCCAGCACAAGCTCGCGCTCGATCTGGTGCGGCGCTTCGATTACATCGCGGTCGGCAATGTATCTGCCGTCAAACTCGCCAGAACCAGGATGGCGAAGAGCGTCTACGACGCATCCTGGTCGTCCTTCCGAGACAAGCTCCGCTACAAAGCGATCGCGCACGGAGTCACGTTCGAGGAAGTCGACGAAAGCGGTTCCACCCAGTCCTGTTCGTCGTGCGGGTCGAAAGGCAGCACGACGCGGCCGAAAGGTATCGCGGGACTGCGAGTAAGAGAGTGGGCCTGCAGTGGATGTGGTGTCGTGCATGATCGTGATATCAACGCTGCTCTAAACATTCTCCGATGCGGACGTGCATCGCCAGCTGTGGGAATCGCCTCCCTTTAGGGTGGCGAGGACGTCAACGTGCTTCCTCCGCCATCAGCGTATGCCGCAGCCTGCCGATGCCGGCCGCGGCGATCTCGATCGTACTGCCCGCGCGGGCAAGCGGTGCGCCGCCCGCAACGCCGAGCAGCAGCACGTCGCCCGCGTCGAACGACATGAAGGCCGTCACGTCGGCGATCAGCTCGCGCACCGGGCAAATCAGCGTCGCGGTCGACGCGGATGCGGCCACCTTGCCGTCGATCCGCACCGTCAGCCCGATCGCGTCGACATCGGCGAGCGCGGCGGCCGGCACGATCGCCGGGCCGAGCGGGCAGAAGCCGTCACGGCACTTGAAGCGCACGGCCGGACGGTAGTAATCGGGATGCGGCACCGACACGTCGCTCGCGAGCGTGAAGCCGTGCACGTAGTCGAGCGCGCGCGCGGCCGCCACGCGCGTCGCGCGCCGCGCGAACACGACGGCCACCGACGCACCGATTTCCAGCGCGTCGACGCCGGCCGGCACGACGACGACGGCGCCATCGGCCGCATGCGTGTTGGCCGATTTGATGTACAGGACCGGCGCCTGCGGCGGACGGCCGTAAGGCGGTGCGTTCACGGCGTCGCCGAGTGCGGCGAGCGCCGCGCGCTCGTTGAGCAGCGCGCCGTAGACGGTACCGATGGCGACCGGCAACGGCGGCGCCGCGGCGGTCGTGCAAGACAGCTCCATGCGTCATTCCCCTGCCGCGCGTCGCGGCGCATCGTCAATAGTTAATATCTTAAGTAAACAATCGGGCGCTGACAACCTCGATTACCCTGATACGCGAAATTCATCAGCTTCGGCTGTTAAGATTGATGCGTCCCCGTCCTCTGCTCACCCCGATGAACCGTACGCTCGACCATCGCAACCTGGCCATGCTGCTGCTCGAGGCCCGCGAAACGCTGATGGGCCTGTTTCGCCCCATTCTCAAGGAATTCTCGCTGACCGAACAGCAATGGCGGATCATCCGCGTGCTCGACGGCGAACCGGCGCAGGCGCTCGAAGCCGGGCAGATCGCGAAACGCTGCTGCATCCTGAGCCCGAGCCTGACCGGCGTGCTGGAGCGGATGGAGCGCGACGGCCTGATCACGCGCACGCGCGCGCAGGAGGATCAGCGCCGGCTGCTGGTCAGCCTGACGCCGCAAAGCAGGAAACTGGTGACGGAAATCGGTCCGCGCATCGACGAGCAATATCGTCAGCTCGAAGCGCGATTCGGCGAGGACGGCCTCGACGACATCTACCGCGCGCTCGACCGGCTCATCGAGCTCGGCAACCAGGCATGAAGACGGCGCCCGCGCCCGCCATGGGCGGGAACGGGCGCCGGGGCGATGCGGCCGGTTAGTGGACCGCGCCGCGCATCAGCTCGGTCACCGCCACGCCGCGCGACGTGCGCATGCACTCCTCGACGTAATCGATGAACGGCAGCGGCTCGAAATCGATTTCGTCGCGCACGCGGCGGTTGTCGAACACGCGATCGACCGTCGCGAATTCGCCGCAGCGCTGCAGCGCCCGGCCGATCACGCGCTCGAGCGCCGGATCGGGCCGCCCGAGCACGTCGCGCACGACGAGCGGCAGCTCGGCCGGCGCGCATGCCGCGTAGCGCGGCGCGCCGGTCATGCCCGCCGCCTCGTCCATCGCGCGCACGATCTGCGCGACCTGCGGCGCCTCGTCGCCGGCCGACACATGATAGACGTCGTGCGCGAGCGTCGGCTTGACGGCCAGCAGCATCGTCGCGCGCGCCACGTCGTCCACCGACACGATGTCGATGCGCGTCATCGGCCGCGCGGTGAAGCGGCGCGCCGCATGCGCGAGCCGGAACATCCAGAACGAATTCGGCGCGGGCCGCGTACCGAGCACCGTATGGCCGACGACGTGCGACGGCCGCACGACGACGAGCGGCAGCCCGAGCGCGCGCAGGCGCTGCTCCGTCTCCGCCTTCGCGTGCAGATAGTCGGCCGCGAGCACCGCGCCCGGCAGGCCGTCGTCGGCCCGCGGCGCGATGTCGTTCCCGTTCCCCGCGCGCTCCCCCTCTTCCTGCACGATCCCGCCGCGGCCCGCATGCGCGTAGGCCGTGCCGACGTACACGAAGCGTTGCAGGCGCGGCGCGCGCGCAAAGCGTTCGGCGAAGCGCACCGCATCGGCGATGTCGGCCCGCAGGTGCGCGCCGTCGGCCGGCGACGCATGGCCCGCGCAATGAATCACGTGCGTCGCGCCGGCCAGGCGCGATGCATCGGCGCCGTGCCACACATCGCCGAGCGCGCCGACGATCACGTTCGCGTCGGTCAGGCGCGACGCCCAGTACGGCGTGAGCCCCGCGCGCAACGCGGCTTCACGCAGCCGCGCGACCGCATGGCCGCGGTCCTGCGCGCGCACGACGCAGACGATGCGTTCGAGCAGCCCTGCATTGACGAGCGCCGTCAGCACGGTACTGCCGATGAAGCCGGTGGCGCCGGTCAGCACCAGCCGTCCGACGTTCGCCGCCGCGACCGGTGCGCTGGCCGGCGACACGAGGCTCGTCCGCCAGTTGAGCGACAACGCGGTTTTCCAGATCAGCACGATAGTCTCCTTCGAAGAATCGGCCGGGGCGGCGCGGCGCCCGCGGTTGCGGGCGCCGCCCGGCTCGCCGGCCGGGCCGGGGCCGACGCGGGCCCCGGCGGCTCCCGATCGGGCGTGCGGCCTGCGATCGCGTCGATCGCGCTCTGGCACGAGGCGGCGGCAGCCGGCGCGGACGGGCGTCCGCGGCACAGGATCGGGAAGTTCCCAGTGTGGGGCCCGACCGCATGCAAGTCTGTCCCGAAAGTTTCGTGAAAGTGTGCCGATTTGTACGCGATTGTCGGAGTGTGTCGTGCCGGTCGTCGGATCAAAACGACGAAACGTTCGGTCGGCTGCATTCGACCGGTGCCGAAACGCGCGATCGACCCGGTCGTGATGGCAGCCGGTGCGCGACAGATCGACGCGGCCGGCGGCCCTGTCATCCCATGTCTGGACCGCGGCGCGTGCCCGAGCGGCCACGGCTATCGCCGGTATCGCGCGCCTGTGCTGACGCGTCGGGAATGACCATGAATCGTCAGACGTCCTTTCATCTGGAATCGAAATGGGCTCTATATAAATTTATTGCGGATTATCACTTGCGTTTCACACCAGTCTATCTAGACTGTTCAAGTTCAAACGGTCGAATGTGTCTTTTTTTAAGGAGACGATGCAATGCGCCTCACCATTCGGATTAATGGCAGCGAATCGGCAACCCGGCATTCCTTCGCAGTCTTGTGGGTCGATACCGACGAGGGTCTGTGGTCGCGCGAGGCACATCAGGGCATCGACCTTCCGACCTGGGGCAAGGTCCGCGACATCGAGGGTGCGATGGCGCTCTGTGCAGCCGACAGCGGCCATGCCGTCTGTCAACTGAAGGGGCTGTCGTTCGACGCGATGCGCCGCGAACAGGGCCCCGCGGTGCTCGCCGGCGATCATCCCGACGGCGCATGGCGCCTGCAGGCGGTCGATACCTGCACGACCCAGCCGGAATACCGGGAATTTATTTCCGTTGCCCGCTAGGTATTATTGACATGAATCGTCTGCGGTTTTCGGGTTTATTCCGGTAGTAGTGATATTCATTTCGATATTCAGCATGAATGGCGCCTCCGTTCGAGGCGCTTTTTATTTTCGAGATTAAAGAAATAATCGTCGTGCGGGCAATTGATCGCGCGTCGGAACGGTCGCGATCGCGCGATGGCGGAGACCGCGTGTCCGGCTCCGCTCGCGACGGATCGCCCGTGTTTCATCCTCCGCAGCCGCCGCGGCATCCTACGTCGCCCCGCCTTGCTGCGCTTTCCTCCGTTTTCCAGACGACCGACCCTTCGTCTTTTTGCGGGGCCGGATCATACTTTCCTCACACGGTGTTTACTCATTTATTACAATCGCATTATTCAGACTGACCCGCCGCCGTCCGGCGGCCCCACCCGGCCATTGCATGAGCGTGAAAAAGAAGACCCACCCTGCCGATCCGTATGCAGCGGCGACCAAGAATCCAATGCTCGCCGCGCGCCTGCCGATGTGGCGCTCGCGGCTGATCGTGGTCGTCGTGTTCCTCGCATTCGCCGCGCTGATCGCGCGCGCGTTCTGGGTGCAGGTCGCGAACCAGGATTTCTACGTCGGCCAGGGCCAGAAGCGCTATCAGCGCACGATCGAGCTCGACGCGATGCGCGGACGCATCGTCGACCGCAACGGCGCGATGCTCGCGGTCAGCCTGTCGACCTATGAAATCTGGGCGAACCCGAAACAGGTCGCCGACACCGATTACCCGCAGCTCGCGAAGCTGCTCGACCTGCCGCTCGCCGAGGTGAAGCGGCGTCTCGGCAACGACAAGACGTTCGTGCTGCTCAAGCGGCAGGTCGACGCGGACACCGCCAGCCGGCTCGACAAGCTCGCGATCGACGGCATCACTCAGATCGCCGACTCGAAACGCTTCTACCCGGAAGGCGAATCGGCCGCACACGTGGTCGGCTTCACGAACGTCGAGGACAAGGGCCAGGAAGGCGTCGAACTCGCGGCGAATGCGCGCCTGCAGGGCACGTCCGGCCAGCGCGAGGTGATCCGCGACCGGCTCGGCCGCATCGTGTCGGACACACGCCCGCTCGTCCCCGCGCAGCACGGCGCGACGATCGAACTGACGATCGACCGCCGCATCCAGCAACTCGCGTTCAGCCAGCTCAAGGCGGCCGTGATCGAGAACAATGCGCTGGCCGGCAGCGTCGTCGTGCTCGACGCGCAGAACGGCGAGATCCTCGCGCTCGCGAACTATCCGACCTTCGACCCGAACGACCGCGCCCGCCTCACCGGCCAGCAACTGCGCAACCGCGCGGTGATCGACACGTTCGAACCGGGCTCGACGATCAAGCCGCTCGTCGTCGCGCTGTCGATCGACGAGCGCAAGGTCACGCCGAACACGATCATCAACACGTCGCCGGGCACCTACAAGATCGGCCCGGCGGTGATCCACGACACGTCGAACCACGGGTCGCTGACGGTATCGCAAGCGCTGCAGAAGTCGAGCAACGTCGCGCTCGCGAAACTGGCGCTGAACCTGCCCGCCGAAACGATCTGGAACAAATACCAGGAGTACGGGATCGGCCGCGCGCCGGAACTGACGTTCCCGGGCGTCGCGTCGGGCCGGCTGCGCGGCTACAAGCGCTGGCGGCCGATCGAGCAGGCGACGATGGCGTACGGCTACGGGTTGTCGATGTCGCTGCTGCAGATCGCGCAGACCTACACGGCCTATGCGGGCGACGGCACGCTGCACCCGGTATCGCTGCTGAAGAACGGCACCGACCAGCAGACGATCGACGCGCACCGCGGCCATCGCGTGACGTCGCCGCAAACGGCCGCCGCGATCCGCTCGATGCTCGAGATGGCGGTCGGCGAAGGCGGCACGGGGCGCCGCGCGCGCGTCGACGGCTACCGGATCGGCGGCAAGACGGGGACCGCGCGCAAGCAGGTCGGCGCGAGTTATGCGAAGGGCAAGTACCGCGCGCTGTTCGCGGGGATGGCGCCGATGAGCAACCCGCGCCTGATCGTCGCGGTGATGATCGACGAGCCGCGCGGCAAGGGCTACTACGGCGGCACGGTGGCCGGCCCGGTGTTCGCGTCGGTCACGAGCGGCTCGCTGCAGTTGCTCGGCGTGCCGCCCGACGCGCCGGTCGAACCGGAAAAGAATGCGCCGGCGCAGGCCGCCGCGGCGCAGAAAACGGTCGCGGCGCCGAAAGCTGCGGCATCGTTGAAGACGACCGCGCAATCCGGCACTCCCGCGCCCGCGAAGACCGCTACCGCAGGCTGACGATGCGAGGCGCGATGCCGCGCGCCGTCAATGCGCGGCCGCGACCGGCTTCGCCATCCGGCCGAGCACGTGCTCGGTCATCCCGCGCGCGAGTTCGGTCTCGCCCATGAACACGGTGCCGATGCCCTCGCTCGACAGCAGCGCGGCCTCGTCCCCGCTGTTCGTGCACAGCACGACCTCGAGCGTCGGGTTGAGCGTGCGCGAGATCTCGACGATCTGCCGCACGTCGAACACGTCGGGCAGCGTGACGACCAGCATCCCGGCGCGCGCGATATGCGCCTGCACGAGCACGATCGGCTCGATCGCGTCGCCCGACACGGCCGCGGTGCCGTCCGCGCGCAGCTTCTCGACGAGCTCGCGATTCTGCTCGACGACGACATAGGCGATCCCGCGCTCGTCCAGCGCATGCGCGATCCGCGTGCCGACCTTGCCGTAGCCGACGATCACGACCTGCCCGGTCAGATGCGTCTGCGGCGTCGACATCGGCAGCGCGGCGAGCGGATCGTCGCGCGCCTCGAGCTTGCGCGCGAACGCCGAATGCTTGCGGATCCACGCGAGCGCCGGATCGATCATCGCGAACAGCAGCGTGTTCATCGCGATCGAGATCAGCGCGACCGCGAGAATCAGGCTCTGCCCCTCGGCCGACAGCAGCCCGAGCGCACGGCCGAGCCCCGCGAGGATGAACGAGAATTCGCCGATCTGCGCAAGGCCCGCGCCGACCGTCAGCGCGGTATTCAGCGGATAGCGGAACGCGATCACGAGCGCGACGGCCGCGAGCGTCTTGCCGACCAGCACGATCGCCGCGACCTCGATCACGTGCAGCGGCTCTTCGATCAGCACCTTCGGGTCGAACAGCATGCCGACCGAGATGAAGAACAGCACCGAGAACGCGTCGCGCAACGGCAGCGTCTCGTCGGCCGCGCGCCGGCTGAACTCCGACTCGCGCATCATCATCCCCGCGAAGAACGCGCCGAGCGCGAACGACACGTCGAACAGCTTCGCCGCGCCGAACGCGATGCCGACCGCCGCGGCAATCATGCAAAGCGTAAACAATTCGCGCGAACCCGTGCGCGCGACGAGCCACAGAATGCGCGGGAACACGCGCTTGCCGACCACCAGCATCAGCGCGATGAACGCGGCGACCTTCAGCATCGTGACGCCGAGTGTGCCCCACACGCTGCTGCCGGCCGCATGCGCGTCGCCGGGCGGCGTGCCGCCGAGCAGCCCCGCCACCGGCGGCAGCAGCACCAGCACGAGCACCATCACGAGATCCTCGACGACCAGCCAGCCCACCGCGATGCGCCCGTTGACCGTCTCGACGAGCCCGCGCCCTTCGAGCGCGCGCAGCAGCACGACGGTACTCGCGACCGACAGCGCGAGCCCGAACACGAGCGCCGCACCGAGGCTCCAGCCCCAGGTGAGCGCGAGCCCGCCGCCGAGCAGCGTCGCGACGGTAATCTGGACGATCGCCCCCGGCAGCGCGATCTTGCGCACCGCGAGGAGATCGCCGAGCGAGAAATGCAGGCCGACGCCGAACATCAGCAGCATCACGCCGACTTCGGCGAGCTGCTGCGCGAGCGACAGATCGCCGACGAAACCGGGCGTGCCGGGGCCGATCACGATCCCGGCGAGCAGATAGCCGACGAGCGGCGGCATTTTCAGCAGCGACGCGAGGTAACCGAAGATCATCGCGAGACCGAAACCGGCCGCGAGCAACGCAATCAGGCTGACGTCATGAGGCATCCCCCCTCCCAAGCTCTTGTAACTATTTAGTAAGGTTCAAGAGTGAAAGGATAAGGGATGAGGCGGAAGAATGGCGCGCAGCCGCGAAAATTTCACGCCGCTGCGCGCGGTGCGGGGTACAACCCCGGCGAAGGGAAAGGCGTCGCGCGGACCCGCCGCGCGTGGGCGCCAACACAGCAGCAGGCGGGGGCTCGCGCCCCGCCGCTCGGGTCAGCGCGACGCTTGCGGGAACCGCGCGCCCGGCGGCGGCTCGGGCCGCGTCGACGGCACGCTCTTGCGTACTTTCGCGACCTGCGCGGCCGTCACCGGCGCGCCCGTGTTGCCCCAGCTCGTGCGCACGAAGTTCGACACGTCCGCGACTTCCTGGTCCGACAGCCGCCAGCCGAACGGCGGCATCGTGAAGGTCGACGGCGCGGTGCGCGTGCCCTGCAGCGCGCTGCCTTCCAGCACGACGTGGATCAGCGACGTCGGATCGTCGCCCTGCACGACCGGGTTGCCGGCGAGCGCCGGAAACACGCGCGTGTAGCCGTGGCCGTCGCTGCGGTGGCAGGCCATGCAGTTGTCGCGATAGACGGCCGCGCCCGGCTTGCTCGCGTCGCCGGTCTGCAGCGCCTTCGCCGCGGCCGCGTCGTACACGTGCGGCTGCTCGCCCTGCACGCGCGGCGGCAACGTCTTCAGGTAGCGCGCGATCGCGTTCAGGTCGTCGTCGGTCATGTGCTGCATGCTGTGGCCGACCACGTCCGTCATCCCGCCGAACGCGGCCGTGCGCAGCGTGCGGCCGGTTTTCAGGAACTGCACGATCTCGGTTTCGTTCCACGCGCCCAGGCCAGTGCGCGGCTCGCCGCGCAGGCTCGTCGGCACCCAGCCGTCGATCGCCGCACCGCCGGCCAGGAAGTCGAGGCCATCGGCGTCGGTCAGCCCGCGCTCCTGCATCGTCGGCGCGCGCGGCGTGTGGCATGCGCCGCAGTGGCCGAGCCCCTGCACCAGATACGCGCCGCGCGCGACCACCGGGTCGGGGTACGACGCCGCGTCGAACGGCTTCGGCGACGGCGCGAACAGCTTGCGCCAGATGCCGAGCGGCCAGCGCATCGACAGCGGCCACACGATGTCGACCTTGCGGTTCTCGTGCTCGACCGGCGCGACGCCGTGCATGAAGTACGCGTACAGCGCCTTCATGTCGTCGTCGGTCAGCCGCGCGTACGACGGGAACGGCATCGCCGGATACATCGTGTCGCCGTTCTTGCGCACGCCTTCGCGTACTGCACGGGTAAAGTCCTCGTAGGTCCAGCCGCCGAGGCCCGTCTTCGCGTCCGGCGTGATGTTCGTCGAGTAGATCGCGCCGATCGGCGTGTCGAACTTCAGCCCGCCCGCGAACGGCTTGCCGCCGCTCGCGGTGTGGCAGGCGATGCAGTCGCCGGCGCGCGCAAGATATTCGCCGCGCTTGATGAGGGTCGCGTCGGCCGACTGGGCGGCAGGTGCTGCCGCCGGGCCCGAAGCCGCGGTCGGCGCGGACGCCGGCTGTGCGAACGCGGTTCCGCCCGCGAGGCCGAATGCCGCCCATGCCGAGCCGATCGCCAGCGCGCGCTGCAGCGGAGAAACGCGGCGCGCGGCGTTGTGGTGGTTCATCGTCCTCTTCATACGGTCACCAGCGGGGCGGGATTTTTCAGGTATTGCTCGCGAATCGCGCGGGCCGACCAGTAGGCCAGCGCCGCGATGATCCCGGTCGGGTTGTAGCCGATGCCCTGCGGCAGCGCCGATGCGCCCATCACGAACACGTTGTGCACGTCCCAGCACTGCAGGTAGCGGTTCAGCACGCTCGTCTTCGGGTCGGTGCCCATGATCGCGCCGCCGACGAGGTGGGTCGTCTGGTACTGGCGCGAGTCGAAGTGCTTGCCGAACTCGCGCGTCGACACGCCGATCGCCTTCGGCCCCATCGCTTCCGCGATCTTCTTCATCTGGCCGGTCACGTACTGCGCCATCTTGATGTCGTTGTCCTTCCAGTCGAACGTCATCCGCAACAGCGGCTGGCCGTACGAATCGCGATAGGTCGGATCGAGGTCGAGATACACGTCGCGGTACGACATGTTGGTGCCGTGCGCATCCATCGAGATCGTGTGCGCGTAGTTGTCCTTGACGGCCTTCTTCCACGCCGAGCCCCACTGCGGCGTGCCGGGCGGCGTCGCGATGCCGCTGATCGGCTTCACGCCGGCCTGGTTCACCCACAGCGGCGAGCCGCCGACGAAACCGAGCGGGCCGTGGTCGAAGTTGTCCGCGTTGAAGTCGTCCACCGCGACGCCGTTGCCACCCGCGCCGATGAACGGATTCGTGTAGGTGTCCTTGTCGAAGAACGCCTTGATCGTCGACAGGTTCTGGTACGCGAAATTGCGGCCGACCACGCCTTCGCCCGAGATCGGGTCGTACGGCTTGCCGATGCCCGACAGCAGCAGCAGGTGCACGTTGTGATACTGGAACGCGGCCACGATCACGAGATCGGCCGGCTGGTGCACCTCGCGCCCGGCCGGATCGACGTAGGTCACGCCGGTCGCGCGCTTCTTCGTGTCGTCGAGGTCGACGCGCAGCACGTGGCACTTCGAGCGCAGCTCGAAGTTCGGCGCCTGCTTCAGCGCGGGCAGGATGTTCAGGTTCGGCGACGCCTTCGAATACATGTAGCACGCGTAGCCGCTGCAGTAGCCGCAGAAGTTGCACGGGCCCATCTGCACGCCGTACGGGTTCGTGTACGGGCCCGACGTGTTGGCCGACGGCAGCCGGTACGGATGCAGCCCGAGCGAGTGCGCGGCATCGAAGAAGCGCTGCGCCGAATACGTATTGAGCTGCGCGGGCAGCGGGAAATTGTCGCTGCGGTTCGCCTCGAACACGTTGCCGTCGCCGACCACCTTGCCGCCGACCTTGTACGCCTGCCCTGACGTGCCGAACACCTTCTCGGCGAAATCGAAATGCGGCTCGAGCTCGTCGTACGTGACGCCCGTATCCTGGATCGTCATCCCTTCGGGGATGAACTTCTTGCCGTAGCGCTCTTCATAGTGGCTGCGCAGGCGCAGCTCTTCCGGCGTGATCCGGAAGTGCACGCCCGACCAGTGCAGCCCCGCGCCGCCGACGCCTTCGCCCGGCAGGAACGCGGCGAGCTGCCGGTACGGCAGCGCGGTGTCCTGCAGGCCGTGGCGGATCGACACGGTCGTCTTCGACAGGTCGAGGAACAGCTTCTTGCGGATGTTGTAGGTCAGCTCGTCGATCGTGTTCGGATACGCGCCGTCCGGGTAGGTGTCGCGATATTCGCCGCGCTCGAGCGCGACGACGTTCAGGCCCGCTTCGGTCAGTTCCTTCGCGAGAATCGCGCCGGTCCAGCCGAAGCCGACGATTACCGCATCGACATGCGGCTTCTTGTCTGCGGCCATCAGCTGCGCTCCCCGTTGATCGAGACGGGGCCGTACGGATAGGGCTTGCCGCTCTGGTTGACGAAATCCATGAAGTCCGCGCGCGCGCCCGGGAAGCCGATCATTTTCCACGCGGCCATGTCGCGATTGCCGCCATGCACCGGATCGCAGAAGTAGCCTTCGCGCGTGTTCTGCAGCAACTGGCCGAGGAACACGCCGGGCGGGACGTCGTCGATCTGCGCGCCGCCTTTCTCCAGCGCGCCGAGCACGGTGTCGCGCGTCGGTGCGTCGAGATCCGCGAACGCCTTGCCGTGTGCCTTTTCGCAATAGCGGTTGACCGCCGCGATGCCGAGCCGGTAGATGTCGCGCGGCACCAGTTTCAACTGGTAGCCAAGCTCGGGCACGCCCTGCTGGAACGGCCCCTGCATGTACCACGTCGCGCCGTGCGCATACGGCGTCTCCATCTGGCGATCGATGAATTCGGGCACGCCCGCTTCGAGCGCGCCGGGGCCTTCGGCGTCGGCCGGAATCAGCCGGTCGACCGCGGCCTGGACGAACGCCCATTCCTTCGCATCGAAAAAGGTCGGCTTGTACGGCGCGCGGTCGGCGCTGGCCGACGCAGCGGACGCGTTGCCGGCCGTCGTCGCGGACGGCGACGACGACGAGCGCAGGTCGCAACCGGCGACCGACGCGATCGGCACGAGCGCGACCGATGTGCGCAGGAAACGGCGACGCGAATTGGGTTTGTCAGGTGGCGTGGACATGGTCGGATGTTGATCGTTGGGGATCGGGGTTCGGACGCGCGCATTCCGCATGCAGCGTACCCGGCAGGCAGCCGTGCCGCAGGCGGCCGGTCGCCCTGTTCTTTCGTGTGTTGCGCACAACCTCGATGCTGGCGGCCAGCCGGGATTCGGGGGGACGCCCTCGTTGCGGCCGCGCGGCGCCGCGGATGCCGGCGGCGCGCTGCGCGGATCGACCTCTTCCGGGCCTATCGTCGGACAAATACCGGCATCGGCTTGCATCTGCCCGTCATCGCCCATGACCCTTGTTCAACTTAGACGTCGCGTCTGCCCACGGCAAGCGCAACGCGCACGACCTCTTTCGGATCCGGCGACGAGTGCGGCCGAATTATAGCTGGAACCGGTTCCATTGCCAGGGGGTTCAATGCAATTCAGTGCATCGAAATTAGCAACAATGGGAAATTCGGAAGCCGGAATGTGCAAGGATGGCGAGATAGCGGACAGCGTCGCCGGCCGGCGGACGATCAGCTGCGGCGCGCGCGTGTCGCTTTCCGGCGACGTCCGGACAGATGACGGTATCGAGTTGCAGCGCGCTCTGGTAGCCTCCGCATCTCATGAATACCCAGAAAAACAAACAGCCGGCGCCCGATGCGACCGGCATCAGCAAATATCTGAGCTACCTGCTGCGCCACGAGCCGCAGGCCATCGGTCTCCAACTGGACGCCGAAGGCTGGGCCGACATCGACGAACTGATCGCCGGCGCCGCCCGTCACGGACGCCAGCTCGATCGCGCGACGATCGAAAGCGTGTGCGCAACCAGCGACAAGCAGCGCTTCGCGCTGTCGGATGACGGTCAACGCATCCGCGCGGTGCAAGGCCATTCGACGGCCGCCGTGCAGCGCCAATATCCGGCCGCGCAACCGCCCGAGCGCCTCTATCACGGCACGGCGACGCGCTTCCTCGATTCGATTCGCGCGCAAGGGCTGAAACCCGGCGCCCGTCATCACGTACACCTGTCGGCGGACGTCCGCACGGCGCTGGCCGTCGGCGCGCGCTACGGCGTGCCCGCGATCCTCGCAGTCGATGCGCGGCGCATGCATCGGCAGGGCCATACGTTCTTCGTCGCCGAAAACGGCGTCTGGCTGACCGATGCCGTGCCGGCCGAATACCTAGCGTTGATCGACGATACGCGCACGGAGTGAGCCGTGCGCCGGCCGCCGCTCACCACGGCCAGAACATCGACGCGATCGACAACGCCAGCGCCGCGCACAGCGGCGAGTAATACAGCGTGTCCATCCGCGCGAAACGCGACCCGCGAATCCGCTTGAAGAAGCCGACGTAGCGGAAATCGCCGACGGCCCGCACCGCGAAGATCAATGCGAGCGCAACGACCGCGAACGCGATCGTGCAGGGATACGCGTTGCGCCCGAGCCAGCCGGCACGCGCGGCGACCACGCCTGCGCCGCCCAGCAGTGCCGCCGCGACGGCAAGCGTGCCGACGGCAGTCGGCCGCAACAGCGGTACGCCGTCCTGCTCGGGAATCGCCGCGCGCTTGCCCAGCCGCCCGCCGAACCCCCAGTAGACGTGCACGAGCGCGATGGCGCAAAGCGTCGGCACGCTGAAATACGCACTGGTCATGTCGATCGATGTCCTCGTCTCGTTGTGTTGCCGAAAGGATTCGGCACGCGGCCCCGGCCCGCGCCACGCACGACGATACCGAAACCCGGCCACGCGCGCATTGCGACGTCCGGTCGCAACCGGTCGCCGCGCCTGCTGCGCTGCAGTGCGGACGCGTCGTCGCGCAAGCCTGCGGCTTGACTTCCCTCCGCGCGCCACTACGCTGTTATTCCAGTACTGCGATCGGCACGCCGCTGTGCAACCGGCTGCCCGCACGCCGACGATAACGAAGGCCATGGAGGCGACTCATGCTGATCGGTGTGCCGAAAGAGATCAAGAACCACGAATACCGCGTCGGCCTCACGCCGGCCGGCGCGCGCGAACTCACGCGGCACGGCCATCGCGTGCTCGTGCAGCGCGGTGCGGGCACGGCGATCGGCCTGCTCGACGACGACTACACGGCCGCGGGCGCATTGCTCAGCGACGGCGCGGACGAAATCTTCGCGCGCGCCGACATGATCATCAAGGTCAAGGAGCCGCAGCCGGCCGAATGCGCGATGCTGCGGCGCGGCCAGATCCTCTACACGTATCTGCATCTCGCGCCCGATCCCGATCAGGCCGCCGCGCTCGTGAAATCCGGCGCGGTCTGCATCGCCTACGAAACCGTGACGGGCCCCGGCGGCGGCCTGCCGTTGCTCGCACCGATGAGCGAAGTCGCGGGGCGCATGTCGATCCAGGTCGCGGCGACCCACCTCGAAAGCCCGCGCGGTGGCCGCGGCGTGCTGACGGCCGGCGTGCCGGGCGTGCCGGCCGCGCACGTCGTCGTGCTCGGCGCGGGTGTGGTGGGCACCGGCGCGCTGCAGATGGCGGTGGGCCTGGGTGCGCGCGTCACCGTGCTCGACACCAACGTGAACCGGCTGCGCCAGCTCGATCTCGTGTTCGCCAACCGGATCGCGACCGTCTGCTCGAATGCGCATACGGTCGACGAAGCCGTGCGCGATGCCGACGTCGTGATCGGCGCCGTGCTCGTGCCGGGCGCATCGGCGCCGCGGCTCGTCACGCGCGACATGATCGCGACGATGCGCAAGGGGGCGGTCGTCGTCGACGTCGCGATCGACCAGGGCGGATGCTTCGAGACTTCGCATGCGACCACGCATGCTGCGCCGACCTTCGTCGTCGACGGGGTAGTCCACTACTGTGTCGCGAACATGCCCGGCGCGGTCGCGCGCACGTCGACCTTTGCGCTGAACAATGCAACACTCGGCCATGCGCTCGCGCTCGCCGACAAGGGCTGGAAACAGGCGATGCTCGACGATCCGCATCTGCGCGCGGGCCTGAACGTGTGCGACGGCCACATCACGTATGAAGCGGTCGCGCTGGCGCTCGGGCGGCCCTACGTCCCGGCGACCGGCGTACTCGGATGACCTTGCCGGCATGAGTCGAACGCGTCGCGTGCGGCCGCGCCGCGTTCACGCGCCCGTCGACCGACTCCGCTTCGTGCCGCCGCCGGCGCTCGCCTGCAGCGGCCGCAGTTGGGCGAGCGTGCGCGTGTCCAGCACATGATGCCGCGTCAGCCAGCCGTGCCGCGCCCGATCGTCGGAATCTTCCCGGGATCGTCGCCGTTCGCACTCATCGTCGGGATGACGAGGCCATAGCCGGCGATCGTACGCACGCACGACGTCAGAGCGATGCGCGCGGTGTCGTCGCGTAGCGACGCTCGTAGAGCGACTGACAATGCGTGCAGCGTTCGGCGGTCGGGCGCGCCAGCAGGCGCTCGTAGCCGACCGAGCCGTCGCAGTCGATGCATTCGCCGTAACTGCCGTCGCGCATCCGCTGCTGCGCGCGGCCGACCGCGCGCAGCTCGGTCAGCTTCATGCCGATCAACGCATGGTCGACGTCGACGAAGAGGTCCGCGTTCGCCTCGTCGCCCTCGTCCGGCGCCGCGCCGGCAAGCTCCGCATAGGATTCCGACGCGCGCTGGTCTTCGCTCGCGCGGATCTCCGCACGCAACGCCTGCTCGCTCTCGTTCAGCCGCTGCTTCAGCGTCTGCCGTTGTTGTGGGTCGAGCGACATGGCCGTCTCTCCTGTTCCGGGTTCCGCGCGAAACAAGAGCGGCGCGCGGTATCGCACCGGTGCGCGGCGCGCAGGCATGACCTGCGCGGTCGCATCCGGATGGGCGGCCGGACGCGAAACGCCGGACGCATTCGACGCAGGATAAACCCATTGAACACGCGTGTGTTGACCGGAATCAGCGTGCCGTTCACGCAGCGGCAGCGGTGCGGAAACTGGGGACGGACGCGCAATCTCCGCCTTGCGGCGCGTGCGGCGCAGCGCGTCGGCACAACCGCAGCGCAGCAATTTCCCGTGCGGTCGCCGCGGTTCTTTCCGCGCCCGCGGACCGGCATCGCGCGGTCGATACGATCGCTCGCGCAGCGCTGCTGCAATCATTCGGGATCCTCAGAACGCGTTGCGCCCGATGAAGCCGCGCACCACCGTCAGCAGGATGATCTTGATGTCGAACCAGAAGCTCCAGTTCTGCATGTAGAACAGATCGAACTTCACGCGCGCCGCCATCGCCTCGACCTTGCGCGTTTCACCGCGATAGCCGTTCACCTGCGCCCATCCGGTGATGCCGGGCCGCACGCGGTAGCGGTACATGTAGCAGTCGATCAGTTGCCGATACAAGTCGTCGTGTTCGATCGCGTGCGGACGCGGGCCGACCACCGACATCTGCCCGAACAGCACGTTGAAGAACTGCGGCAACTCGTCGAGCGACGTGCGCCGCAGGAATGCGCCGACGCGCGTGATGCGCGAATCGTTGCGCGACGCCTGCCGCACGATGCCCGGCTGCGCGCGATGCACGCGCATCGTCCGGAACTTCAGGATGTCGAACTCGCGGCCGTCGACGCCCTTGCGGCGCTGCCTGAACAGCACGGGCCCCGGCGACGACAACTTGACCGCGATCGCGAGCATCGTCAGCAGCGGCAGCAACGGAATCAGCACGCCGAACGCGAACAGCCGGTCGAACGCGAACTTGGCCCACAGCTCAGGCGCGGAGCGCGGCGTGGTCGCGAGATTGATCGCCGGCATGCCGAGCACGTCGGTCGCGGAGCGATCGACGACCGCCATCTGCCGCACGTCGGGCAACAGCCGCAACTCGACGAACTCGTCGCGCAACTCGCGCACGATGCGCTGGATTCGCCACTCGTGCGACATCGGCAGCGTGAGCCATACCTCGTCGATGTCGCCGCCGCGAATCCGCTCGCGCAACGCGTTCCAGTCGTCGATCACCGGTACGCCGCCGATGCCGCCCGCGGCGGCCGGCGCATCGTCGTCGAATACGCACGCGGCCGCGAACGGGCCGTTCGGCGCGAGCTGCATCCGCTCGATCGCCACGCGCCCGTATGCCGTCGCGCCGACGATGGCGACGCGGCGCTGCCGCGCACGCGGGTCGCCGCGTGTCAGCGCGAGCGCCAGCAGCGCCGCGCGGCCGAGCAGCAGCGCCGTGTCGCCGGCCAGCACCGTGCGCGCGATCCAGCGGGTCGTCACCGTGCCGCCGCGATTCATGATCCACATCGTGCCGGCCACCGTCAGCACGCTCGCACACACCACGGCCACCAGCGTGTGTGTCAACACATGCGCACCGCCCTGCACCGCCACGCCGCCGCGCACGGTGCGCAGGTAGCGCGGCAGCAGCGCCACCGTCAGCACGCACAGCAGCGCGATCGCGCCGCGCTGCGCGTCGGACAGCGCATGCCAACCGAGCCCCGACGCCGCCTGCGCGGCGAGCGCCCCGGCCAGCACGAGCACGGCGTCGGCCGCCGCGATCGCGGCACGCCGGATCGCATTCGTTCCACCGGACATCGACTGCATCGTCACGCACCATGTGCGGGGAATCCGCGGTACGCGTCCGGCATGCGCGGGCGAATCGTCGCCGGCCTCGCATGCTCGCGCGTGCCGAGCAACCGCCGATAGTCGGCGCGAATCAGGCTGTAGCATTCGCACGCGTGATGTTCGAGGCCGTCGCGGTCGAGCACCGTGATGCGGCCGCGGCGTTGCCGGATCAGCCCGGCTTCCTGCAGGTTCCCGGCCGCTTCCGTCACGCCTTCGCGCCGCACGCCGAGCATGTTCGCGATCGTCTGCTGCGTGACGGCCAGCTCGTCGCCGTCGATCCGGTCGTGCGCGAGCAGCAGCCAGCGGCTGAGCTGCTCGCTGACCGAGTGATGCCGGTTGCACAGCGCGCTGCGCGAGATCTGCGCCATCGTCGCCTGGCAGATGTTGAGCAACAGCCGGTAGGTCTGCGCCGACCGCTCGAATTCGGCGCGCATCACGCAACTCGGCACGCGATAGGCCATTCCGCCGATGCGCACTTCGACCCGGCTCGACGCGGCGATACCGCCGACCAGCGTCCCCAGCCCGACCACACCCTCGCGGCCGACCACCGCCACCTCGACCATCGCACCGTCCTCCATCAGGTGCTGCACCGACATCATCGCCGTCGTCGGAAAATGCAGATGACGCATCGGCTCGCCGACCCGGTCGAGCATCCCGACCTTGATCCTGACCAGTTCGAGATGCGGGGCGATGGCGCGGATGCTGTCCTCCGGGAGGGCAGCAAGAATGGCGTTCGCCGAATAGCTCGAGTGAAGATGAAGCATGTCTGTATCCCTTTTATCGTCCGCGCCGCCAGCGGCAAGCACGGAACTCGTTATCGCGATGCGCGCCAGGACATTGACAGCGGTTGCGGCCCACAACCCTGAATCCGACTGATCATCGGCTTGTCAACGCCGAATTGAGTCGACTGCCCCGTTTCGACACGCCAGCCCGAATAAGCGATTTACGTGCCAATAGCCGCCCGTCCTTAATATATGAATCACATCCGATTTAGAGCCCCCGAATAACCGACCCCAAAACCAAAAAAACGTCTCATTTCCGGACACTCCCCCATACGGCGGACACAGCACGCATTCGACTGATCAATTCCCGCGCGCCGGCTCGGGACGCCGGCGTTGCGGTCGCGATGCTTATCGTTCAAATACTTACAGCCGATTTTCAATTGTTTCCGTGATGTGCAGCGCAGCATTTCCCGGCCTCGCCGCACCGCACACGCTCGTTTCAAACTGTCTCAAATTTGAATCGGCACACTAATTCCCGGCTCTGTCCACCACCGCACATATCGCCCGCAAGCAGTTGATATAAATACAAAATCTGGCTGACCCCATTTATTTGTCAAATAATGTTCAATGTCTTCCCGCCACTTTCGCTGTAGGATTCGTCACGTTGTCCGATTGATTCCGGTCGACATAGAATGACAAGCAGGTTCACGATTCCATTTCCGGATGATTAATTCCGGAGAAAGGAATTCTTAAATCGACATAACGTTTGCGCGTAGTCGAAATCGTCAAACTTTGTGAAATGGCAAAAGGGCGAATTGGCCGAATTCAATTGCGTGCTAGCCTTTTTCGCGAGTATCGTCATTCCGTTTTTTGATCAACAAAGTCCGCACGATCGTGCGATTTCCATTCCGGATTCGCCGCAACGACGCGCGACCGCCCACCTGCGAGGATGCGCCGTGACTCATCAGGCCACCGACGCCGTCGCTTATGCGAACGGCATGATCGAGCTTTCCCACAGCTTCGACGCCAACCGGTTTCTCGCGGCCATCGACCGCGACGAACTCGCCACGCTGACGCCCCACCTGCAACTCGTTCACCTGAAATCCGGGCAAGTGCTGTGCGAACCCGGCGAAATGCTCGCCGCCGTCTACCTGCCGGTCACGACCGCGATTTCGCTGCAGTACGTGTCGTCCGGCGGCATGACACTGGAAGTCGCGGAGATCGGCAGCGAAAGCGTGGTCTGCGACGACGTGATCGGTGGCAGCGGCCGGATGCCCTGCCGCGCGGTCGCGTGCCGCGACGGCTTCGTCTACCGGCTCGACCGGCGCGTCTTCGCGACCGCGTTCGAGGCGTCGCCGGTGATCCGCCATCTCGTGTTCGTCTGCGTGCGGCTGCTGATGGCGCAGGTCGCGCAGATCACGTTCTGCAGCCGTCATCACGTGCTCAAACATCAGTTATGCAGATGGTTCCTGCTCGCGTTCGACCGCACGCGCAGCATCGAGATCCAGGTGACGCACAGCATGCTCGCGCAAATGCTCGGCGTACGACGCGAAACGGTCACGGACGCCGCCGGCGAAATCCAGAAGCTCGGCCTGATCCGGCAATACCGCAGCTCGATCGAGCTCGCGGACCTCGACGGCCTCGAAAAAATGTCGTGCGGCTGCCGCGCGATCGTGCGCGACGAGATGAAGCGCATCCTGTCGGCCGACTCCGGCGTGCCGGCCGCGTCGCGCGCGTGATCGGCGCGCCGGCTCGGGGCGGCGCTTCGGCGTCGCCCGCGTGCCGGGTCAGCCGTTTGTAGGGTGGCGAACAGAACGCCGGGGCTGCCGATGGTCTACTGATGCCGGACTGCCGGGGGGATGTCAGCGCTTATCGCGCGTCTGCCCGAGCGGACGACACCACGCACGCCGGAGCAGCACGTGAAAAACGAAATCAGAACCATCCTGAAGCACGTCGCCCACCTCGAAGCCGCGATCGACTCGATCGGCGACGGGGACGACCTCTACGAAGCGGGCCTCTCCTCGCTCGATACGATCCAGCTGATGCTCGCGATCGAAAAGCAGTTCAACATCGAGATTCCCGACGAGATGCTGAACCGCAACCTGTTCCGCAGCATCGACGCGCTCGCGGACACGATCGCCACGCTGCAACGCACCGAGCACTCCGCATGAGCGCGCTGCTTCCCGAACTCGCGTCCGACAGCGATTCGCATCGGCTCGACGAGGCCGCGCATGCCGTCGCGCAGATCGCCGCGCAGCATGCCGATGCGGTCGATCGCGACGCGCGCTGCCCCGTCGAGGCAATCGAGGCGATGCGCGCGCGCCGGCTGCTCGGCGCGATGGTGCCGGCCCATCTCGGCGGCGCTGGCGCGTCGCTGGAAGACATCGCGTCGGCCTGCTCGATCCTCGGCCAGGCGTGCGCGTCGTCGGCGATGGTGTTCGCGATGCACCAGATCCAGGTGGCGTGCATCGTCGACCATGCCGCCGACCAGGGCTGGCACAAGCTGTTCCTGCAGCAGCTCGTGCGTCACCAGTGGCTGCTCGCGTCGGCCACGTCGGAAGACGGCGTCGGCGGCAACCTGCGCGCGAGCCAGTGCGCGCTCGAAATCGACGGCGGCGGGTTCCGGCTGCACAAATCCGCGCCGACGATCTCGTACGGCGACTACGCGGACGGCATTCTCGCCACCGCGCGACGCGATGCGGACGCGCCGGCTTCCGAGCAGGTGCTCGTCACGCTGCTGCGCGACGGCTACACGCTCACGCGCCGCGGCGAATGGGACACGCTCGGCATGCGAGGCACGTGCAGCAACGGCTTCGTGCTCGACGCGCAGGGCGCCGCCGTGCAATGCCTGCCGGTGCCGTTCGCGAAGATCGCCGAGGAAACGATGGTGCCGGTCTCGCACATCCTGTGGGCCGCGGTGTGGATCGGCGTGGCCGGCGACGCGTTCCATCGCGCGCACCAGTTCTTCCGCACGCAGGCGCGCCAGACCGATGGCGCGCCGTCGCCCGCCGCGCGGCGCATCGCCGAATCGCTCGCGCTGATGCAGGCGATGCAGGCGCGCGTCGACAACGTGCTGCGCCTCCACGCGAACGCGTCGGCCCGCTCGTGGTCGGCCGGCATGGCGTGGGCCGCCGAGATCAATACGCTGAAGACCTACGTGTCGGCGACCGCGCTCGAGGTCGCGCACCAGGCGATGATGATCTGCGGGATGGCCGGCTACAAGCAAGGCACGCCGTTCAGCATCGGCCGCCACATTCGCGACCTGCACGCGGCGCCGCTGATGATCAGCAACGACCGCATTGCCGCCAACACTGCGAGCCTGTTGCTCGCGCTGCGTCCCGCGACGCTGGAGAAACATACGTGAACGATCGCCTCGCCGTGCCCACCGCCCCCTCCGTTCCCGCCGACGCACCGCTCGACCGCGCGGGCTTCAATCCGCTGCGCGACGCGCTGATCGATGCGGGCCTGCTGGTCTCGACCGGCATCCAGGGCCTGTTCGGCCGCAGCGAACGATTCGAGCGCGTGGTCGAAGCGCTCGACGCGTTCGTCACGCGCCTCGGCGCCGACCAGCAGGCCGAAGTGCTGCGCTTCCCGCCGGCGATGAGCCGCACCGAGTTCGAGCGCAGCGAATACATGAAGAGCTTTCCGCAACTGGCGGGCAGCGTGCATGCGTTCTGCGGCGACGAACGCCAGCATCAGCGCGTGCTGCAATGCCTCGATCGCGGCGACGACTGGACCGAAAACCAGAAGCCGACCTACGTCGTGATGACGCCGGCCGCGTGCTATCCCGTGTATCCCGTCGTCGCGCGCGCCGGCGCGCTGCCCGCCGACGGCCGGATCGTCGACGTGTTCTCGTACTGCTTCCGTCACGAACCGTCGCTCGACCCGACCCGCATGCAGTTGTTCCGGATGCGCGAGTACGTGCGGATCGGCACGCCCGAGCAGATCGTCTCGTTCCGCGAGACATGGATCGAACGCGGCACGCGGATGATCGACGCGCTGCGCCTGCCGAATGCGATCGATCTCGCGAACGACCCGTTCTTCGGGCGCGGCGGCAAGATCGTCGCGGACAGCCAGCGCGAGCAGAACCTGAAGTTCGAGCTGCTGATTCCGATCGAGCACGACGACCGGCAGACCGCGTGCCTGAGCTTCAACTACCACATGGACCACTTCGGGCTGCTGTGGGACATCCGCACCGCGACCGGCGACGTCGCGCACACGGGCTGCGTCGGCTTCGGCCTCGAGCGGCTCACGCTCGCGCTGTTCCGCCACCACGGCTTCGACATCGACGCATGGCCGAGCGACGTGCGCGACGTGCTGTGGGGCGCGCGATGAGGTTCGTCTCCCGCGACGGCGAAGACGCGTCGTTCGAGGGCGTGCGCCACCGCGCGCGCCACTACCGGCCGCACCCGCTGCACAGTCAGGAGATGGTCTGGAAGCAGACCAACTGCTACGTCGACATGTGGCTCGAGGTGCTCCGCTGGTGGGGCCTCAATCCGTATGCGGCGCTGCCGTTTACGATCGCGCTCGATTTCGAGGGCGACCAGTTCACGTTCTTCAAGTTTCCGCACGACGAACTGGAGCGGCTCTACGGGATCGTCGTGCAGGAGCATTCGATCTACGAGCCGCTCGACCAGCACATCGAGACGCAGGTCGCGCGTGGCCACCTGATGATCGTCGAGGTCGACGCGTGGTTCCTGCCCGATACGCGCGGCACCAGCTACCGCACGCAGCATACGAAGACGACGATCGGCATCGACGCGATCGACCGCGAGAAGCACCAGATCGGCTACTTCCACAACAGCGGCTATTACGTTGCCGAGGATTTCGACTACAACGGGCTCATCGGCGCGAGTTCGCCGATGATGCTGCCGCCGTACGTCGAATGCGCGAAGCGACGCTTTGCGCCGCTCGACGAGCGCGCGCTGTGCGAAGCCTCGCTCGCCGCGTTGCAGCGCCACCTGCGGCGCCTGCCGGTCGTCGATCCGATCGCGGCGTTCCGCCGGCAGTTGCAGACCGATGCGCAGATCCTCGCGGAAGCGCCGCTCGAACGCTTCCACGCATACTCGTTCAATTCGGTGCGGCAGCTCGGCGCGAATTTCGAACTGTTCGGCCACTATGCGCGCTGGCTGCACGCGAGCGGCTGCACCGGGCCGTTCGCCGAGATCCGCGCCGCGTGCGATCGCATCGCGTCCGAAGCGATGGTGCTCGAATTTCGGCTCGCGCGCGCGTGCGCACGCGGCAAGGAAGAACGCGGCGATGCGACGCTCGAAGCGATCGAGGCCGCGTACGCCGACCTCGTCGCGTGCGCGCGGCAGATCGGCGCGCCGCTGCGGCACGTGACGCCCGTGCGCGCCGACGCGGCGCCCGTGCCGGCCATGCGGTGACGCGCGCGCGCACGCTGCCCGCGTGGTCGATGCGGGCGACGGTCGCGGGCGCCGTGCGCGAGCCGCGCGACCTCCCGGCCGACCACGACGGCTGGATCGCGGCGCCGGTGCCCGGCACGGTCGCGCAGGCGCTTGCGCTGGCCGGCCGGCTCGACGAAGCCGCATCGCTCGACGAGCGCGACCACTGGTATCGGCTCGAGCTGCGCGGGCGCGGGCCGCGCATCCTGCGCTTTCACGGCCTCGCGACGCTCGCGCAGGCCTGGCTCGACGACACGCCGATCCACTGCTCGGACAGCATGTTCATCGCGCACGACGTGCCCGTGTCGCTCGACGGCACGCACCGGCTAACCGTCTGTTTCCGCGCGCTCGCGCCGCACCTGCGCGACGCGCGCGCGACGCGCCGTGCACGCTGGCGCACGCGGCTGGCCGAACCGGCCACGCTGCGCACGATCCGCACGTCGCTGTTCGGCCATATGCCGGGCTGGTTCCCGCCGTATGTGCCCACCGGCCCATGGCGGCCCATCGACGTGCTCGATCCGTCCGACGGGCCCATTCTTACCGATTGCAAACTGCATGCACGCGTCGAAGGCGACACGGGCTGGCTCGATGCGGAACTGACGTTCGCCGCGCCGCTGCCCGACATGTTCGCGGCGCGGCTGTCGTGCGGCGAACATCACGCGACGCTCGAACGCGCCGGCGCCGACCGGCTGCGCACGAGCGTCGCGATACCGAACGTGCGCCGCTGGTGGCCGCATACGCACGGTGAACCGGCGCTCTACGAGATCGCGCTGCATATCGGCGATGCGCGCCGGTCGCTGGGCTCGACGGGTTTTCGCACGATCGACGTCGACGCCGGCGCGGACGGCAAGGGTTTCGGACTGCGCATCAACGGCGTGCCCGTATTCGCGCGCGGCGCATGCTGGAGCAGCGCCGCGCCGCTCGCGCTGCACGCGGACGACGCGACCTACGGCCGCCTGCTGGGGCTCGCGCGCGACGCCGGCTTCAACATGATTCGCGTCGGCGGCACGATGACCTACGAGGCCGACGCGTTCCACGCATGGTGCGACCGGCTCGGGCTGCTGGTCTGGCAGGACTTCGGTTTCGCGAACTTCGATTACGCGCTCGACGACCCCGCGTTCGCAGCCAACGTCGATCGCGAAGCGAGCCAGTTCCTGTCGCGTCACGGCGCTTCGCCGTCGCTTGCGGTGCTGTGCGGCGGCAGCGAGATCGCGCAGCAGGCCGCGATGTCGGGGCTCGGGCCGAAGCAGCGCTTCCTCGAGCTGACCGCCGACCGGCTGGCCGGCCACGCGGCCGCGCACCGCCCCGACGTCCCGTACGTGCCCGATTCGCCCGACGGCGGCGTGCTGCCGTTCATGCCGCGCGAACGCGTGTCGCACTACTACGGCGTCGGCGCGTATCTGCGCCCGCTCGACGACGCGCGCCGCGCGGACGTGCGCTTTGCGAGCGAATGCCTCGCGTTCGCGAACGTGCCGGGCGATGCGACGCTCGCGGAGCTCGGCTGGCCGGGCGTGCACGAACCGCGCTGGAAGGCGGCCGTGCCGCGCGACCCCGGCACGTCGTGGGATTTCGACGATATCCGCGACCATTATCTGCAGACGCTGTACGACGTCGTGCCCGACCGGCTGCGGCGCGAGGACCCGGCGCGCTACCTCGAGCTGTCGCGTGCGGTGATCGCGGACGTGATGCGCGAGACGTTTTCCGAATGGCGGCGCACCGGTTCGCGTTGCGCGGGCGCGCTCGTGTGGCAGTTCCAGGACGTGATGCCGGGCGCCGGATGGGGCGTGATCGACGCCGCGCACCGGCCGAAATCGGCGTGGTATGCGCTGCGTCAGGTACTGCAGCCGATCCAGGTGCTGCTCGTCGACGAAGGCTTGAACGGGCTCGACGTGCATGTGGTCAACGAACGCCCGGCGCCGCTGTCGGCCGCGATCGAGCTGGTCGCGCTGCGCGACGGCCGCACGCCGGTCGCGCGGGCCGGCTGCCCGGTGCGGATCGCCGCGCACGACACGGTACGGCTCGGCTCGGCCGAGCTGCTCGGCCGCTTCTTCGACTGGACCTACGCGTACCGCTTCGGCCCCTGCGAACACGATACGGTCGTAGCGACCTTACGCGCCGACGACGGCACGCTACTGTCGCAGGCGTTCCATTTTCCGTCCCGCACGCATCCGGCCGTGCTGGCGCGTCGCGAACCGGGGATCGAGGCATGCGTGTCGCGCACCGGCGCGACCTGGCACGTCGACATCGACACGCGACACGTCGCCCGCCACGTGCAGATCGACGCGCCGGGCTTCATGCCGAGCGACGACTGGTTCCATCTCGCGCCCGGCACGCCGGCACGCATCGCGCTCATTCCTTTGCGAACCGACGGGAAGCCTGCGATGGATGACGACAACGTGCCGCCCACGGTCGAAATCCGGGCCGTCAACGCCGCGCGCGCGGTGCGGGCCACGCAGGCCGGCTGACACGACGCTCGCGGCCGGCGCGAGCGTCATGCTGGCGCATATCAGTCGGACGAGCCCGTTCCGCGCGGTCGCTCGATGCCGTACGCCTCCATCCAGCGATACAGCGTCGCGCGCGACACGCCGAGCTCGCGCGCCGAAGCGGCGACGCGTCCGCGCGTCCGCAATAACGCGGTTTCGATCGCCTCGCGCTCGATCGACTTGCGGATGTCGGCGACCGACGGCGATGCCGCATCGAGACAGTATTCGAGCTCGAGATCCTGCGCGGTGATCAGGCGCCCCTCCGTCATCACGACCGCACGGCGCACGCGGTTGATCAGTTCGCGGACATTGCCCGGCCAGTCGTGCTTGTAGAGCGCCGTGATCGCGTCCGTCGAAAAGCCGCGCACGCGATGGCGCGCATCGCCGCGGAAGCGTTCGAGCATGTGGTGTGCGAGCAGTTCGATATCCTTGCCGCGCGCGCGCAGCGGCGGCTGGTCGATGCGCATCACGCACAGCCGGTGGAACAGGTCGGCGCGGAAACGCCCTTCCTCCATCGCGTCGCGCAGGTCGACGTGCGTCGCCGACACGATCCGGACATCGACCGGCACCGGATCGCTGCCGCCAAGACGATGAATCGAACGTTCCTGCAGAAACCGCAGCAGACTCGCCTGGCTTTCATGCGGCAGATCGCCGATTTCGTCGAGCAGCAGCGTGCCGCCGTTCGCGGCCTCGACGTAGCCGATCTTGCGCGCGTTCGCGCCGGTAAACGCACCGCGCTCATAGCCGAACAGTTCGGACTGCAGCAGATGCGGCGGAATCGCGCCGCAGTTGACCGCGACGAACGGGCCGTTGCGCCGCTCCGAATGACGGTGGATCGCGACGGCCGTGAGTTCCTTGCCGGTTCCCGTTTCGCCGAACACGAACACCGGTGCGTCGGTGCGCGCGAAACGCCGCACCGTATCGAACAGCCGCAGCATCGCGCTGCAGGTGCCGACGATGCCCTTTTCCTCCGATTCGAGCTGTTCGCGATCGCGCGCGAACAGGCACTCCATGCCGTACGCATGGCCGACCGTATCGGCGATCCGCTGGTGCGACGCCGGCAGCGTCACGTAGTCGAAGCAGTAGTCGCGCAACAGCGCGCGCACGTTCGGCGACGCCGTCTGGCCGACGTCCACGAGCGCGACCCAGACGACGTCGCGCATCGACGCGCAGGTCGACGCGATGCTGCCGATCGCATCGGCATGGCCGCCGCTCAGATCGAGAATGCCGCAGGTAATTTCGCCGGACGTGTCGCGCAGGTCGTTCGCATGCGCGACGACCGTCACTTTCCAGTCGCGGCGCGACAATTCCTTTCGCAGCATCACGGACGGCGACTGCGTCCAGTAAATCAGCGGACGCTGCCCGTTACCGCTCCCCGCGCCGGCGCTCTTATCGCGCGTTATTGGCATATTCATAACGAACCGTCACTCTCTGCACTCCGCGAACCGTCCGCGTGCGCTGCGGCCGGCGGCGCATGGCCGCCCTTCCGCGCTGCGTTTCCGCAGCCTTGGCGAAGATCGAAACTGCACACGGCGAAAACCCCCGGAGGTCGAGCCGGATGTCATCCGGCCTCGTTGTCATCGAACTCGAACGGAATGCGCGGCTGCGGGAGCCATGACATTCCGGCTTTGAAGCGACCCGCCGTCAGGCGGGGCACGCCGGCAAACGGACATTCCGTCCGCATGTGCGTCGCGTCGTACACGACAGTCGCGCCCGATGCTGAACCAGAGAGCGGCCAAACCGCGCCCGGATTGACCGCCCCATTTCATCCGCACCTGAATCTACACCCCGTTTCGAGATGACCTTGTTACCAAAAGATAATCCTGAATCAGTCGGTTACGCTGCCCGTGGCTCCGCGCTGCGCGCTTTTGACCACTGAGATTTGATTATCTCCGACCATTCCCGTCAATCAGTGGCAAATACTACTTTTCCGCAAGATTGATACGATTGATTACCCGCGATTTTCACCGAAATCTCCCAAAAGTGCGTGGGACCGCGCGTCCGGACCGCATAATCGCGCGCGCCGACGGGTCGCCGCATCGCCTTGCGCCGGCGCGCGGGCCGCCCGGCCGTTACACGTCGTAATCACGGACATCGCGCCGCGCAGCCTCTTTTCGGCGAATTCCCCGCCGACAGGCTCGGGTGCCGGGCACCGGGCATCGGACGCACGCCCGCGCGCCGTGCGGTGCAGCATGACGGCCCTCCCGGCGCGATCGGCCACCGCGCACGTCTCGACCGGAAGCAAACGCACCGGCCGATCACCACGACGGTGCAAGCGCGCGACCGGCCGGTCGCGAACCACCGCAATCTTCGGTCCCGCGTCCCGGTGACCCGGTGACCCGTTTTGCGCGCGATGTCGGCCGCGCTTCATTGCAGGCCGCCACGATGAAGCAATTATGAAAAGGCACCGGCCGCGACGGTGTGTGCTACCGCACATTGCGACGCTCCGGTGACGCGCACGTCGCGTCGTATCCCGCGCCGGGCATGCAAATCCGGAGCGTGAGTACGCTTTCGAACAGACCGCCACACCCCGCATCCGGATGATGAAGATCGCCGCGCCGCACGGAACGATCGCGTCCGTGCGGCGCGGCGTGCCGAAGGCATCACGCGAGGACCGCATCATGGAATGGCATTGTTGTGAATTCGAACACCTGAGCGCCGTCGATCTCTACGCAATCCTGCGCGCGCGCAACGCCGTGCTGGTGGTCGAGGATGCGCACACGCATCTCGACATCGACGGCAAGGACGCGGGCGCGCTGCACGTCTATGCGAGCGTGCGCAACGGCGACACGACGGAAGTCGCCGCGTACGCGCGCATCCTGCCCGGCGACGACATCGATCCGGACGTCGTGATCGACAAGGTGCTGACGAGCGAAAGCTGCCGCGACGACGACACGCTCGAACGCCTGATCGGGCGCGCGCTCACCGCCGCACAGGCCGCATGGCCGGACACCGCGGTGCGCACGCACGTCCCCGCGCCGCGTCAGGCGTTCTACAAACAGTTCGGATTCCGCAAGGCCTACGGCCCGTATCTCGAACAGGGTGCGCCGTTCGTCGGCCTGGTACGGTCGGCCGACCGTGCAGCCGGCGCGCTGCGTCACCTGCTGTCGCGGGCCGTTTCGGTCTCGCGCAACGACGACGCGCGCGCCGACGGCCGCGCGCGCGCCCGGCTACCCGCCGATACCGGAGCGAACCGATGACCCCTACCCTTCGCCCGGTTCCAGAGCCCGATCTGCCGAGCATCCTGCCGGTGATTCTCGCCGGCGGCTCCGGCACGCGGCTGTGGCCGCTGTCGCGCGAGCAGTATCCGAAGCAACTGATCGAGCTGGTCTCGAACGAGTCGCCACTGTCGGCGACGGCGCGCCGCCTGAACGGCATCGCGAACGCGTCGCTCGGCGATACGCTGCTGCTCGTCTGCGGCGAACAGCATCGCTTCATGAGCGCCGAGCAGGTGCACGGCCGCTCGGCGCCCGCCCGCATCCTGCTGGAGCCGGCCGCGCGCAACACCGCGCCCGCGCTGACGCTGGCCGCGTTCGACGCGAGCGCGCTCGCGGACGACCCCGTGCTCGCCGTGATGCCGGCCGATCACGTCATCGTCGACGTCGGCGCGTTCCAGGACGCGATCGCACGCGCGGCGCGCTATGCGCAGGAAGGCGCGATCGTCACGCTCGGCGTGCTGCCGCGCCGCGCGGAGACGGGCTACGGCTACATCCAGGTGGGCGAGCCGCGCTCGGGCCGCCACGGCAGCCAGGGCGGCTACGCGATTGGGCGTTTCGTCGAAAAACCCGATGCGGCGCTGGCCGAACGCTATCTGCAATCGGGCGATTACTGGTGGAACAGCGGGATCTTCGTCACGCGCGCATCGGTCTGGCTGAAGGCGATCGGCGCGCTCGCGCCGGACATCCACGCCGCCTGCGAGAACGCATGGCGCGCGGGCGTCGCCGACGATCCGTTCTTCCGGATCGATGCGGCGGCCTTCGACGCGTGCCCGTCGGATTCGATCGACTATGCGGTGATGGAGCGCCTCGCGCAACACGGCGAGCTCGGCATCGAAGGCATCGTGGTGCCGCTCGCGGCCGGCTGGTCGGACGTCGGCACGTGGGACGCGATCTGGGAAATCATGCCGAAGGACGATCAGGGCAACGTCGCGCGCGGGCCGATCGTGTTCGAGGATACGCAGGACAGCCTCGTGCGCTCCGAAGGCCGCCTCATCGCGTGCGTCGGGATGAAGGACGTCGTCGTGATCGAGACGGCCGATGCGGTGCTGGTCGCGAACAAGCACGACGTGCAGCGCGTGAAGAACATCGTCGCGCGCCTGAAGACCGACCAGCGCCCGCAAGCGAGCGAGCACCGCAAGGTGCAGCGGCCGTGGGGCCATTACGATTCGATCGATTTCGGCGAGCGCTTCCAGGTGAAACGGATCGTCGTCGAACCCGGCAGGCAGTTGTCGTTGCAGATGCATTATCACCGTGCCGAGCACTGGATCGTCGTGCGCGGCACCGCGAAGGTCACGCGCGGCGCCGAGACGTTCCTGCTGTGCGAGAACGAATCGACGTATATCGCCGTCGGCGAAGTGCATCGACTCGAGAATCCCGGTCGGATTCCGCTCGAAATCATCGAGGTGCAATCGGGCAACTATCTCGGCGAGGACGATATCGTGCGGTTCGACGATCAGTACGGGCGGGCGGTCGTCGGGACGGTTCAGCCATCGTCAAGGACGACTTCCGCGCAACCCGCGCCGGTCGTATCGCTCTCGGCCGGAGAACCAGGTTAGCCCGACGAGCGTCGGACAGGTGCATGCGAATCGCGCCGGCGCGTTGGCCGCGCCCCGCACGATCAATCGGCGCCGCGTTGGGACCAGCGCGCCCGTCTGACGGATTCGCGCACGCGTGGCAGCAGTGACGTATCGGCGCCGACGGCGTCGGGCGCGCCCGGCCGAGACAGGCGCGTGCTCGTGCACGGCGCGCCCCTTGCCCGATGGTTCGCGGCCGGGCCCGCGGACGCGCCGGCTGCGCAATCCGGTTCAGGTCCGACCCGCACCGGCATGCCGCCGATCCCCGACAGCTGATTGTCCGCCAGCCGTATGTCCGACACGTTGCCCCACAACCGAATGCCATCGAATCGCGCATTCGAAACGCGATTGCCGATCACGGTCACGCGCGACACCGAACCGGACCACGTGCTGACCTCGATCGCCGCTTGCTGCGTGAGCGGACGCGAATCGGTCCGACCTGTCGCCGTCTGGATATCGGCAATCACGTTGCGCTCGATCCGGACGTCAGACGAGCCGACCGTGCGGTTGCTGTCTTCCTGCGCGACGAGAATCCCGGCGCTGACCTGCACGTTGCGCACGATGTTGTCTGAAATCGTCACGTTCGCGCCGCCGACGACGGTGATGCCACGGCCCCACGGGTTGCCCTCCAGGGAGTTGCCGGTAATCATCACGTTGCGGGTCAGCACGCCTTCCGCCTGGTAGCTCACCACGGCGATCATGTCGTCGCCCGTCCCACGCACGACGTTGCCCTGCACCAGCACGTTGTGCGAACCGTGCGTCATGTGAATGCCGTCCGCCAGCGTCGACAGCACCTCGTTGCCGACGATCGCGACATCCGCACCGCCGAACACGAAAATGCCCGCGCCCGCGCCGCCGTCGACGATGTTGTCGAGCACCTGCACGTCGCGCCCCGTTACCTCGATCTTCGTCGACTCCGGCGTCGTGAGACGCGTGGTGCCGGTTCCCGTGAGCCGGAACCCGACGAGCGTCGTACCGTTGCCGCGCAACTCGATCGTCTGATCGTTCGGCGCTGTCGCGATCAGCGTCGCGCCGAATCCCGTCAGCACCACACGTGCCTGCCGCACGACGAGCGACCGGCCGACGACATACCGCCCCGGTGCGAATACGAGCCGTTGCCCCGGCCGCAGCGCGTCGAGCGCGCGTTGCAGCGCGTCGCCCTGATCGGCCGCGGCGGGGTCCGGACGCACGTACGCGTCCGGTACCGCCGCATCAAGCGCGGCCGGTTGGGTTGCGGAGGTGGCGGGCGCGGCGAGTGCCGGCCACGATAGCGCGCCCGCCATGCACATGCCGGCGACCACAATGCGCAACAGGCGTTGCAATTCATGCATATCGTATCGTTCCCTGGCAAGTCTTCGTGCACGTCGAACCGCACGTATTGACGGCCGGCTGCATGGCCTGTCCGCCAAGCCGACGAAAGCGGCGACGCTCCAACCTTGATTAGATCAGCGGCTCCGAACGGCTTCGGTGCGTCATCAGACCATGCGCTCCAGTACTGCATCGACGACGCGATATGCCATACGCGCGCGCATTCCCGAACGGTAGGCTCGCGAACTGTGCGCAGCCGCGCGATCCGTATCATGACCCCGATCGTCCGCGCGCCCGCCCGACTTCCGCACATGACCGACCTGACCATCGCAATCTGCAACTACAACCACGGCAAGTACCTGCGCGACGCGATCGACTCGGCGCTCGCGCAGACCGCGCACGGCGTCCGCGTTCTGATCGTCGACGACGGGTCGACCGACGATTCGCGCGACATCATTCGCTCGTACGGCGAGCGCATTGCCGCGGTGTTCCAGGAGAATCGCGGTCAGGTTGCCGCGTACAACCGCGCGCTGGAGCACGTCACGTCGCGCTACGTCATCCTGCTCGACGCGGACGACCTGCTCTATGCCGACGCCGCGGCACGCGTGCTCGCCGCGTTCGCATCCGGCGATTTCGTGAAGGTCCATTTCCGGCTCGACGTGATCGCGCACGATGGCGCGCGAACCGGCGCGAGCGTGCCGCAGTCGGTGGTCGATACGGATTGCGGCCGCCTGTTGCGCGCGGGCTGGCTGTACCCGTCGCCGCCTGCATCGGGCAATGCGTACCTGGTCGCTGCGCTGAAACGCATTTTTCCGGTGCCCGTCACTGCCGACAATCTCCATGGCGCCGATTTCTACGCGATCTACGGCATCGCGCTGCTCGGCGCCGTCCACATGATCGATGCGACGCTCGGCGGCTATCGCATGCACCAGCAGTCGAACGCAAGCGCGGCCGACGGCCCGGCCCTCGCGCTCGCCAACTCGGAAGACGCGGCAACCGGTGCATTGAAGGCCGAACGCCGCTGGTCGATCCTGCGCACGCTTGCCGGTACGCAGTTGCGGGAAGCGCTGCCGATGGCCCCGCTCGACTTCGCCATCGAGAAGGCGCGCTTCGCGAGCACGCTGTATCGCGCGCCGCTCGCGCGGCGCTGGCGCTGGTTCCTGTGCGAATCGGGACGCTACTGGCACACCGTGCTGCGCAACCCGTTCTGGCGCCCGGCCAAGAAGGCGGCGGTCACCGTGTTGTCGCTCGCGTGTTTGCTGCCCTCGTCAACGCTGAGCAATCGCGCGATCCGCTATCTGTCCAATCCGCTCGCTCGCGTACGCAAGTCGCCCGACCAACGCGCCGGCGCGCGATGAATCCCATCCGGACGCGACTGCGGCCGCCGATTCGCTTGTTCGGTTAGCCATCGCACCGAGTGCGTGCGGCGTGCGCTTCACAATGGTCCGGACCAGTTGATGCAGGTGTGGCGCGTAGATGTTCGCCGCCACGTGGCGTATTCGCGCGATCAAGTCCGACAGACCGGAAACAATGGCGGAGGCGATCGTGCATCAATCAATCAGGAATGCGTAATTGATCGGACGTACGGTATGCGTGGCCCGCTGACGACTTGACGATACGCCGCCCCCATCGCCGCACTGGGTAACGAACAGCGCGACCGAATCGACAGACCGAGAGATGACCCAAGAAAAGATCGTTCATATTGCCGAAGCATTCGGCGGCGGCGTGCTGTCGATGCTCACCTATCTCGCCAACCATGCCGCCGCGGCCGGCGTGGACGTGACGGTGCTGCACGCGATCCGGCCGGAAACGCCGGCCGATTTCTCGACGCTGTTCCGGCCCGACGTGAAGCTGGTCTATGTCGACATGGTGCGCGAGGTCAACGTCCGGCAGGATCTGCGGAGCGTGCACGCGCTCGTCCGTACCCTGCGCGACTGCAAGCCGACCGCGATTCATCTGCACTCGTCGAAGGCCGGCGTGCTGGGACGTATCGCTGCCCGGATCGCCGCCCCGAATGCAACGGTTCTCTACTCGCCACACGGCCTGTCATTCCTGCGCTGCGACGTGTCGCCCATCAAGCAGTTCGCTTATCTGAGCTTCGAGCGCATCGCGGCGCGCATCGGCGGCACCATTGTCGCGTGCTCGGGCAGCGAGCTCGGCGAGATCAACGGAAAAGTCAGGCCAAGATCGGCGGTCCTGGTGGAAAACGGCGTGAACGTCGCGGAGATTCCGGCCCGCCGTACGCGCGACGACCACAAGGTCGTGATCGGGATGAGCGGCCGCGCGTCGTTCCAGAAGAACCATGAAGCATTCGTGCGACTCGCCGACATGTTGCACGGCGCCAGCGTCGAGTTTTTGTGGATCGGCGGCAACGCGGCCGAGATCCCGGATTCCGCCGCGCGCGAGGCCGTCGCATGCAGCGGCTGGGTAACCCGCGAACGCGCGCTGGCGCTGACGTCGGAACTCGACATCTATGTCCAGACCTCGCGCTGGGAAGGCATGCCGGTCGCGCTGATCGAAGCGCAGGTTGCCGGAATTCCGGCCGTCGTGACGAACGTTGTCGGCAATCGCGACGTGGTCATTCACGGTGTGACGGGCTATGTCGCGTCAACCGCCGACGAGATGGTCGAGTACGTGAGCGCCCTTCGCGACGATCGGCAGCTTCGCGAGCGGATGGGTGAAGCCGCGCGAAAGCGGGCCATTCAGCGGTTTTCGATGAGCGCGATCTTCCGGCAATGGCATGCGCTTTACGGACTCGGCACCGACGAGCCGCGCGTCGACACGCGCGAGTTCAAGCCGGTTGCAGCGGATCACGTCAAAGCCTGATTTCGATATCCCCTTATGGACATGATCTCGTTCAAGAAACCGAAGCCACTCGTATACAACGGCCGATTCACCACGCAGAAGACAACCGGGGTGCAACGCGTCGCACGCGAGCTGATCGCCGCATTGATCCAGTTTCAGCCGCAGGATCCGGTAACCGTGCTGGTGCCTCCGCAGCCGGGCATCGAGGTAAGCGGAGCGAAGACGGTCAAAGTCGGCTTTTACAAGGGCGTGGTGTGGGAACAGCTGGTGCTCCCGTTGTTCGCACGCCGCGGCCGCATCGTCAATCTCAGCAATTCGGCATCCATTTTCATCGGCAAGCAGATCATCTACATGCACGACGCGGCCGTATTCGACACCCCCGCGCATTTCTCCCGCCCGTTTCGCATGTGGTACCGGATCATGTTCTGGATCCTGGCGCGAACCTCCGTCTGCGTGCTGACCAACTCCTATTTCTCGCGGGATCGCCTCGCGCATCACTGCGGGGTTGCCGCGGAGAAGATCAGCGTCGTGCCGCTCGGTGCGGATCATCTCGACACCCTGGAACCGGACACCAGCGTGCTCGACACGCATGCGCTGACACCGAACCGGTTCGTGCTCGCGGTCAGCAGCATGAATCCCACCAAGAACTTCGGCCGGCTGATCGCGGCGTTCAGGCAGATCGACGATCCGTCGGTCGATCTCGTCATCGTCGGGATGCAGAACACCACCGTGTTCGGCAAACAGGACCTCATGGCGGCGGCGGAACCGAACGTCAAGTACGTCGGCTATATCAGCGACGAACAATTGAAGGCGCTGTATCAGAACGCCGCATGCTTCCTGTATCCGTCGATCTACGAAGGCTTCGGCATACCGCCTCTCGAGGCAATGCGCTACGGCTGCCCGGTCGTAGTCGGAAAATCGGCGGCCCTGCCGGAAGTCTGTGCCGATGCGGCGCTGTACTGCGATCCGTATTCGCAGGACGACATCGCGCGGAAATTGCGGAGCCTGCTCGATTCCGACGCACTCAGGGCCGAGCTCAAACGCAAGGGAAGCCTGCACGCGGAGAAGTATCGCTGGAGCCGAAGCGCCGAGATGATGAAGGCGATATTCGAGGGGCTGTAGGACATCCGTCGGGCTGCACGACGACCCACTGTCGCCCACCGCACTGTCCTGCGCATCGGCCCGCCATACAGTGAACGACTGTCCGATATCCCGGCGGTGCGGAACCTGACGGGCCGACCGCCCCTTCATCATGACTGCTCGCGAAACCAGCCTCGATGTCGCCCGCGGCGCGGGAATCATTCTTGTCGTATACGGCCACGTGCTGCGCGGTGCCGTTTCCGCCGACCTTGTGCCGACAGGCGCGGCCGACACGGCATTCGCGTGGAACGACTACGTGATCTACACGTTCCACATGCCGTTGTTCTTCTTCCTGTCCGGCCTGCACGTCTGCAGCTCGCTGCGCCGCGCGCCGGACGGCTTCTTGTGGTCGAAGGTCAGGACGATCGTGTATCCGTACCTGCTGTGGTCGATCGCGCAGGGCGCCGTGCAGATTGCAATGGCGTCGCACGGCACCAATCATCCGTTCACGCTGGACGACCTGCTGGCGATCGGCTGGCGACCGTTCGCACAGTTCTGGTTCCTGTACGCGCTGATGCTCTGCATGCTCGGCATCCGGGCTTTCGCGGCGGCCGTGCCGAATGCGACGCGTTCACCCATGCCATCGCGGGCGCGCGGCTGGCTCGCCGGATGCGCGGTGCTCGGGCTGGTGCTCGGCGCGGCGACGCAGTGGGGCATCCTGTCGATCACGCTGATGAACGCACCGTTCTTCGTGGCGGGCGTCCTTGCGTCGCAGGCGTTGCCCGGCTGGCTCGCGCGCAACAGCGGGCCAACCGCATGCGCCGCCACGGCAACGGCATTCGTCGCCGCAGTTGTATTCGCTCACAGCTTCGGTGGCGCGACGAGCATCTGGGCGCTTCCCGCCGCGTTCTCGGGCATCGCGCTGACGCTGCAACTCGCGCATCGGTATGCGTCGCAGCCGGCACGCGCGGCATGGCTGGCGGCAATCGGTTGCGCATCGATGCCGATCTACCTGACCCACATCTTCGCGATGGCGGCCGTACGGATCGTGCTGATGCGCGCCGGCATCACCGATCTCGCCTTACACCTCGTACTCGGCACGCTGGCCGGTGTCGCGATCCCGATCGTCGTCTATCTGGTCGCATTGCGGACAGGCTTCGCGCACATTGCCGGCTTCCCGGCGTGGCCAGGACGCGACACGGCGGTACGAACGCGTACCGCTTGAGCTTCAGGATCATCTCGAGGCCACGACATCCTGCGAGCTGCTATGCCGTTGCACTGCCGTCCCGCTCGTTCGTTTCCGCGGCGCGCGTCCCGCGTCCGGATCCGGTATGCCCGGAAGGCCCAACGCCGGCCGGGCGCTTCCCGAACCAATGGAACACGATGATCGGCAGCACGATCGGCAGGAAATTGCGTCCACTGAACAGATTCGGTGTCCGCATGATTTCCATCAGTGACACGTAGAGCACCGCGTGCGCGCAGCACCAGAATCCGTTGCCGCTGCGCCAGCCCGCATAGCTGCGGCCAATCATCCAGCCGAGCACGGCCGCGTCGAGCAGCCCGAACCAGCCCCATTCATAGAAGTGGACGAAGATCCCGGACGGATTGTTGAATTCCGGGTCCGCGTAGCTGTTCAGAAACAGGTTGAAGCTGTCGCTTGAATCGAACCACGGCTGGAACGTCGCGCCGATCACCGGAAAGCGCATCAGCCAATCGAACGTGAACATCGGATGGCCCTGCCCCCAGCCGAGCACGGCGAGCATCCCCGCACCGTTGTTCAGCGACGTCGAATAGTACAGGCCGAGCCGTTCGAGCGCGAAGTCGAAGATGTTGTCGTAGATGTTGACGTAATAGGCTTCCCATGAACGGTTGTACTCGTTCGCGATAAACAGCGCGAACAACAGCGGGATCGCCGCGTACGGCCCGAGCGTCAGCAGCCGCGCATACCGGCCGTGCAACCGGAACCGCACGACCATCAGCGCGAGCGGCATCACCATTTCGATCAACGCGAGGCGCTCCGCGAAGAGGAAGCTGCGCAGCAGCGTCAGCACCGCGAGCACGGCCATGTAGATCTTGTAGCGGTTCAGGCCCTTCACCGGTGTTCGGAACACGTAGAAATAGAGCGCGACGAACGGCGCCGTCGCCTGCGTGAACGAGCTCAACCCGGTGATCCGACCGATCTGCTGGAGCATGTCGTACGCGGTAGCCTGTCCGTGCAGGAATTCGAGCAGCAGCGCCGGACGCGCGATGACCCCGCTCATCATCACGAGATTGCCGAACAGCGCGAGTGCAAACAGGCAATCGAGCACGCGCGGCGGCACCTCGACGGGCGTTTCCGGCGGCCCGCGCCGCGTCCGTGCTTCGGTCGTCGCGAGCCACGCCGTCGCCGCCACCACCATCAGGAACAGCGCGCCGACGAACGCGTAGTAGCCGTCGAAATAGATTCGCGCGATCGACTTCTGGTCGCCCAGCAAGCTGAGCGACAGCAATCCGTACAACGGCAGGATGAACATCAGCACGAGCCGGGCCGGATCTTCCCACCAGTAGCCCGTATAACCGCCCGCCGCACCGCGCCCGCGCGCCATCCCGCGCAACGTCGCGAGGCCTCGCGGCCCGGCCCCAACCCTGCCCGCTCGCCGGTTCATGACGGGCGTTCCGCCCGTTGCCGCGACGCCATCATCCCCGTCAACCCGGACGTGGCCTGATGCGTGTTCGCATCGTTGTAGCCGTAGTCGTACCGTCCCGGCGCGCCCTTGTAGTCGTTCAGGATCACGCCGCGCACGCCGATATGCGCGTGCTCGAGCCGCCGCGCGCTTTCGTCGAGTTCCGTCAACGTCGTCACGCCGCTCCGCGCGACGAGGAACACGGTGCCCGCCAGGCGCCCCAGCACCAGCGCATCGGCGACCGGGAGCAACGGCGGGCCGTCGAGCACGACCATGTCGTAGCGAGACGCGACCCGCTCGATCAGTTCGGCGAGCGCGGGCTGCAGCAGCAGTTCGCCCGGATCGGGAACGACGTTGCCCATCGCGATGAAATCCAGGCCCGGTGCGACGCCGCGCTTGATTGCGTCGTCGAGCGTGTGGGTGCCCGCCACCACGTCGGACAGCCCTGGCGCACGGCTATAGCGGAACCGGTCGTGCAGCGAGCCCTTGCGCAAGTCGGCATCGATCAGCAGGACGCGCCGCTTCGCGGCGCCCACGAGCGACGCGATGTTGGCCGCGACGAACGACTTGCCGACGCCCGTCGTCGGGCCGGAAATCAGCACGACGGAATTCGATGCGGCGGGCATCGACAGTTGCAGCGACGCCCGGAAATTACGCAGGCTTTCGAGCGCCGCGTCCTGCCCCTCGGCCTGGGCCTGCGTCGCCAGCATGCGCTGGCCGCGCCGGCGCACCTTTGACCGCAGCTCCGCTTGTGCCGCGACGGCGCTGTGCGGGACCGTCGCGAACACCGGCAAACCCGTCGCCCACTCGATTTCCTCCGCGTCGCCGATCGTGCCGACGACACGCTGCCGGGCGACCACGATCGCCGCGCCCGCCAGCAGGCCGACCATCAGCAAGCCGACCACCGCGACCCCGCGATGCGGACCGATCGGTTGCTCGGCGACCTTCGCCGTATCGACGATCCGCACGGTGCCCGTCTTGCTGGCTCGCGCGAGGACCATCTGCTGGCGCGTATTGAGCAGGTTCGTGTACAGCGCGGTGTCGACGGCCACGTCGCGCTGCAGTTGCAGCACGCCCTGCTCGACGGTCGGCAGTTGCTGGATCTGCTTGCGGGCCGTGTCGAGCGAGCGCTGCGCATCGGCGAGCTGCGCATCGACGGCCACGATGGCCGGATGCTTCGGCATGAAGCGCGTCAGCAGTTCCTCGCGCCGCTGCTGCAGCGTTTGCACGCGCGTCTCGATGTCGACCGACTGTTGACGCAATGCCAGTGCCTCATCGCTCGTATTGACCGTCCCGTGCGATGCACGGAATGCGTTGAAGCGGCTCTCCGCCGCTTCCAGCTGCGCCTTCAATTGCGGCAACTGGCCGTCCATGTATCGGATCAGCTTGTCGGCCGCCTCGGACTTGCGCTGCGTGTTCTGCGCCAGATACGCATCTCCGATCGCGTTCAGCACGCGGCTGTCGTGCACGGGATCGATGCCGTCGAGCGTCACGCCGATCATGTTCGACTGCTTGCCGCGCTCCGAGATCAGCGCGTTCTTCTGCAGCCACGTCGTCGCCTCCTCGTCGCTGTAGCGCGTCAGGTCGAAGCGTGCGCCGGGCTGGCCGGCCACGTCGCGCACGAACACGTCGATCGGCCCTTGCGGCGTCTCGACGTGCAGCGGCTGGCCGATGCGGCCCTGCCATGCCGGTCCTTTCCGGCCGAAAAATCCCGTGCGCTGCAGCGTGTAGGCGCCGTCGTCGCCGACGGTCAGCGCGAAGCGCTTGCCGAGCAGGCGCTTGGGCACGTCGAAGGTCGGCACGTCGATGCGCTCGGTGCCATACACATATCCGCCCGGCAACGGCGACGACAACCCGTCGGCCGCGTTCACGAAGCGCCAGCCGATCAGCGGCAGGTAATGCGGCCGTGCGTCGAGGGCGAGGTTCGTGCTCTGGATCGCGCGGTCGAGCACCGCACGGGATTTGAGCACCTCGATCTCGGTCGATGCATCGGTCTTCAGATCGAACACCGACGACGGATCGCCGGGCGGCGACGTCTGCTTCGAATCGGTCTGGCTTTGCTCGACCTGGAACAGGATGTCGGAGCGGTAAACGGGGGCCGCGAACAGCGCATATAGGCCACCCGCGAGCGCGCCCGCGAGCGCCGTGCAGACGATCAGTCGCCGGCCGCCATACAGCATGCTCCAGTAGCGGCGCACCGGATAGGACGGCCGCAGAATGCGCCCGCTGTGCGGGTCAGGCAGGGTCGAAGTGTTCATACAGCATCAGTCCCGTATGGCGCGACGCACGGTCGCGGTCACGAAATCCGCCTCGGGCATCACGGCGAAATGGCTTTCGCCGTCAGCGCACCTTGCGCGGACGACGGAATCAGCAGGTTCACGACGCGGCTCCAGCGCACCAGCGACGACGCATCGACGAACACGACGTCGCGCCGCTCGAGCGGAAACTGGTCGGCGAGCGCGAACGACGCGGGCGAGCTGCCGTCGAGGTGGTACACCCGCGGGCGATTGTCGGGGCCGCGGCGCACGACGAACACCTGGCGCGCATCCGACGTGTACTGACTCACGCCGCCCGTGTCGCCGAGCGCTTCGCCGAGGCTCATCCGGCCGTCGGTCAACGTCAGCGTCGCGGGCCGCGATACCTCGCCGAGCACGAATACCTTCGCGTCGCTCGCCGCACGCACGCGCACGAGATCGCCGTCGCGCAACAGGATGTTCGACGGATTCACGCCCGCCGCGATCAGGGCAGGCAGGCTCACGTTCACGGTCGTGTCGCCGCGCGTCACCGAGACCTGCGACCGATCCGCCGTCGGGGTGAAACCGCCCGCGCGGTCGATCGCCTCGGGCAGCGTCATCGGCATGTCGTTGACGATCTGCAGGCCCGGCGTGCGCACCTCGCCGTCGAGATAGACCCGCTTGCTGCGGTAGCTCTGCACGCGCAGCGCGAGCTGCGGCTTGCGCACGTATTCGCCGAGCCGCTTCGTCAGCAGCGCGCGCGCCTGTGCCTCGGTCAATCCCGCCACGTGCACGAGGCCCGCGTACGCGAACTGAACGTTGCCGGTCGCGTCGACCGTATAGCCCGTCGCGACCGAGCTGGCGCCGACGCCATCGCCGCCGCCGAGCGTCTGTGTCGTCGGCAGGTTCAATTCGGGGTGGTCCCATACGACGATGCCCAGCACGTCGCCGGGGCCGATCGTGTACGGCGTCGGCTTGCCGAACAGCCGGCGGATCTCCGCGTCGACATTGGCCGACCGCCCCGCCTGGTGCTGGGCGACGAATGCCGGCGTGATCTCGATCAGATCCTCGCTCGACACGTTCTGCACGCCGTCGAGGCCGCCCGAACCCGATGCGTCGGCGCTCACGCGCGCATTCGCGTCGCGCTCCGCCGGCGCGCGGTAAGTCATGCCCGGCGACAGCGCACATGCGCTCAGCGCGCATGCGGCCGCCACGATCGCCATGCGCGACAGCCACGGTGCGCGACGGGCGCCGGGCCGCGGCGTGCCGCGCGTCGATTCCGGTTGCGTGGTGATTGACATGGTGTCCTTCCAAAACTGTGCGGTAACCCGCCGAACGCGGCGAATTCCGGCATTACGCTTGCCCAGCGCGGCTTGCATTGCAGCTTGCAGCCGCACCACCCTCTTCACCGCACGTCATTCCGTACGATCCGTCATGAACTTCTCTTCGTCGCTTGCGCCGTTCGTCTGCATCGTGTCGACCGGCTTCCTCTGTACCGCCGGTGCGCAAACGCTGTCCGGCATGCCTGCCGACACAGCGCCCTTCGCGTCGTCGACGCTCGTTGCGCCGGTGCCGCCACAACGCTCGGCGCAAGCCGCCGGCGCGAGCGCGGCCGCCGAACCCGCCGCGACTGCGTCCGCGGCTGCATCTGCGGCAACAGCACCCGCGATCGCTCGTTCAGCCGCGAGCGCCGCCGTCCAGCCCGACACGCGGGCCCGCATCGCGTTGCGCCGGCCGCTCGTGCCGACGCGGCCACATCGCGCGCAGGTCGCCCATGCGCCCGCCGACGACGTATGGCGCAGCGACACGTTGTACGCATCGCCCTACGCGAAATCACCCTATGCGGAGCCGGGCGATCGCGACTGACCCGTCCCGGCCGGTCATGCCGCGGCACGACCGTGCATGCATCGATAAGGGATTGGACACCACGGCGAACGGCGCGTCTGTGAGCGACCCCACCGAACGTCGATCTTCATACGAAGCGTGGATCGCGCCCCAAAGCGCCGACGCATGCGGCACCGCGCGCATCACGGGCTGCCGACCGATACGTTTGCGTACGATCCCGCAGCCGCTTCACGCGCGACGGGATCGGCAACGTGCACGGCCGGCCTCATCAAGTCGCGGCCGAGCGCCTGCAAGCACCGCTCGATCACGATGTCCGTGCCGACCGCGCCGTACACAGCGTGATCGACCTGCGGCTCGAGGTGCAGCCGCACGTGACGCGAGCATCTGAAGGCGTGCTCGATCGCGCCGAAGTGGCGCCGGACATCGTCGATGCCGGGATCGAGCGCGCCATATACCAGGGTCGTGCGGACATTGCGTTGCGCAAGCACGTGCATCACGCCGCGTGGGGTGCCGGCGCGCGGCTTCCAGCCGACGCGCGCGGCCGCCTCCTTCACCGGCACGCTGACTCGCGCGATCGCATTGGCGGCGACGGCGCGCGCGATCGGCCGCAAATCGCGCCGTTCGCGCACGAGGCGTTTCCACTTCTGCCAGTCGCGCACCGACAGCCAGTAGCCGCGCACCGAGTTGTTCCGCTGCTTCTGTACCGCGTCGAGCGAGAGCCCGGCCGGCCACACGAAGCGCGCCAGGTTTATCGCGATCACGCCGCCGAGCGACGGCGTCTTCACGGCCGCATGCAATGCCGCATAGGCGCCGGAACAGATGCCGGCCGCGACCACGTCAGGATGGCCGAGCGCACGCAGCCAGTCGGCGGCGGCCGCCACGTCGTCGCTCGATTGCGCCGAATACACGACGCATGACTGGTCGTCGAGCGCGGCCGCGCCGCTGTCGCCGACGCCGTTCACGTCGATCCGCAGCGTCGTGACGCCGGCGCGTGCGAGCGTCCGCGCGAGGCGCACGCTGAAGCGCCCTTCGCCGCTTCGCGGATTCGTCGACGTGTTCGCGATCACGAGCGCCGGAGCGGCGGGATTCGCCGGCCCCGTATCGGCGGGACGGCACAGTACGCCGACCAACCGGTCCGGCCCGACCGCGACGACCTGCTCGGTCATGTCGGTCATGTCGAGCGCGGCGGCCGATTCGCCGTTCCAGGGTGGATCATGCCGCCACATCGGGTCGACGCCGGCGGCCGTGCGCGGCACGCATTCGCCGATCCAGCGCGCGAGCGTGTCGATGGCGGCCAGCGGCAGGCGCGAGCGCGTACCGTCCAGCATCGTCGTCGACCATTCGCGGAACGGATCGGCCGCCACGTTCACACCCCGCGCGAGCAGCGCATCGCGCAACGCAGGTCCGTCCTGATCGGGCTGAATCAGCAGCATCGCGCGAGGCAGCCTCGGCGCATCGCGCACGACGTCGCACAGATCGACCGCCTTCAACGCGGCGACGAAATCGTCCGGAAAGCGGTGCCCGAGCACGTTCATGCAGGGCTCGTCACGATGGGCGATGCGAATCGCAGGCGACGTGACGTCGAGCCACTGGCGATGCACGAACGACAGCTCGCGAAGGTAAGCGCGTCCGCGCACGGCCGGCGCGAGCGCCACCAATGCGTCGACGCGCGGCGACGGGTGCTGCCCGTCGCCCGCGGCGGCCAGCATCGCGAACAGCGCGCCCGCGCGGATTCCGACGAGCGTCAGCGATGCGACACCGACCTGGTCGCGCAGCAGATCGATCGCATCGTGAATGCTGCCGACGGTCGCGGCGTACCGATCGGCGTCACGGTCGTCACCCGCGGAATCGCCGGTGCACGGATAGTTGAATCGCAACACCGTGACGCCGTCGCGGGCAAGGCGCTCGGCGATCGCCCGCATGAGCTTGTGCGTCCACGATGCCTCGTGTCCCAGCGATTCGCACAGGATCACACCTTGTGTCGTCTGTCCTTCGTGCAGCCACCCCACGCAGCTGCCGAACGTAATCGGCTTCAATCGGTACTCCTCGGATCGGTATTTTTATCGGACGCCGACACGCGTTCGGGCCGCTCCACCGGAACGAACGATCCACGATCGTGCGACTCGTCGATGAACGCGCGGCAGCGGCCCCCGCCGCGCCCCTGCGCGGCCCGCCCGGTTCCATGCGTTGCCCTGCTCCCCATGCCCGCGGGAGGTGATGTTGCGTGCCCGAGGCATCGTCGGGCGGTTTGCACCGTGAACCAAAACAGTGCGATCGATTAAAGCACCCGGTTCGAGCGTCCTTCGGTGCGGCAGCTTACAAATAGATTCATCGCTGTCGCGAGACGACAACGCACGACGACGCGCGCGGTGTCGGGACTCATGCCGCGCGCACGAACGGAATCCGCGAACGGTAGGCTCGCGAACATAGTCGTCCCGCGCGGCCCGTATCATGGCCGCCATACGATGTGATGTGGCCGTGCCCGGCGACGCCGGATGCGCCACCCACCCATGCAACCCGGGTCAGCGCCGACCGGATGCACGCGCGCACCACGGCCCCATGCGGCCGCACCGCGACACTCACGGCGCCGACCGAGCGAATGTCAAACCTCAAGAAGAATTTCCTGCTGCTGCTGACGCTGCAGATTTCGATGTACGCCGTGCCGCTGCTGATCGCACCGCTGCTGACGCACGCCCTCGGCCCCGAAGGCTACGGGCAGCTCGCGTTCTCGCTCGCCGTCATCGCGTATCTCACCAACTGCACGAGCTACAGCTTCGACCTGACCGCCACGCCGCGCATCGCGCTCGCGCGCGACAACCGCGCCGAACGCTCGCGCATCTTCTGGGCGACGCTCTACGCGCAGATCGGCATCGCGGTGATCTGCTTCGTCGTGCTCGTCGCGCTGACCTTTGCGGTCGAGCGCTTCGGCGAAGACCGCGACCTGCTGCTGATCGGGTTCGGGATGGTCGCCGGCGTGGCGTTCACGCCGGGCTGGTATTTCCAGGGAATGGAAAAGCTGCGCGCGCTCAGCATGATCCTGTTCGTCGGGCGCATCCTGAGCCTGCCGGCCATGTTCGCGCTCGTGCACAGCCCGGCGGACATCGACCGCGCGATGATCGTCAACGCAGCGGTGCCGACGCTGTCCGCGATCGCGTTGGCGGCCTATCTGTACCTCAACCGTGAAATCGACTTCGTGCGCGTCGGCGCGGCCGACATCGCCGAATCGCTGAAAGGCGGCTGGCAGGTGTTTCTGGCGTCGACGTCGATCGCGTTCTACGCGTCGACCAACACCGTGCTGCTCGGCTTCGTCTCGGGCAACGTCGCGGCCGGCTACTTCGCCGCCGGCGACAAGCTGATCCGCGCGGCGCTCAGCATGCTGCAGCCGCTGAAGGCCGCCACCTATCCGCGCATCAGCTACCTGATGCGGCACGCGCGCAACGACGCGTTCTCGTTCCTGCGCAAGCTGTTCGTCGTGCAGGTCGCGATGGTGCTCGGCATCTCGCTCGCGATTTTCTTCGGCGCGCCGCTCGCCGTGCGAATCCTGTATGGCCCTTCGTACGAACCGACGGTCCAGGTGCTGCGCTGGATGGCCTTCATTCCGTTCATGGCCGGCATGACCGACCTGTTCGGTGTGCAGACGATGCTGCCGCTCGGAATGAAGTCGGCATTCACGCGAATCCTGATGTCGTCGGGCATTCTGAACATCGTGCTGGTGCCCGTGCTCGCCAGGTATTTCGCCGAGCGGGGCGCCGCCGTCGCCGTGCTGATGGCCGAGGCCGCAGTCGCCGCGGCACTCGCCACCGTCGTCTATCGCGCCGGGATTCCGATGCCCGGCAGTCCGGTCGCTCGACGCGGCTAGCTGTGAAGCTTCAATAGGTTGTATCGATGGTTCATCCGGACTGAGTCTGGGAGACTGGAAGTCGCCAAACACCCAACCTTCCAGGAACCCAGCCGGATGAACACCCATA